>JAFSXD010000109.1 GCA_017444245.1 Selenomonadaceae bacterium | reverse complement strand
ATCGATGGATCGATAGATCGATGGATCGATAGATCGATGGATCGATAGATCGATGGATCGATAGTTGACGGAAAATTTTTCCCCTAACTCTTAAACCCACGACGAAGAATTTTTGTCGTAACGATAAGATGAACCGTCGCCCAGCCGCACGCTTGAGCCGTCGCCGTTGATAGTCAAACTTCCCGCGCTGAAATTCAACTTCACGCCGTTTTGAATATCTTCAAAAGAATTTATTTCGCCCAAAGAAATGTTGTACAAGAAAATTACGTCGTTGCCGTTCGCATTTTCAACAACGTCGTTGCCTTCGCCCAGCCCGTACCAAAACATATTTGAGCCGTCGCCGCCGGTGAGCGTGTCATTTGAGCCTGATTCGCCGCCCCAAAGTGAACAGTTGCCCGCGCCGACAATAATTTCATTGTCAAGATTATTTCCTGCAAGAACATTCTGCGCGGAAGAATTTTTTGCGTCAATGACGTTGATGTTGGCGAAGTGTGAATCAGTCAAAAAAATTGACGCAGAGCCAACCGAATCTTCCACGCTCAAAGTATCAATGCCGTTGCCGCCGAGATAGTACATGTCATTTTGGTAAGTGAAATTATTTTCCGAATTGGTGTTGCCGACTTTGACTTTGATAATATTTTTTCCGTCCGCAGAATACTGAATGGATTGCGCAACGTTTGTGCCGACGTACACGGAGAGATTTCCGCCGTCGCTCATGTTGAAATTTAAATTTCCGTCCGCGCGATTGACAGAAAAATTATCCATGACAGTCAACACGTCGCTTTCATCAGCAGTGCCGCCCCTGAAGTTTAAAATTTCGTCACTGCCGCCGCCCGCCGAATACCAGAACATGTCGCGCGAATCGCCGCCAACTAAAACGTCATCGCCATTAGCACCGCCCCAAATACTTGCGCCGTTGCGTCCGGAGCGAATTGTATTATTGTTATCGTTGCCCGCAAGAATTATTCGTGAAGTTAAATTCGTCGCGTCAATGGTTAACGTGTCGACGTTTGCGTAGTGGCTGACGGTATTTCTCACCAAATCCATTGTGCTCAACCAAATATCTTCCGTAAATTCGCCGACAACGTTTAAAGTTGTTCCGCTGAACGTTGCACTGCCGCTTACGGTCGTCGTCGTTGAAGTTGAAGAAGTGTCCGTCGAAGGAGTGATGATGCCCGTCGTTGAAGTGTCTGACGAAGTGCTTACAACAATATCGTCTGAAGGGTCGCGCCCCGTCGCCGCCTGCTTGGCAAGATAACGCAACGCCATGTATCCCGCCGCGTAGCTGTTCGTTCCGCTGCCGTTCAACGCGCTCTGCAGGGAAGTGTGCAACGTCGCCAAATTTTGAATCCGATCTCTTCGTTTGTCGTCAATGCCATGAACGAGTTCCGCAATTCCTTCCTTGAACGAAGTCGGCAAATTGTTGAAGTAGTCGACGTTCGCCGCCATAACCGCGTGAACCATTTCATGAGCAATCGTCCTGTCGAGATAAGTCAGCGCAGAAGAATTTCCCACGCCGTTGGGATTTGTCGTATCTATTCCGTCGAAGTAATGCAAATTTATTTTCAAGTGCAGTTCGGTACATTTTTGCGTAGTGCTGTAGGAAGTGTAAGCCATTCGTCCATCGCTGTCATTGTCGTAAAATTGAATGTCCAGTTCCTTGACGGTAGTCCCCGCCTCTTGAAAATTCATGCCGAAAGAATCGTTGATGAGCGTCAATGAAGAATCAATCCACCACGTGTAAAGCGCGCCGACGATAAATTTTTCGTCATCACTCAACGTGTCCAACTTTGGAACTGTGACGGTTAATCCTTGAATCGTGAAAGTATTTGTCGTGGGATAAGTTATCGAACCGGATTCAGGCACGACGCTTTCCGCACTTTTCGTCGTCGAAGTTCCCGCGTCCGAACCGGATATCGCGCCCGTGTCTTCGTTGTCAAGTACGATGTTGCACGCAACTTTTAAAAAGTTCGCATAATCGCCGTCGTACGCTTGGCAATCTTTCACCATAGTTTGAGTTAATTCCGACCAACTGCTGAAATTTGAGACGGATTTAACTGCCTCGTCCAGTGCCGCCGTTCCGCTTGAAGTTGTATTGTCCAGCGACTTCATGAAATTTTTTATAACGTCTTGAGCTGTTGCCATGAGTTTCACCCCTTGAATGTTCGTATAAAAAAATCCGTAAGAGCTACGGATTAAAAATTTTTCGTCTTAGTGTTATCGTAGAAAAAAAGTCTTTGTCTAAAATTCAGAAATTATTTTGTGACGACAGTAATTATTATCCGTGTCTAAAAAAATTCTGCAACGCGCCCGATAATTTTTTCCGCCAATTCGGCTTTCGTCATCTTGGGGAAATTTTCAATCTTACCGTTGCGATAAATCAAAGTTGCAATGTTCGTTTCCACAGAGAAGCCCGCGCCCTCCGCCGTCACGTCATTAGCGATAATCATTTCAAGATTTTTTTCCTCAAGTTTTCTCTGCGCGTACTCCAAAAGATTTTCCGTTTCCGCCGCGAAACCAACAAGCACTTGAGATTTTTTTAGCCGCCCCAACTCTTTCAAGATGTCAGGATTTTTCACAAGTTCCAGCGTCAAAGTGTCGGCGGACTTTTTTATTTTCTGCGCGGAAATATTTTTTACGCGGTAATCTGAAACTGCCGCCGCCATAATCACAGCGTCGACCGCGTCAAAATTTTTTAACACTGCCTCGCGCATTTCTTCAGCAGTTTCAACTTGAATGAAAGTCAAATCGTTTGGTGCAGGCAATGAACTTTTTGCGGAAACCAAAATTACTTCCGCGCCGAGTCGCCGTGCCGCCGCCGCAATTTCGTAGCCCATTTTCCCGCTTGAGCGATTCCCAATGTATCGCACGGGATCTATCGGCTCAAGAGTTCCGCCGGCAGTCACTAAAATTTTTTTCCCGTTCAGCCGTTCAAGCTCATCAGTTACCGTCATGACTTCGCCGAAAAATGATGAAACTGTTACCGTCGATTGAAATTTCTCGTCCGCAACTTCAGTGACGTTGAAAAATTTTAAAATCTCCGCGCAGATTTTTTCGGGTTCAGGCAATCGACCTTTGCCCGTCGTGCCGCAAGCCAATCTGCCCGTCGCAGGTTCAATAATTTTTATGCCGCGTGCCGCAAGTATTTTCAAATTCTCCTGCGTCGCAACATTTTCAAACATCACGGTATTCATTGCCGGTGCGAAAATTAACGGCGCGGGCGTCGCCAAAATCGTCGTCGTCAACAAATCATCGGCAATTCCGTGCGCAACCTTCGCCAAAAAATTTGCCGTAGCCGGTGCGATAAGTACAACGTCCGCGAAATTTGCCAACGCGATATGATTTTTTTCAAAGTTAATCACGTCGTCAAACATTTCAACGGCTACGGGGGCTTGAGTAATTTCTTGAAAAGTTCTTGGCGTGACAAATTCCGTCGCCGCCCGCGTCATCACAACTCGAACATTCGCGCCCATTTTTTTCAAGCGGCTTGCAATTTCAACTGACTTGTACGCGGCAATTCCGCCGGTCACTCCAATTAAAATTTTTTTTCCTTCTAATTTGTTCATGGCAATTCGTTAAATGCTTGGCTCATTAAAAGTTACTTTGCCTTCAAAAATTTCTTCCATTGCGTTAGTGACGTACTTGGTGCTGACGTTTTCCACGTGACACTTTTTCCCCTCCAAAAGTTGGCGGGCGCGTTTCGACGCAAGCACAACCAAAGTGTAACGGCTGGAAATTTTTTTAAGCATGTCATCCGTTGAGGGATTTACCATGCTCGGTGTTGAAGATACTTTCAATTTTACTTACTCCTTCAATAGAGCTTGAAACTTAAAGCTTAAAGCTCCCATCGATCCATCGATCTATCGATCTATCGATCTAAACAAATTCAAATTATTTTTTGTCCTGCAATGTTCGGCGGCGATTATCGATTTTATTTTTTCAACTGCCGCGTCAACCGAATCATTCACAACGACGTATTGATATTTTTTCCCCGTGTCAATTTCATTTTTCGCGGATTGAATTCTTTTTTGCAAAACTTCCGGCGATTCGGTGCCGCGATTCGTGATTCGGTTACAAAGTTCATCAATCGAAGGGGGCAACAAAAAAATGTAGACGCCGTCGGGGCATTTTTCCATGACTTTCAACGCGCCTTGCACGTCAATTTCCAAAAGCACATCGACGCCTTCGTTGCGTTTCTCTTCAATTACGTGGGCGGGAGTCCCGTAAAAATTTCCGTAGACTTCTGCGTACTCCAAAAATTTTTCTTCGGCGATCCACGTTTGAAATTTTTCCGAACTGATGAAAAAATATTCTCGTCCGTCGACTTCGGCGGGGCGTGGCTTGCGCGTTGTCGCAGAAATTGAATAAAAAATTTCCGGAATGTCGTCAAGTAATTTTTTGCAAACAGTTCCCTTGCCCGTTCCGCTAGCTCCGGAAATCACCATCAAGAGACCCTTCGTCATCGTCGTTGTCATCTTTTTCGTCACGCTCCCTAATACCCGCAAGTTCATTCCGTGAAATTTGTTCGCTGATTGTTGCAGTGGTGTAACCCGAAGAGACGACATGTCCGCTGTCAAGGATGACTACAGAGCGCGTACGGCGACCGTGCGACGCGTCAAGAAATTTTCCTTCGTTTTTCGCACGCGCAACGACACGTTTGGTTTGCGCAGCCTCCGGCGTCATTACCGCAATGATTCTGTCGACAGAAACCATGTTGCTGTAACCAACGTTCACCATTTTTGCCATATAAACTTCCTCCTGTCTCGAATCAAATAATTTTTTAGTGGGCGGGAAAAAACTCTTCACTATTTAAAATTCTCCGACAAAAATTTTTTCCGCCGCGCCGGTCATGAAAACGTGGTTATCTTCACGCCAATCAATGTGCAACGTGCCGCCGTCCAAAATCACATCAGAAGATTTGTCAGCCAATCCGTTCAAATTCGCGGCAACGGCAACCGCACAAGCTCCCGTTCCGCAAGCAAGCGTAATTCCACTTCCGCGTTCCCAAACTCTCATGCGCAATTTATTTTCTCCGACGCGCTGAACAAATTCCGCGTTTACATGTTTTGGAAAAATTTCATGACGTTCGATTTTTTTTCCGAGCTCTTCTAATTCTATTGTACGCAAATCGTCGACAAATATTATACAATGCGGATTGCCCATTGACACGCAAGTTATCAAAAAATTTTTCCCGTCGACTTCAAGCGGCTCACTTATCACGTGTCCGCCGCCGTAACCTTCGACAGGAATTTTATCCGCCGACAAAATCGGTTCACCCATGTTGACTGTCACGAGTTCGCCGCGCAGATTCATGCTTAAAATACCCGCGCCCGTCTCAACAGTTAAATTATTTTTTTCCGTGCCGTCCAGCAAAAATTTTGTGAAACAACGAATGCCATTTCCACACATCTCCGCTTCCGAGCCGTCCGCGTTGAAAATTCTCATGCGCACTTCAGCCACATCAGAATTTAAAACGTAAATCACGCCGTCCGCGCCAATTCCAAAGTGCCTGTCACAAATCTTAGAAATTTTTTCCGCCGAATCAATTTTTTCATCGCGGCGACTGTCGATTATTACAAAATCATTGCCGCAACCTTGCCACTTCTCAAAAGTTCTCAAGCCTTCGCCCCCACAACATTTATTCGCAGTCAATAAACGATTGAATTATACATTGCCAATTTGCAAATATCAACACGAAAAGCTTTCTTGCGTCAACCCATCGCCCCGCAGAAAAATTTAAAGCCGCCATCCAAAAAAAATATTTTCCCCTCTTGACAGATAAAAATTCATCATGCTAGAATGCAGGAAACTGAAAGAGGACTGGTGACGGTTTTGAGTACCAGTTGAGCTGTGATGCTAGGGGCTGTGTCAGCGTGCAGTGTCTAGTTGAGCTTTTTGGAAGGGTTTTTCAAGTTTTTCCTCAAGCTGACTATGCGAAAATTTCTGCAGACAGAATAAACTTTCTGATAATGTTGAATTTAAGGTGAGGTTGTTGGTTCTCTTTCGGCAACCTCATTTAATTTTTGTTACCTTTTGAAGGAGGCGTGTAAGTTGAGTAATTACATCTACGAGGCGGCAATTGCCTTTCAAAATCTTTTGCCTGTCAATTATAGAATCGTTATTGGCAGAAAAAAGCAGGCGCACACGATAATTTTGTCATTCCGTGAAGATAACTTTCTTCACTTATCAGGCTTTCACAAGCTGAATCAATTTCATGCTTACAAAATAAAAAGCAATCGCTTTTTTCACGACGTCATAGACGGAAAAATTACGGACGACACCGTTGGAAATTACGTCAGCGACGCCAAAAATAAAAATGACAACAAAATACGCGCAGAGAGTATTTTGGAGAGAGTGAAAGCTTTAATTCAACTTGAGAAATTAGTAGACAGCAATCACGCAAATTTTTTCGGCTATGATCCGAAAAATGTCAGGGGACGCACCAACATAACAAAAGCGTCGTACGTTATAAAAAGTTCTGTCGACGAGACGGTAGCGACGGTTGTACTTTCGTTCTTGGTAGATGATGGAATTAACGAAAGATTCAACGAAAAAAATTTCTACGTCTGCTCAATGTTTCCGTTGACGGATCGCGATTACACCAAATTTCAAACTAAGTACACTCTTCTGTTGAAAGAAAAAAATTCTGGTGACTCGACTAAAATTTTGTACAAGCACCAAAATTACAACGTCTAAATCAGCGGAGCGAAGGAAAAAATTATCAGCACAATCAATTCAACGAGCGTCGAGACTGCCCCGTAAATGTCGCCGGTCACGCCGCCGATTTTTTTTTGCGCGAAATTTCCAAAGTAAAATGTAAATCCCAATGCGAAGACCAACGCAAACATCGCCGTCAAAAAAATTTTTTCGTCAACGAAAATTAACGGCAACAAAATTATCAGCGTCGTGGCAAATGCAAAAAAAATTGTCCGTCGCGTCGTGAACTTTGCAAAAGCCTTGCCCATGCCTTCACGTCGCGCGTAAGGAAATTTCCCAATCGTGACGACCATCATCAACCGTGAAATTATCGGCGCACAAAAAATTCCCGCCAAAAAAAATTTTATTGACAATCGCGCCAATTCGACGAGCGCAGAAATTTCCAGCGCAGAAAGTAAAACCAAAGACACCGCCCCGAATGCGCCAATGCGGCTGTCCTTCATTATCTCCAAAATTTTTTCGCGTTCACGTCCTGAAAATAATCCGTCGACTGAATCTATAAACCCGTCGCAGTGAATTGCGCCCGTCAAAAGTATTGGCAAGGCAAAGGCGATCGCGCCCGTGAGTGTCGGCAAATTTCCGTCCGTCACAAAGAAAAAAAATCCCGTCAAGACGCTTGCAATTATCCCAACAATCGCGCCTATCAACGGGAAAAATTTTACCGACCTGCCAAAATTTTCTTCAGTCCATTCCGTTTGTCGTTCAACGGATATTCGCGTTAGAAATTGCAGTCCGATTAAAAAAGATTTCATTTTAGCTTGTAGCTTGTGGCTGGTAGCTTGTAGAGGAAAGATTTTTGCGGCGGAATTTTCTCATGAACTCCGCAAGCATTTCGACGCCTTCAAGCGGCATTGCGTTGTAAATCGACGCGCGCATTCCGCCAACAAGCCTGTGCCCTTTGATTCCGCTCAAATTATTTTCCAAAGCCTCCGCCACAAATTTTTTCTCAAGCTCTTCATTCGGCAGACGAAAAGTCACGTTCATCAACGAGCGGCTGTCCTTCTGCGCGTGCCCCTTGTAAAAACCTTCCGATTCATCAATCACGCCGTAAAGCAACGTCGCTTTCTTCAAATTGCGTTGAGCCATTGCCGCAAGCCCGCCGTATTTTTTTATCCACTGCACAACTTTTCCGACGACGTAAATCGAAAAAACGGGCGGCGTGTTGTACAGAGAATTTTTTTTGTAAAAAGTATCGTAACGCAACATCGTCGGGAGCGTCTCCAAACTTTTTTCAATCAAAGATTTTTTCGCAACAACGATAACGACGCCTGCAGGTCCAAGATTTTTTTGGACGCCCGCGTAAATCAGCGAAAACTTTTTGAAGTCAACAGGACGGCTGAAAATATCGGAGGACATGTCAGCGAAAAGCGGCACGTCACCGACTTCGGGGGTGTAATGAAATTCTGTCCCGTAAATCGTGTTGTTATAACAAATGTGAAAATACGCGGCGTCACTTTCGATTTTCAATTCGTCTTGACGAGGAACGCGCGAAAAATTTTCTGTTTCAGTCGACGCGGCGATTTTTCCAACGCCCAATTTCTCCGCTTCCTTGTACGCATTACGGGAAAAAATTCCTGTCACTGCGTAACTTCCAAATTTTTCCTTCGTCGCAAAATTCATTGGAATCATGGCAAATTGCAATGACGCGCCGCCCTGTATGAAAAGTACTTCGTAATCGTCGCCCAAATTCATGAGCTGAAGAATATCCGCCTTAGTTTGCTCATGAACTTTTTCATAAGGTTTTGAGCGATGACTAATTTCAACGATTGACATTCCCGATCCGTCAAAGTTCAAAAATTCCGCCTGAACTTCTTTTAAAACTTCAAGCGGCAAAGTTGCGGGACCGGGATTAAAATTGTAAACTCTATTCAAAAATTTTCACCTCTGAATTTATGCCGCGCCTGTCGACGGTTCAGTTTTGGCGGCTGATTCTTTCGCTTTATTTTCCTCAAGCAGTTTACGATAAGCATCGGTATCAAATCTTATCCACGAAGTAAAAGCGTCTTCGTCTTCGATAACAATATCTTTCAACGCGGTAGGTTCGGGAATGCTGAAGCCGTCGTCAATGGTTGAGGTTACGGCGAATCCTAAAAAATCTTCCGCCATTTCCAATGCTTCCAACAAAGTTTCACCTTGAGTAGCTCCTGCAAAATCCGGAAATATTACAGAAAATCCGCCAACTTTCTCGGGAATTAAAATGCATGGGTAAACGCCTTTCATAAAAATCCCTCCAATTCATTTTATGCCTGCGTCTTTAAGAATTTTCCTTAGTGTTGCCGGTTTAACTTCTTGTGAACTATGACGTGGCACATAAAAATTTCTGTCGGTTATCGGACTGTACCATTTATCGTGATTTGTGCCATGCTCTACGAAATAGCAACCGTGTTTTTTCAGAAGACGATAAAGCTCCGAATATGTTGGCATGGCGTCACCTGTTGCCGTACATTTTCGCGTAATAATTTTGGTATTCGCCGCTGATAACTTTTTCCCACCAGTCGCGATTGTCCAAGTACCAAGCAACAGTTTTCTTGATGCCGTCATCAAATTTCGTTTTCGGCGTCCAACCGAGTTCAGTTTCAATTTTCGTCGGGTCGATTGCATAGCGCAAGTCGTTCCCTTTTCTGTCAGTTACGAACTCTATCAAATCTTCGCCCTTGCCCAAAATTTTTAAAATCGTTTTCACAACTTCAAGGTTAGTACGTTCGTTGTGTCCGCCGATATTGTAAACTTCGCCGACTGTTCCCTTGCGCAAAATTAAATCGATTGCCGCGCAGTGATCTTCGACGAACAGCCAATCACGAACATTCGCGCCGACTCCATAGACGGGCAATTTTTTTCCGTTGAGAGCGTTGATAATCATCAGCGGAATTAATTTCTCCGGAAAATGATACGGTCCGTAATTGTTGGAGCAACGAGAAATTGTCGCCGGAATTTTGTACGTGCGCATGTAGGCTTGTACAAGTAAATCAGCAGACGCTTTACTAGCCGAATACGGGCTGGACGTGTGCAAATTCGTTTTCTCCGTGAAAAATAAATCGGGGCGGTCTAAAGGAAGGTCGCCGTAAACTTCATCAGTTGAAACTTGATGAAAACGTTTAATGCCAAATTTTTTGCAAGCGTCAAGCAAAACACTCGTGCCGATTATGTTTGTGCGCAAAAAAAGTTCCGGCTCTTCAATCGATCTGTCGACATGACTTTCTGCCGCAAAATATACAATGACGTCGGGCTTTTCCTCTTCAAACATTTTGTAAACTTGTTCACGGTCAGCGATATCGCCGCGAATAAATTTGAAGTTGGGATTTTCCTGCGCGTCTTTGAGCGTTTCAAGATTGCCCGCGTAAGTCAATTTGTCGTAGCAAATTACAAAATCTTCCGCGTGATTTTCCAGCAGGTAGTAAACAAAATTACTGCCGATGAAACCCGCGCCGCCCGTAACAACAATTTTCATAAGAGTGTACCCCGCTGCTCAAAAACAAAATTAATTTCGTCGCGATCCATGCGCTCTTGAAGTGTCGGCGCGTTTTTATCTTTGTCAGACAAAATTGTTGGCTCAAATGGAAGTTGCAAACCAATCTGCGGATCGCTCCACAAAATATTTCCGTCGCATTTCGGCGCGTAATAATTGTCCGCTTTGTACTGAACTTCGACGTTATCAGTCAGCGTCAAAAATCCATGCGCAAATCCGCGCGGAATTAAAAGTTGACGTTTATTGTCCGCCGACAAAATCACGGAAGTCCACTTGCCGAATTGCGGTGAACCTTTGCGAATGTCAACGGCAATATCGAGCAATTCGCCGCGCGTGCAACGAACAAGTTTTGCCTGCGCCATTGGATTAAGCTGGTAATGCAAGCCGCGAAAAGTTCCCTTCTGCGCGGAAAAAGAATGATTGTCCTGCACGAAGTCAATGTAAATTAATCCCGCCTCAAATTTGTGTTGCGACCAACTTTCCATGAACCAGCCGCGCGAATCTCCAAAAACTTCCGGCTCAATTATTTTGACGCCGCTCAATTCTGTTTCGATAATGTTTAACATGTTTTTCCTCCTTATTAGCTTGTAGCTTGTAGCTTGCAAAAAAAATTTCTATCGATCTATCGATCCATCGATCCATCGATCTACTTAACAAATCGCGGTTTCAATGCCAAAGTGACGAAGTAGATTATAGCTGAACAAACAACGATTGTCGACCCCGCCGCCGAATTTAATTCGTAAGCCAAAACCAAACCGACAACCCCCGAACTCAACGCAACAGCCACACTCAAAATGTGATACGGCTTGACGGAGTTCGTGACGTTCCGCGCCGCCGCCGCAGGCAAAACCAAAAGCGCGTTGATTATCAAAATTCCTACCCATTGAATACTTAACGCAACCACAACCGCCAACATCACCGCGAAAATTGATTCAACTGCGTAAGTATTTATCCCGCGACTTCGCGCCAAACTTTTATTCACCGACGAAATCAAAAGCCGATTGAACATCACCGCCCACAAAATTAAAACCACGACAAACACGACGGATAAATTAATCAAATCTTCGCGGGAAATGCTCAACAAATCGCCGATTAAGAAACGCGAAAATTTGTTGAACTGCCCGCCCGTCGACATTATCATTAAGCCCGCCGCAATCGCCGTTGAACTGAATACCCCAATGACTGTGTCTGCCCCGCTGTGACTTTTATTTTTTATGTACGTGATGAGCAACGCAAATAAAATTGAGAATCCCAGCAGTCCAAAAATTTCTTCGTCGACGCCAATCAACGCGCCTATCGCAATCCCCGTGAACGCGCCGTGCCCCAACGAATCAGAAAAAAAAGCCATTCGATTCGACACAACCATTGTTGAAAGTATTCCGAAAAGCGGCGTGACAAGCAAAACCGCGCAGAGTGCGTTGCGCATAAATTCATATTCAAACACTAACTGCAAACACTCCTCCGCTAATTTTTTTCCGCCAAGAAATTTTAACACTTATCTTTTTGGAAGGCAAAAAAAATCTTCGACAAAAATTTTTTGCCGAAGAAATATTTCAAGAAAAAATTTTTCAAAATCCGTTTGCTGAAACTTCCGCATTTCTTTTTTCAAAGAAAGCAATGAAATCATTGACGGGCATGGGCTTGGCGTTCAAAAATCCTTGCCCGTAACGACAGCCCAAACTCAAGAGTAAATTTTCTTCTTCGACAGTTTCAATTCCTTCACAAATGACGCCCATTCCCAGCGATTGACCAAGCTCAATGACTTTGCCAAGAATTTTTTTCATCTTTTGCGAAGTGTCTGCGCCCGTCAAAACAGACCTGTCAATTTTCAAAATATCCATCGGCAAACTGCTTAATAAACTGAACGACGAATAGCCCGCGCCAAAGTCGTCGACGGAAATCATGAATCCAATTTCCTTGAGCCCCGTAATAATTCGCTCCGCATTTTGTCGCGCGGCTTTTTTGTCGAAGTCGCCAAACATTGTTTCGGTTATCTCCAGTTCAATCAAATTCGGCGGCAAATTATATTTCTCAATAATCGCCCGCATTTTATCAAGGTAACCGTCCTCCGTCATGTGCAGGCGCGATTGATTCACGGAAATGGGGACAACTTCTTTGCCCGCGTCAAGACGTTCACGTTGCAGCTGACAAGTTTTTTCCAAAATGTAGTAGTCAACCTGTATGACAAAACCGTTTTGTTCAAAGAGCGGAATAAATTTTCCCGGCGACATGAATCCCGTCTCCGGACTGATCCAACGCACAAGAGCTTCTGCTCCGACAATTCGACGCGTCTTAATGTCGTACTTCGGCTGATACCACGCTTTGAACTCGTCATTTTCCAGCGCGTAAATCATTCGATTTTCAATGTCATGTTCCGTCGTCAAAGTCTCTTCCAACTTTTCATCGAACAATTTAACTTCGTTGCTTGCATTTTGTTGACAAGCGATAACCGCCCGCCCGATTGCCTGATTAATGTCAAGATTTTCATCGTAACGACTAATGCCCGCCTTCATGTGAATAACAATTCTTGCGTTGGCGTCGGCGGTGTCCATGTAGCTGTAACTTTCAATAATTTTTGTCGCCCAATCAAAAATTTTTTCGTCACTTTCAGATTTACAGAAACAAATCAAGTGACCAACGTCAATTCCCGCCGCAATAAAAATTACCGGCTCGGAAGTTTTCAAACCGTTTGCCAACACGCGAAATTGACTGTCCATAATTTTATAACCAAGATTTTGCGTCATAACTGCGTTGCTCATCATGGAGAAGACGGCAAAAAAAGTTTTCAGCTCGGGTTGCTCCTCTTTCAACTTTTGGAAAGTGGCGGGAACTTCTTTTTCAAGCCAACGAACATTCGGCAAGTTGTATCTGAAATCGGTGTACGCCATGCGCTGAACCATTTCAAAATTTTTCTTGTTAATGTTGCGTTTGTAAATGTACGCGCCGATTATCACAGTCAAGAAAATTGCAAACAAAACTATCGCAAAAATATTGTGATAGGCGATTCTTTTCCAGTTAATCGCGCTTGTAGTTTGCTGATGTTTCGCCAGCATGTCGCGAACCCAGCTTACGTCGATATGGTTTATTTCTTTGTTGAGGATGTGCCAAAGTCTCAAGTCGCCGTTCAAATTTGTGCCGAGCCCAACCGATTGACTGTAAGCGGAAACTGCGCCAACTTCCAAATCGTAAGTTCCCGCCGAATCGATAAAGGAGTAAACCGAATCGCGATTGACATAAACAACGTCGGCGCGCCCATTATTGACGGCTTTCAAACATTCTTCAAAATTTTGCAGATAGACAATATTTTCTTTCGGGAAATTCATTTCAATGAAATTCATCGTGTAAAACATTCCGTCAACGCAAGCAACTTTAGGATTTTTTGAAGACTCCAAAACATAATTTTCGCGCGTCACGGGAACGTAATCCATTTGAAAAAATTTTTGCGTCGGGTTTATGTTATATTTTTCTGCCCAGCTGAAATCGGAAATTGCGTCGGCAATGAAATCAATTTCGCCGTTCTGAATTAAATCTCTGGCTTCTTCATAGGATTTTGTTTCGACAATTTCAATTTCTACGTTTAAATCTTCAGAAATTCTGTTGATGATGTCGACCATAAGTCCGCTTAAATTTCCTTCGTCGTCATAATAAACGCGCGGCTTTTGGTAGAACAAAACGGCGGTACGAAGTTTTTTCTTCTCCGCCAAAAAATTTTTTTCGTCGCGGCTCAAAAGCAACGGAAAACCTTCCTTGAGAAAATATTTTCTCTTCAACACGTCGCGAATATCGGATTGATCCAACAAAAGCTGATCCATTGCCCAATTCAATCTGTCTAAAAGGTCTTGACGATCTGCGCGGACGGACAGCCGGTAATTTTGTCTGTCGAAAACTGCGTAAGTAGGTTTAGATTTTCTGTAGAAAAGCATGGCGTCAACGTAGCCGTCGACTTCGCCGCGTTCATAAGCATTAACGATATCTTGATAAGTTTTGTAATTTATGAGATTGTATTGGAATCCTTCAGCGCGTGCAACTTCGTCAAGTCCCGGCGTATCGTAATTTGTCCTGACGCGAGCCAAATTTATTTGCGGCTTAATTTGTTCGCTTGTGATGACCAATTCCATTGGAAAACGTCCAACGACATGGTCTGTGGATTTTGCATTGATAAGCCATTTGTGATCGCCCGGCAAATTTGGAATGATGTCAATTTCGCCGGTGTCAAGTTTGTCTAAAAGATCTGTCCAATCGTCGAAGACGATGTATTCAAATTCGCATGGAATATAATTTTCGAGAAATTCCATGTATTCGTAGCCGTAGCCGACAGTGTGACCCGGTCGATCTTCAGACATAAAACCGGTGTTGACGACGTAGCCAACTTTCAACTTTTCAAATTTGTTTTTAGCAGAAGGCGCGGATTCAGCTTTGGAAATAAAAAATTCGTCCGCGCTTTCAACATCAGTAAAGTTCGTCAATACCAGTGTTAAGAGTGTGATTATTGTCTTGAAGAATGTTTTATGAATTTTTTGCATGATCGGCTCTCTCCAAATTAAAAATCTTTATCCTACTTTTAAATTTTCAAGTGATTGTAGCACACCAAAACAAGTAGCGCAATAAATTTTGTTTGCCGCGATTTGTGAAAGGTTTCAGCTTTTTGGGAAGAAATTTTTTCCAGCCCCTAACCCCTAACTCTTCCTTAGTATGAAAAATTGTGATACAGGTTATTTTACTTTTGAATAGGCGCGTGCTATAATCCCCCATGATTCATTTTTGAGAGGAGTTTTTTAGGAGTTATGGGTAAAAAAATGAAGACGATGGACGGCAATCAGGCCGCCGCGTATGTTTCATATGCATTTACGGAAGTTGCCGCGATCTACCCTATTACGCCGTCGTCGCCTATGGCTGAATCAGTGGACGAAATGGCGGCGAAAGGCGTCAAAAATATTTTTGGGCAGAAAGTTCGTTTGGTAGAGTTACAATCCGAAGGCGGCGCGGCAGGCACAGTTCATGGTTCTTTACAGGCGGGCGCACTCACTACAACTTATACGGCGTCACAAGGTTTGCTTTTAATGATTCCGAACATGTACAAAATCGCCGGAGAACTTTTACCGGGCGTCTTTCACGTATCTGCGCGGGCACTTGCAACGTCAACGTTAAATATTTTCGGAGATCATCAAGACGTAATGGCGACGCGTCAAACGGGTTGCGCGATGCTTGCAGAATCCAGCGTTCAAGAAGTAATGGACTTGTCCGCCGTTGCACACCTTGCCGCTATCAAAGGTCGTCTTCCATTCGTAAATTTCTTTGACGGTTTCCGTACGTCACATGAAATTCAAAAAATTGAAGTAATTGATTACGCTGACCTTGAAAAAATTGTTGACTACGACGCTATAGATAAATTCCGCCGCAATGCGCTGAATCCGGATCATCCCGTAATTCGCGGCACGGCGACAAATCCCGACGTTTATTTCCAAATGCGCGAGACTGCGAACAAATATTATGACGAACTTCCAAACGTTGTGGAAAATGTCATGGCGGAAGTTTCAAAAATCACGGGGCGCACTCATCACATTTTCGATTACTACGGCGCGGAAGATGCCGACCGCGTCATTGTCGCCATTGGTTCAGTTTGTCAAACAGTTCAAGAGGCGGTAGATTATCTCAACAAAAACGGTGAAAAAGTTGGCGTCGTCAACGTTCATTTGTACCGTCCCTTCTCCGTCAAACATTTCATCAACGCAATTCCCAAGAACGTTAAGAAAATTGCTGTCCTCGACAGAACAAAAGAATCAGGCGCGGCAGGCGAACCGCTTTACCTCGACGTTCGCGCGGCTTTCTACGACGCGGAAATTTCCCCCGTAATTATCGGCGGGCGTTACGGGCTCGGCGGCAAGGATACGACTCCGGATCAAATTTTGGCTGTCTTCCATGAACTCACGAAGGACAAGCCGTTGAACGGTTTCACAATCGGAATTAATGACGACGTTTCAAATAAATCACTCGTTACTGAAAATCATGACGTCGACTTAACGCCGGCTGATACAACCGCTTGCAAATTCTGGGGGCTCGGTTCAGACGGAACTGTTGGCGCAAATAAATCCGCAATTAAAATTATCGGCGACAATACCGATTTGTACGCGCAGGCTTATTTCGCTTACGATTCAAAAAAATCCGGCGGCATTACCATGAGCCATTTGCGTTTCGGAAAATCTCCGATAACTTCGCCTTACCTCGTCACGAAGGCTGACTTTGTTTCCTGTTCGCAAAAAAGTTACGTGCACCATTACAATCTTATCGCAGGACTTAAACCGCACGGCACTTTCCTTTTGAATACGGATTGGAGCGACGAAAAACTTGGACGCAAACTCAAGCCGTATATGAAACGTTACATCATTGAAAATGAAATTAACGTTTACACCGTCAACGCCGTCAAAATCGCGGGAGATTTAGGACTTGGCGGACGTTTCAACATGGTTATGCAGGCGGCGTTCTTCAAACTTGCTAACATCATTCCGATTGATGACGCCGTTAAATATCTCAAAGATGCGGTTGAAAAATCCTACGGCAAGAAAGGTCCGCAGATTGTCGAAATGAACTGCGGCGCGATTGATCAAGGTATTGCCGCTTTGCACAAAGTTGACACGAGCATTTGGGATGTTGACGACGAGAGCATGAATCAAAAGCCGCAACAAGTTAACCCGCCGGAATTTATTACGGAAATTCAAAACGTGATGAATCGTCAAGAAGGCGAAGTGTTGCCCGTCAGCAAATTTGTTGAACAAGCGGACGGAACTTTCCCCGTCGGCGGCACGGCTTACGAGAAACGCGGCACGGCTATCAAAGTTCCCGAGTGGGACGAGACAAAATGTATCGGCTGCAATCAATGTTCGTTTGTCTGCCCGCACGCGGCAATTCGTCCTATTTTGACGACGCCGGAGGAAAGAGAAACCGCGCCTGAAGGTTTCAAATCAATTCCGCTGAAAGTTTCCAAAGGCAAGTACGACGTTACCATTGCCGTATCAACTCAAGACTGCTTAGGTTGCGGAAATTGCGCGCAGGTTTGTCCCAAGCAAGCGTTGACAATGGTCACGTTCAACGATGCGGCAAAACAACGCCAGAAAATTTTTGACTTCGGTGTTGACGAAAATAAAGTTGTGCCTAAACCAAATCCGTTGCGCAAAACTACGACGGTCGGCAGTCAATTTGAAAAACCTTTGTTCGAGTTCAGCGGCGCGTGCGCGGGTTGCGGAGAAACTCCCTACGCAAAACTTTTGACGCAACTTTTCGGCGACAGAATGATGATTGCCAACGCTACGGGTTGTTCGTCAATTTGGAGTGCGTCCGCACCTGCAATGCCTTACACGAAAAATTCTAAAGGCAATGGTCCTGCGTGGGGCAATTCACTTTTCGAGGACAATGCGGAATATGGACTTGGCATGTTCATGGGCGTTAAAGCTGTTCGCGAATTGTTGGCTGATGAAGTCGACAAAGTTTTGGCTGAAGGAAAAATCAGCGACGAACTTAAAGCCGCGCTTGTCGATTGGAAAGAAAATCTCAACGTCAGTGAAAATACTCGTGAGCGCGCAGAAAAATTGACGGCGTTGCTTGAAACTGAAAAAGGTGACGACGCTCAACTTAACAAAATTTATTCCAATCGTGATTACTTCGTTAAGCGTTCGCAATGGATTCTTGGCGGTGACGGTTGGGCGTACGACATCGGCTACGGCGGACTGGATCACGTTTTGGCAAGTGGCGAAGACGTAAACGTTTTTGTCTTCGACACGGAAGTTTATTCAAACACGGGCGGGCAAGCCAGCAAGTCAACTCCTGCCGCCGCTATCGCGCAATTCGCCGCAACGGGCAAGAAGACGAAGAAAAAAGATTTGGGACGAATGGCAATGAGTTACGGCTACGTCTACGTCGCTCAAGTTGCAATGGGCGCGGATAATAATCAACTGATGAAGGCGATAACCGAAGCTGAAGCATATCCCGGACCTTCGCTGATAATTGCCTATGCTCCTTGTATCAATCACGGCATCCGCAAAGGCATGGGCTCAAGTCAGTTGGAGGAAAAACTTGCCGTTCAATGCGGTTACTGGGCGAATTGGCGTTACAATCCCGAGCTGATTGCGAAGGGAAAAAATCCGTTCACGCTTGATTCAAAAGAGCCGGACTTCAGCAAGTTCCAAGAATTTTTGCAAGGCGAAGTTCGTTACTCTTCACTTAAGCGCAACTTCCCCGACGTCGCCGATGAACTTTTTGCAAAGACGCAGAAGGACGCCGAAGAAAGAATCAACGGTTACAAAATTCTTGCCGGAAAATAATATCTTAAATCCGAATAACAATTAAAACTTTCGTACTACGGTTTACTCTGTGGTACGATTTTTTTTTGGAAGAACACTTCCATAACTGGCGATCTGGCGATCTAGCCAACTAACTAACTAACAAAAAATTTTTCTTGACAAATTGAATCGTAAACAGTACAATACGCGTTGTCAGTCAAGCGACTGCAGAAAGCGGAAGTAGCTCAGTGGTAGAGCACAACCTT
>JAFSXD010000108.1 GCA_017444245.1 Selenomonadaceae bacterium | reverse complement strand
CTGGTAGCTGGTAGAAAATTTCCAAGCTGAAATAAACTATCGATCCATCGATACATCGATCCATCGATCTATCGATCCATCGATCTATCGATCTAACTCTCACTTCTGGGTTGATTCAATCCGACAACGCGGTTGTATTGAATTTTTTTCGACAACGCCTTCATCAAAACAATTCCGTCAGTGAAAACATTTTCTTCGTCATTCGGCTTGTACTCCAGCGGATTAAACGCCTTGCCGTCGTCGCGCAGAACAATCATGACGTTTTGATTTTCATCCAATTTAATTATTACGTCGACGTTGGGCGTTTTATTTTTGGCAAGTTGCTTGACGTTCACGATAAATTCTTCCAGAGCGATACCAACTTTTACTGCGTCCTTTTCAGGAAAATTTTTGCCGCGAATAATTTCAATCGCCTCTGCAGAAATTTTTACGGCGTTTTCCTCGTTCGCTTTTGTCGAAACGTCATAAAAAGTTCGCGGGTCCGTCTCGTCAATCAAAAGAATGTCGCCAAGTTTAATTTTTTTCTTGCCGTAAAATTTTTTCGTGTAGACAAGCACGGAAATAAATCCGGCAACTTCAGCCAAAATAAACGACGCCCAAACTCCATTGACGCCAAAAAATTGCGAAAGAATCAGCGCGGCGGGAACTACTACCAAAATTCCTTCGACGAAAGATAAAATTGTAGCCACGTTTCGCCGCTGAATCGTCGAATAATAATTCGCCATGATAACAACAAACGCAGTGCCCAACAAACTCGGCGCAAAAATTCTTAGTGCAACAACGCCGGATTCAATCGCATCATTCGGCAAGTTGTACACGTGCAAAACTACTTCGGGAAAAATGCAGACGAGTCCGACAAAAGTTCCTGCCAACGTGAAAGAAAATTTTTGTATAAATTTCAACATCATGCGAATGCTCAAAAAATCTTTTTCGCCGTAAAGCATGCCGACAATCGCCATTGACGAATCGCAACACGAATTTACGAGCACGCCCATTACTGAAATTCCCGTGATGCAAATTGAATAAAAAATTACGGCATTTGCCCCGCCGATGTCGCCCAAAATCCGAAAAATTATCCAGACTTTCAAGCCCGCTAAAATTGTCACGGTAGCGGCAGGCACTCCGGATTTCAAAATTTGAATCGTCTGCGCGAAAAATTTTTTCATTCCGAATTTGAAAATGTTGATGAATTTTAAATTGCGTTCCTTCGTTAAATTGTAATGCGTGAACATGTAAAGTCCGCCGACAAAATCGCTTATCAACAGCGCAACGCCCGCGCCAACCACGCCCAAACTCAAAAATCCCACAAGAAAAATCGTCAACAAAATATTTAAAACTTGTGAGATAATTGAACTCACGCTGATAATTTTTGCGAGCCCTTCAATCCGAATCAAGTATCGCCAGACCGTTATCACGATGAGCATTGCCGTCCTGATTATGAAAATTGAAAGATATCGTTCAATATTTTTGTGCAACTCTTCAGCCGAAGATAAAATTTCCGCAATTTCCGGAATGAACGGGTACAACAAAAAAATCGTCAACAACGCGAAGATAAAAGATAAAATCAAAATGTTGCTGAAGATATAATTTGCCTGCTCAATATCATTTTTTCCCGAAGCAATGCTTACCATTCCCGCCGCGCCGACTGAAATCAAAAGTGCTATCGAAACAACAAATTGATTCAGCGGAATGCATGCGTAAATACTCGCCATTGCCTCCGGACTTACCAAGTTGCCGACTAAAATTCCGCTCAAGATAGTGCCTGCGTAAAGCGAAACGGATGACAGGAGCGTTGGCATGAACAGCATTAAAAATTTTTTATTGACGAGGTCGTTCGTCTTCCGGTAACTGGTCATTTATTTTTTGACTTTCAGATTGAGAGAGTTTATCCTGAAGTTCTTTAACTTGGTCTTTCAAATTTTTAATTTCCGCGTCCTTCAATTTCAAAAGTTCTTTGTTAAACGTCGCGATTGTGAAAAAATATGAGTACAAAACGGATTGATCCGAAATATTTTTTGAGAAAAATTTTTCGCGGAAAATTTCATTAATTTGGTAAGGATACCATTTATCTGCGCGGTAAACGCCGTCGCAAATTGTCTTCAATCGCGCCTGAACATACCAATCAATAAATTTGTAGCGAATCTTCGCGTTGCCCGCAATGGACGGCGTCTTCTCCATTGCCCTATCAAGTGCCTTCATTGAGCCGATAAGATTTGAAGTCATCTCGAATGCGTCGCGTCCTTTGTGCGAAAGTGAATCGTTTCTGATTCTGTAAAAATAATTTGCGTTTGGCACGCGCACATATTTTTCCGCACGCAAAAGACAAGTGAAGGCGAAAACCAAATCTTCCCACGCGGTAATATTCGGAAATTGTATGTTGTTTTTAACAAGAAAATCTCTGCGGAAAAGTTTGTTGCACGCCCACCACAGAATACGAAAGTTGATAAATTTTTCCACGCGCTGAACAATGTCTTCCGTCTCAAGCGTCGGTTCTTTGACAACTTCGCCGCGCTGAAAAGTTTTTATGACGGCTTGATTTTTTTCCGCGTGATATTCCAAATATTTTTCGCAGTGAATAACGTCCGCGTCCATTTCTTCAGCAACGGAGTAAATTTCTGCCAACGCCTTATCAGCAAAAAAATCGTCGCTGTCCAAAAAAGTTATGTACTTGCCGCGCGCACTTCCCATTGCCGTATTTCTGGGCAATCCCGGAAAGCCGCTATTTTTTTTCAAGCGAATCAATTTCAATCTGCCTTCAAACTTCGGCGCAATTTCGTTGACGACTTCAACCGAATTATCACTGCTGAAATCATCCACGACGATAACTTCAAAATCCTGCATCGTTTGTCCCAAAAGACTGTTGAGGCATTTCCCAACGTAAGGCGCGGTATTGTACATTGCGACGATAACGGAAATTGCCGGAGCTTTCGACTGCTTGTCAGATTTTTTCGCCATAAGATTTTCCTTTCTTGGATCGATGGATCGATGGATCGATAGATCGATAGATCGATAGTTTTTAATTTGCTTTAAGCTGAAAGCTCCAAGCTCTAAAAAATCAAAATCGTTTCAGTTACGGGTTTTCGCCGAATCGTCACGGCTCGGCACGTCGAAAGGTTCATTGTGTTCAATTCCGCGCCTTGTTTCAGTTTCACGGGTGTACTGCCTTTCGTAAGCTCTGGTTTCTTCATTCGTGCGGTCGGTTGAATAATTTTGCTCATCGTAATGCCGCGAATTTGTTTCACGTGAACTGTTTCTGTCGTCGCGCAAATTTTCTTCACGGGAACTTTGCCGCGATTCGCCGGAGTCGTAATCGTACGCACTTTGACTTTGTGAAGGGCGCGGAGAAATCGTTCTGTCGTTGTCGTAGCTGGAATTTTCTCTTTCATAGGAATTGACGCGCCGATTTTCTTCATGCGTTTCGGAACTTTCTCTGCGACTGTTGGCGTCGTCATAATCGCCGTAATCGTAACGAGTGTAATCACGTTCCACGTTGCGGCGGGTAGAAGTCCCAATATTTTCTGCGCCTTCGGGAATTTCTACGGCGTTATCCGGAATTGAATCGCGGTACTCATTGGCGACGCGTTCGGTACGGCGTCTCAAATTTGCATCGACTGAAAAGCCAAGACCTTCCGCCATTGCGTATTGAATTTCTTCCACGTCGGGAATCCAATAGCTTATCTCGTCAATGTAAAGAGGATAGCCGGGCACCATGTCAGTCACAAGACCATTGGACTGCGCGGCTTTAAGTGCGCCCGCAAAACCGAGAAGTTCGCGAAAAGTCATGTCGGTATCGACGGCGTACATTACTTCACGAATAATGTCAGGTATGTGCGTGATAATTTCGGGCGAAGTGATTTTATCCATGCAAGCTTCCATGAATTGCTGTTGCCGTTGAACTCTTCCAATGTCGCCTTCGGAATCACGATAGCGAACGTAAGTTACGGCAGTCTTTCCGTCCATGTGTTGACGACCGGGATAAAGATCAATGACAAGCCCGCCGTCGTCGTCCCAAGGATCTTCGTAGTACATTCTTTTGGGAACGTAAATATCTACGCCGCCGATAGCGTCAATAATTTTCACGAAACTGTGAACGTTCACAATCACGTAATGATCAATGTCAATGCCGAGAAAATTTTCTACCGTCTTTTCGGCAAGCGGCTCACCGCCATAAGCATAGGCGGCATTTATTTTGTCGAAACCGTAGCCGTAAATTCTTACTCTGGTGTCACGCGGAATTGAAAGCAACGACGCCTGATCATACATCGGGTCAATCGTCGCAATCATCATTGTATCTGAACGTCCAACGTCATCTTCGCGAATGTCCACTCCCAAAATTAAGATTGTCGCCTTGTCTTTAGCCTTGATTAATTCTTCGCTTTCGTTTACTCTTTCGCGTTCAATCTGCGTAAAGGGCACTTTTCTTTTGGAATCAAGACCGCTCGACATGGCGAACATTGCGCCCGCAACTGCTGAAGTCACGAAACAAACCAGCAGGAGAAAAAAGAGTAACAGCCGACTCTTTGAACGAGTGCGACGCGGCGGCAAATTTGATTTTTCCAATGCACACAACCTTTCATTTAGGGGTTAGGGTTTAGAAATTTTTTTCCAGCCCCTAGTCCCTAACACCTGCTAACTAAATTTGTTCCAATCGACGAGGGGTTCACCGTCAAAAATTCCTTCGTCCAACGCGGAAATAATTTTTACGTTCGTGCCCCAGAGCCAATCCAAAGCTTCCGTCGTAACCATTTCGCGATTTGTGATAAAGTGCGTCGAAGTCCTCAAGACGTGCGGAGAAAAAACCGCGCTGCCAACCGGTGTGATGCATTTAATTATTGGCATGCTCACGATTTTTTCCATTGTGTTGGGAAAATTTTGCAACTCCGCTAAGTCTTTATCCGTTGCGCCATGACCGATGAAGAAAAAAAGTACCGCGTCTTTCAACTTTGAAGAAAGAATCCCGCTAAGGACACGACGCCAAACAGGATGCGGCGAACGAAAATCCGCAATGAACGTGTAAACGTCGCGCCCTTCGGCACGATATTTTTCAGCCTCTTGACCCAGCCCGTCTTGTGGAACAAGTTCAAGTTCCGGACGATAATGTTCAGCCAAAAATTTTTCAACGTCGTACATTTTATGAACGTTGGCACAAACCTTATCAATATCCCAATTCCACCAGCGCACCGCCAAAAGTTTTTTAATTGTCTCTTCGTCGAAACGATATTTCACAACCCGCGCAGGATTTCCAACGACGATTGCGTACGGCGGAATATCTTTTGCGACAAATGAATTTGAACCGATAATCGCCCCGTTGCCGATTTTAACGCCCGCGTTAATCGTCACGTTCATGCCAATCCAAACTTCATTGCCGATTATAACTTGGTAGTGATTGTCCTGCCGCCTTGAATGAGGAATATCATTGACCAAATATTTTTTCCCGTAGGAATTAAAATCGTTGACAAGTACGCCCGCGTCGAACGGATAATGCGTCACGCAATTTTTGTAAATGTGATTCATTCCCGCCATTATGGTAAGTTCGCTAGCTATTGAAGTGTAACGCCCGATTGTCATAACCGCAGATGTTGCTGAATCGGTAACAAAATTTATCGTGCTTGAATATGAGTGTGCGCCAACCGTCAAAAAGAATGGAGGAAGTCCACCGGTTGGCGGAACAGGCGCGATAAAATATCTGTCAAAGGGAGTACGTCCGGGAATTTGAAAATTAGCCATGATGTTCCACATTCCTCCAATTTACTTTATGCAATCTTTCATTCTGGCGTAGTTTGCATTGACGATCGTGTTTGTCGTGTTAATTTTTACTGCAGTCTGCAAATCTTCCCATGCCTCGTTGTACATGCCCTGTCTGAAATGAGCAATGGCAATTTCATTTTGTGCGTCGACGAAACGAGTTTCAATTTGCAATGCGCGTTTGAAATCTTTAATTGCGCCGTCGAAATCGTTCAGTTCCATTTTCAACCTGCCGCGATTATAAAATCCCGTTTCAAAATTCGGATTGATTCTCAAAAGTCTGTCGTAAGTTGCAATCGCTTCATCAATCTTAGAATTTTTTTCCTGCGTTATCGCCAAATTCCAAAGTGCATTTGGTTCGTATGGCAAAATATCAACGGCGGCTTGGAACTTTGCTTCAGCCTCGACGAAATTTTTATCGCCGTAATAAACCAATCCGTTGAGCACCAAATTTGCCGCGTTGTCCTCTGGCGTGTTGCCGTGACGAAGTGGAAGTTGTACACTCTTTCCGCTTGAATAAAGTGCTTGCGCCTGTTGCCACAAACTCAAAATATCTTGCCCGTAATTGTGACCGGGAGACGCCCAAATTCCATTGAGCCCAACCCACGTGTGAACATTTCCGTAAACGTCGCGGCGATTGTTAACAATGTGGTCGTAACGCGGATCAACATTTTCAAGTTTAGTCGGACGCGTCGAAGTGTAAACCAAAAGATGCTGAATGTGTGCACGGACGCCGAGCTGTGGCGTTGCAAAGTACCCGCCCTTCACGCCGCCACCTGTCGTGCCGAGTCCGCAATAATTATTTTGGTCGGGTGTAACATCGCCGCCGTAATTCCAAGTTCCAGTTTCCTTAATCGCTTGGCAAAGTGCAATGTCAGGACGGATTCCCTCGACCGCGCCTTCTTCGTAGTAGTAGCGGACAAGTTCTTCAACCGTGCAATTAATTTTCGGATAAGGATTGCGCAGACGAATAAACTCAACCATTTGTTCTTGCGTCGCGACGGGTTCGCCAAAAATTGTGATATCGTTGGGGTCTTCGCGCATGAGTATTTTCGGAATGTCTTTAGCCCCCGAATCTTCAAGCTGAACTTTTCGCAAAAGATTTTCGTCAAAGTTTGCCGCTTCGGAATTTTTAAAACCGAGCGCAAAAACGATGAACAAAACCGTAAATGCTAAGCTAAAAAATTTTTTCAATGTAACTCCTCCCTTTGATAAAGGAAAATTTTTCTGCGTACAGAATATATTAGAAAACAAATTCTTGATTCTGTCAATAGTTAAAGGGGGCTTTTTAAATGAAAATTGCAATGGCGAACGACCACGCCGGCACGCAGCTCAAGAATGAAATAAAAAAATACCTTGAAAGTCAAGGTCATGAAGTAAAAGATTTTGGCACTTACGACGAAGAGGGTTGCGATCTTTCGGATTTCGTTTATCCTGCGGCACTTTCTGTTGCCAAAGGCGAATGCGAACGCGGAATTTTCGTTGACGGCGTCGGCTACGGCAGCGCACTCATCGCCAACAAAATTTATGGGATTTACGCGGCAGTTTGTCAAGACCCGTTCTGCGCACAACTTTCCCGCGAACATACCGATTCAAACGTCCTCTGCATTGGCGGAAAAATTATTGGCGGCGCGATCGCAATGGAGATTGTCAAAACGTGGATGAAGACTGAACCGTTGACTGCTGAAAAATATCGTCGCCGCGTTCAAAAAGTTGCCGATATCAATAACAAGCATTGCGTTCCTGTGAAATAAGATCGCTAGATCGACAGAGAAGAGAATTATTGAGAAAGTAGAAGGAGTTGTGAACGTATGGCAACATTCAATATCAGAGGAAGAAACACAGAAATTACTCAAGCACTCCGCGATTACGTCGAAAAACGCGTTGGCAAAATCAATCGCTACTTTGGAAACATCGACGAGATCGTAGTTTTGTTGTCGGTCGAAAAAGATCGCCACATCGTGGAAGTCACCGCCGAAGTTTCTAACGGATTGATTCTGCGCGGCGAAGAATCCACCGGCGATATGTACACTTCGATTGACCTCGTCGTTGATAAACTCGAACGCCAAATCCGTAAGCAAAAAACTAAATTGGAAAAACGTTTCCGCGCAGGCGGTTTTAAATCTGAACTTTTTGAGGAGCAACGCGCACAGTCCAATTCAGAGACGACTGAAGACAGCGGCGAATTCAAAATTGCGAAAGTCAAACAGATTTTCATTGAGCCGATGGACGTGCAAGAAGCCATTCTGCAGATGAATCTTTTGAATCACAACTTTTTCCTTTTCCGCGACGGCAATACAGATGAAATTTGCGTCGTGTACAAGCGCAAAGACGGCGCGTATGGTTTGATTGAATCTGCCGGCAAGTAAAAATTTTCCGGCGCAAAATTTTCAGAGTAGAAATTTTGTCGTAAGAAAAAAATTTTAGCTGATTAAATCCGCGACGGTAGCGTTGGTTGCCGTCACTAAATCTTTTGGCGAAATTATAATTTGCATCCCGCGTTGTCCCGCGCTGATTGAAATTTTTTCATGTTCCAGTGCGTGGGCGTCAATGAACACGGGATAATTTTTTTTTGCGCCGAGCGGTGAACAGCCGCCGCGTACGTAGCCCGTCAACGGGAGTAATTCCTTCAGCGCAATCATCTCAACATTTTTGTTGCCGCTGACTTTCGCCAAAAGTTTCAAATTAATTTCTTCGCCGCCGCCGATAACCGCCATGAGTACGCCCGTTTTATCGCCGCGTGTCACCAAAGTTTTGAAAACCGTCGAAACATCCATGCCAATCGTTTGCGCGACGTGAACGGCGGACAAATCGCTTTCGTCAACTTCATAATTTTTAATTTCGTAACTGATGCCGAGCTTGTCCAAAATTCGCGCGGCATTAGTTTTTTTTGTGGCTTTCATTTTTTATCTCCTTAATACGAATTTTTTCAACGCGCGCCCGATCCATTTTCAAAACTTCAAATCGTAAACCGTTCCAATCGTAAGTTTCTCCAACCTTCGGAATGTAACCGAAAAGCGACGTGAGAAAACCGCCCATCGTCTGAAAATATTCGTGCTCTTCATTCGGCAAAGTTTCAAAGTTGAATAGCCGCTTGAAGTCGTCAATGTCACAGAGACCGTCGACAAGGTAAACGTCATCTTTGTGCAAAATTTGCCGTTCGCGCGGTTGCTCAATATCTTTCGTGCCGACAATTTCTCCCGCGATGTCATCAAGCGTCACGAGCCCGATAACTCCGCCGTATTCGTCATTGACAATCGCCGCTGATTCACCGCTGGATTTAAACCGCTCAACGATTCGGAAAATATCCATTGTGCGCGTGACGAAGACGGGTTTTTTCAAGAGCGCGGACAAATTAATTTTTTCGTTCGGCGGAAGATTTAAAACGGCGTCAAGTAAATCTTTCGTGTAAATCACGCCGCGAAATTCGTCGAGACTTCCTTCGCCTACGGGAAAAATTTGCTGATTGGTTTCACGAATAATTTTCAAATTGCGTTCCAAGTCGTCAGAAATATCCAGCCAACGCATGTGTATTCGCGGCGTCATCAAGGCGTAAGCAGTTTCGTCGCTCAAGTGAAAAATTTTGTCGACAGCTTCGCGCTCAAATTTTTCAAACGTTCCGTCTTCCGTGCCTTGCTCAATCAAATCTTTAACTTCGTCTTCAGTGACGGCGTCCGTCGTCTTCGGATTCATGTCCAGCAAAATCATCACGCCGCCGGAAATTTTTTCAAAAAGATACACAAGCGGCGTCATCAGTGCCACGATAAATTTTATACTTCGGTGGTGATTGAGCAAAAATTTTTCGGGCGAATGTTGCGCCGTTCGTTTAGGCAAAAATCCTCCGAACAAAAGCATTGTGAATGCCACGATTGCCAGCGCAAGGATTAACGAAACAATTTCTGCCTGCTCAAAAAAATTTATCTGCGCGAAAATTATTTTTGACAGTGGAATTGAAGTCAAGCCGGCAAAAATTCCCGTGACTGTGATTCCAATCTGCGCGGTGGACAGTGCCTTTGTTGGGGACTCCAAAAATTTCATTGCGGCGATTGCGTTTTTGTCTCCGTCCTGCACTAATTTTTCAAGTCTGCCGTGTCGTCCTTCGTTCAATGCCGTTTCCATTAAAGAAAAATAGCCACTCGCCAATACCAAAAAAAATATCAGCGCGAGCGGCAAAATTGGCGAATCCAAAATTTCACCTCCGGTTAGATCGATGGATCGATAGATCGATGGAACTTCCAACCATTGATCTAACAACTATCGATCTAGCGATCTAAAGTTCATCAATCCATTTGTAAGTATCGACTGCCGAAACGTTCGACTTGCTGATAATTTGTTCGGTGGCGTCAATAAAATCTTTGTTCTCAACAAAATTAATTTTTGTCAACTGTTCGCGCCAATCATCATGCGGCGGCAAGAAGATAAACCAAATTTTTTTGCCGCGCGATTTTTCCATTGCATCAGCCAATTTGCTAAACGAATTCATGTCAACGAGGGGCAAAAAATCTTCGTCATCACGAACATAAAAAAGTTTTTTGATTCTGTCGACGTACTCCGCCGGTGCTGAAAATGCGCGGCTCTTTCCTGAAACCAATGAAGTCAGTTGCAACGCAAAATTTTTTCCTTCAGCCTCTTGTTCCGTCAACGACTTTTTGAAACTCTCCGCCATGTGCGCAAAAATTTCCATGTTAAACCATTCAGTTTGTTCAAAGTAGCTGAACCACAACTCATTGAACGGGTCGTTCAAATCAAAACTCATGCCCTGCCCGATGTAGTGAACGATTCGATTTTCCGTCAAAAATTTTCCTACGGCTCTGTGTTCCCGCGCAGAAAAATTAAATTCCACAGGCAACGACAAATAATTTTTCGCGAAACAGTAATTGAAAATTTCTTGGTCGAAACCGTAACGCAAATTTTCCGCCAGAAATTTTATTCCGTTCAAGAGATGTTCGGCGTATTTTTGGCTAAGCAATTTCAAATTCATCAAAAGGACGCCGTCATTAAAATAATCGTTGGGGTCAACAAGTCCGTCTTCGCAAAGTTTGAAAAGCATGCGCATGCTGTCTTCAAAATAATCTTGAGCTTCAGGACTGCCGATAGGAACGGACGCTTTGTCGGCGACGGCGGCAATCGGCTTGTCTTCAAGATTAATTTCCCAAAGATTTTTTATGTCCATGTTTACGATTAAATCCGAATCGAGATAAATCATTTTGTCATGTTTTGCGGAAAAAATTTTTGGAATGAGCAAACGGTACAATGCGGCGGGAGAAAATCTCCTGTATCTTGGACTGCTTGAGAAAAAATTTTTGAAGTTTTGAATATCCGCCGCGCAGATTTTTTCCATGTCATGAAATTCAATTTTTTGCTGATAACGGCGGGCGAGATTCAAAAATTTTTCGCGGTTGTCTTCGGTTAAAGTGGCGTCGTGAAGAATGTGAACTGTGACTTCTGCGCGGGTGTTTTCAAACATTGAAAGAATTGCAGTGCCGGTAAATTTTGAATAGCGACCGTTTTTGTCGAAAAGTCCAAAGCAAACGTGAATCAAATTAAAATCTCCTTTCTAGATCGATAGTTGTTAGATCGATAGATCGATAGAAAATTTTACCATCGATCCAATCAATCATTCCGAATAAAATCTTGAATCGTCAATTTGCGTTGCGTTTTCATTTCGCGCATTGGCGTGCTGTTGGAAGGAAGAGACGCGGACAGTTCGTCAAATTCTTTCAACGCGGCTTTCAAACTGTTTGACGATGAAATTTCTTTTCCTTCCGGCGTGCGCAAAACAATTTCCAAATGATCCCCTTCTGTAACGGAATCTGTGAAGTCCGCAGGATGCCCGTTGACGCGAATTTCAAAACTCAAACGACTTTTCGGATTGGGCGGATTAAATTTCACTGCAAGCAATGCGTCACTGACAGTGACAGATTTTCTGGAAGTTTTTTTGCAATTAATTTCCGCGCCGTCTTCAACGATTGTATTCAAATTCGACGGGCGACCGTTCACTTTCAATTCAAGGCTAGCCATTGTCGGAATTTTTATTTCTTGCCCCTCGTAATGAATTTTTATGTACGCGTTAATTCCAATGTAGCTGATGATGTCGGCAACCTTCGGGCTGGGCGAATCTACGTACTCAATTCTGTCATTCGGACGAATCGGCTCGTTGAGCGGAACTTCCAAATCATTCAGAGAAATTTTCGGCACGCAGTTATACAAAAATTTTTGCTCGTTCAGCGTGTAATTTATTTGACGACCTTCGGCAGGATAGCCCGCGATGTTCAGAACTTCAGCAACCGTGCGCAGTGAAGTTGTGTCAATTTCGTCACCGTCATGCAAAAGACGATTGGGCAAACTGTCTTCGTTGTTGACTAAAATTTTTGGCGTGACAGGTTCTTCTGCGCCGTTTATCTTCACATAAAAATTTGGCGAAACAGTGACAACGTCGGCAACTCTAAGCTTGGGCGTGCGTCCGTCAATGCCGCGTTCAACTTTTATTCGGCAATCATTTTTTATCGGCGTGTCCAACGTAGCCGGTTCTCCGTCGAGAGTAAGTTTCGCCATTGTCCCCATGCTGCCGGGAAAAGTTTTTCGACTGCCGTTGACGTTTACCACGAGACCGAGACCGGGCTTGCCGTTCCACTTTCTAAGTTGAATGCCGGCACTTAAAAGCGCGTCGCTAACGTTCAATTCGCGGAAATGGAAAAGGCTGTACTCTTCTTCGTTGACGTAGACAGTCAAGAAATGTAAAGTGTTGCTGGATGCGATTTTCAAAATTCCCAGCGGCGTGACGGCATCAGGTTTGCAAAGTTCTTTCGGTATTGCGGTGACGCCTTCAACATTTTCCGGCGTGCGAACTCTAACGCGTTGCTGGGGAATTTTCAGCGCGTCCGAAACGTACTCTGCAAGTCTGGGAGTGAGTGAACCGCCGCCGACTAAAATTACTGCTTGGGGAAGTTCGCCACCGTTCAGTTCCAAAATCGAATCTGAAATTGCGTTGGCAAGATTGGAAATTGTTTCAGAAATTGGCGTCACGATTTCTTCAGCCGTCAAATTGTATTCTTCGCCGAGTATGTCAAAAAAAGTTGCGCCTTCGCCCCTCGCCGCCTTGCGCTTGACTTCCTCCGCAACGTTGAAGTCCAACAAAAATTTTTGCGAAAGTGCTTCAGTTATTTCGTCGCCTGCAATGGGCACCATGCCGTAAGCGACAACTGCGCCGCTTTTCGTTATGGCAACGTCAGAAGTTCCCGCGCCGATATCAACCAAAACCAAATTCAAGTGACGCATCGTCTGGGGAATTAAAACGTTTATCGCGGCGATAGGTTCAAGAGTGAGCGCGCGCATTTCCAAGCCGGTGTAATTCAAGGCAGTTTGCATTGAGTCGATAACTTGACGGGGCAGGAAGGTTGCAATAATTTTTGCCCGCGCATGTCGTCCGCGTTGTCCAACCAAAATTTTCAGCGGCACGCCGTCCAATTCGTAGCTGATGACACTGAAACCGACGCAACAATAACTTGTTCTGTCGTCAATCACGTTTGATTCGACGAGTTTGGATTGCGCAATTTGCACGCCGGTGAAATTTAAATTACTCTGTTGCTCTTCGCTGATGACGCCATGCATTTCCATTTCGACTTCGGCAGTCATGGTGTAGAGTGCGCGACCTGCGGCGGCGACGGCGGCGTTGGTGAGTTTGCCGACTTGGCGGGAGAGTGTGTCACGAACTTTTTCAATTATTTCAGCGACTTGCGGCACGTCATGAATTTGCCCGTCAAGCATGGCGCGGGTTTTATGTTCTTCGCGCGTCGTGGCGATAACTTCAAGGTTGCCGCGTTTATCACGAAGTGCGACAATGCCGATGACACTGCGCGTGCCGATATCGAGGGCAAAAACTTTTTCGCGTTCGTCCTTTATGTAGTCCGGTTTAGCGGGCTTTTTTTCTTCTGCGGAAATTTTTTCTTCAGCAGAATTTTTTTCTTCAGCAGAATTTTTTTCTTCTACGGAAATTTTTTCTTCGACGGTTTCTTTTTCTTTTTCCGCTACGATTTCGGCAGATTTTTTTCGACGACTGCGTTTAGGTTTTGTCGTTGCGGATTCTTTTTTGGTTGTTGCGACATCAGATTTTTTTCGGCGACTGCGTTTAGGTTTTTCTTCGACAGATTTTTTTTCTTCGCTCAATTCTTCCTTTGGTGCAGGCGAAGGAATTTTATCTGTATCTTTTTCTTCATTTGCGGCGTCGTCATCAGAATTTTTTATCTTGTCCACGACTTCAATTTCGGGCATGGATTTTTCCTCCCACTTAAAAAGGTTATTCAGGTTATTTCGCGAATTATGCAGAATAATCCTTTTTTATGGCTTGATGCTCAAATACTAAAATTTAGGGGCTGGAAAAAATTTTTTTCAAACCTACAAGCTACAAGATAGAAGCTACAAGCTGACTCGAAAGGCGGTGAACTTGTGAGAGATATTAAAGAAGTAATAACCGGCGGAGATTTCAAACGCATGGTCTCCGGCGCGTACAGTGAATTTTTGTTGGAGTACGAAAACATAAACGCGCAAGTTGGAGCAGGAACTTTGCCGGGCACGCACATTTTAAGGACGATAGGCGCGGCAGTTTTACCGCTGGCTGATGCAAAAGATGACAGCATCGGCGGATTGAGCAGAAGAGTTTCAACGGCGGCAGTCTTCGGCGCGCGCGGAAATGCCGGCGTGGTTTTGGCGCAAATGTTTCGCGGAATTTCCACCGGATTAATCGGCAAGTACGAGGCAACCGGTTCAGAGTTCGGCAAAGCTTTTCAATACGGAATTTTGTACGCGCAAAGAATCATGCCTGATGAAACTGACAGCCCGTTCATTTACGTTGCAAAAGCCGTTGCAAAAGGTGCTTACCGCGCAGTACGTGACGGCATGCCAATTTCAGAAATTTTGTCGCTGGCAATAAAGACGGGAGAAAATGCCGTCGAACATTCCGGACAAAACGACGCGGGCGCACACAGTATGTTCAGCTTTTTAAAAGGTTGTCTTAAAGGACTTGACGGGAATTTTGTTTCCCCTGCAGTGAGTTTGTCTCTGGGCTTGGGTGCTCATCCGAACATGCCCGATCCGCGCAACGATAGAGTTCGTCCCTATTGCATTCGTCTGCGCGTGAAAAATTCTAAAGCAAATGTTTCTGAACTTGAACAGCTCATGAAAGATTACGGAAGTTTTTCAATCGTCGAAAGATTGAGCGGCGGAATTGAACTTCACTTGCATACGGATCACGTGGGCAGGGCGATTGATCAAGCGTTGGGCTGGGGACCTCTGCGCGACGTGAAGATAACAAACATGAGTGAAAGTCATGTTTTGCCCGCGCATGATGCATTGATGCCCGTTGCCGCGCTTGCCGTTGCTCGTGACAATGTTGAGGCGCAAAAATTACAAAATGCCGGCGCGTCAATTTTAGTTTCAGGCAGTGAAAAATCTTCGCCGTCCGTTTCTGAAATTGTCGGCGCGGCTCATTCGGATTTGGCGTCAAGTTACGTTTTGGTTTCGTCCAGCCCTGATTACAAATTGGTTTTTCAACAGGTGAAAAAACTTTTGGGCGATCGCGTCGAATTGGTTTTAACGTCTTCTTTTGACGAGGCTATTACCGCGCTGAAAAAATTTTCCACAGGACTTTCTGCTCCGGAAAATGCAAACTTAATGCGCAATGAATCATGACGAAGGGGAAGTGTGCAATTTGAAAAAAATTCCGCGTGGTTTGTCGGATAAAGACATGGTAAAAAATTACGTCGAACAGGAATCAGTTGAAGAAAAAATGTTGAAGGCGGCACAACAAGCAGAACGTCAACGCCAAATTGAGGAGGCTGAAGCTCCGCCCGAACCGTTGGCAAAATCCGGATTCACCAAAGATTTGACGGAACGGCTCGGCATGGAACTTGTAGCAATGAAAATTGAACTTGCCGCCGCCGGTGTGAAAAAGTACAGCTACAAGATAAAGCGCGACGGCGAAAAAATTATTTTGACCGTTACCGATAAAAAATTTTGACGAAAGGATTTAATTTTACATGGACATGACGACGGTTGCGGTGGTAATTTTTGTTGCCGCGTACGCTCTAATAATTTCTGAAAAAATTCACAGGACGATAGTCGGAATTATCGGCGCAATGCTGATGATAATTTTGGGCATTGTCTCTCAAGAAGCCGCCATTCATCACATCGACTTCAACACGTTGGGGCTTTTAATGGGAATGATGATTATCGTCAACGTCACGAGTGAAACGGGACTTTTCAATTTTTTGGCGATATGGTCGGCAAAAAAAGTTAAAGCGCATCCCGTGAAATTACTTATCGCGTTGAGTACCCTCACTGCAGTTTGTTCCGCGTTGTTGGACAACGTCACGACGGTTTTGTTGACAGTGCCGATAACTTTCAACATTGCCGCGCAGTTGAAGGTTGACGTTAAACCTTTTTTAATGGCGCAAATTATCAGTTCAAACATTGGCGGCACTGCAACTTTGGTAGGTGATCCGCCAAATATTATGATTGGCTCGGCTGTCGGCTTGAACTTCATGGATTTTATTTTCAACCTGACATTGCCCGCCATAATTATTTTTTTCACGACTGTGACAATTCTCGTTGCAATGTACGGATCGAAGTTGCACACTCATAAAGAATTGCAAGATAAAGTTATGCGGCTCAATGCGCGTTCACAAATTACTGACACCGTTTTAATGAAAAAATGTTTGGCGGTCTTGGCGTTCACGATGTCACTTTTCGTTTTGCACAGCCAATTAAATTTGGAAACGGCGACGGTTGCGTTGACGGGCGCGGGAGTTCTTTTGCTCGTGACGTATCATCACAACGAAGTTATGATCGCAAAAGTTTTGAGCAAAATTGAATGGCTTGCGATATTTTTTTTCGCGGGACTTTTCGTACTTGTCGGTGCGCTTGAAGATTTGGGCGTAATAAACAAAATGGCGGAACTTGCCGTTGCACAAACCGGCGGCGACGTATTCAAGACTGCGACAATAATTTTGTGGATGAGTGCGATTGCCTCCGCGTTCATTGACAACATTCCTTTCGTGGCGACGATGATTCCGCTGATTCAACACATGGGAGAAATGGGACTTGCGAATTTAGAGCCGATGTGGTGGAGTTTAGCTTTGGGCGCGTGTCTTGGCGGCAACGGAACTTTGATTGGCGCGAGTGCAAACGTAGTTGTTGCGTCGATGGCGGCACAGCGCGGCAGAGCAATTTCATTTATCGAGTTTATGAAGACGGCGTTTCCGCTTATGATTTTATCGATATTAATTTCTTGGGGCTACGTTTGGATACGTTATTTGTAAGGGTTAGGAGTACTCTTCACTGACAAAGGAGTATTTAATTTGAACGAAGTCAAACAATCTGACATACAGACAGTTTTGGACGGGCTAAAAAGTTGCGTGCTTCAGCTGGAGAAAGAGAAAATTTTCAGCTTGAAAAATTTTCTTGACGTAATGGAAGAAAAATTTAAGCAGGCAGGCTATCGTGAGCCGATTAAGGCGGGCGATAAAATAAATATCTCTGTGATTCACGACGCGGGGATTGGGGATTTTATTTTGCAATCGGGGGCGATTCGCGAACTGCGAAGAATTTATCCCGCCGCCCACATAACTTTGGTTTGTACAGTTCCCGCAAAAATCATGGCGGAATTTTGCCCGTACGTGGACGAAATTATTATCAACGAACAGAAATATGATTCTCTGAAATTTTTAACCGGGTTGAAATGGAATTTGACTTTTGCCGAAAAACTTTTGGCGCGGCGTTACGATCTTTCCTTCGCATTCGCGCACAATCCGATAACAACTGCGCTGATGTACATGAGCGGCGCGAAACAAAGAATTTCACATCTCTTTGACGTGGGCGAGGAAACTTTTGTCTGCCATTGCGATTTGCCGATTAGGTACGGCATGCAATTCGCGCAATATCTTTACCCAATGTATAATTACGGCGACCATGCCGTTGACACATGCTTTTCAGTTTTGGAACAAGGATTGCACGCGCCGATTTCCAACAGAGAAATTGAAGTCTGGCTTAACGGAATGGATATAACCTTCGCGAAAAATATTCTTCAACCTGCGCGGCGACCGATTTACGCGTTGGTTTTTGGCGGCAGTCGAATGATTAAACATTATCCGCCGGAGAAGTACGCAAAATTTTTGGAAATGGTAGCAAGCGAAGAACCGACGGCAACTTTCGCAGTTTTGGGCGGCGGCGCAAGTGACGCAAATTCCGTGAAGGTGCTCAAAGAAAATCTGGATGAAAAATTTTGCGCGGAACATCTGATTGATTTGGTTGACAAAACGAATTACAGACAAACGGCGGCGGTGTTGTCACTGTGTCAAGCTTATATCGGCAACGACACGGGGGCATTGCATGCGGCGGCGGCAGTCAAATTACCATGCCTTGCGGTTTTTCCGTTCCCGGCAGATTCTCCGCCGTCAAGTCGAGTGGACACGCCGAGACTTTTCCGCCCGTATCGAGTGCCGAACGTCATCGTCATTCCGGCTCATGCGTTGGAAGGTTGCGCCCGCCCAAAAAATGATCCGTACTGTCCTTTCGGCTGTCGCGTGCTGGATAAGCCGCATTGCATCGCGCAGATAACTCCGGAAACTTTATTCAGTGCGTTCAAACTTTTGAAGAAAAATATTTCGGAAGAAAATATTCAAACGGCGTACGTTTACTGAAAATAGGGACTGGGGGCTAGAAAAATTGTCTGAAATTTCATTTGCAAAAAGTCTTGCCAATTACCCAAGCTTGTATTAAAATTTGTCTTGAATTGAAGATTGAAATTTTTCAAACTGATTGAAAAAGGGAGTGTCTTTGTGAAAAAAATTGTTTTGCTTTGTGCGGCTGGAATGTCTACGACAATGCTCGTGAAAAAAATGCGCGAGGCGGCGGCAAACGACGGTTTTGAATGCGAAATTGAAGCATACGCGCAGGCAGACGCCAAAGAAAAAGCGTCGGACGCAGATGTAATTTTGCTTGGTCCGCAAATTCGTTTTGCCAAACCGAAAATCGAAGAAGCTTGCCCCAACGTTCCCGTTGTGCCGATTGACATGAAAATTTACGGACGAATGGACGGCAAAGGCGCGTTTGAAATTGCCAAAAATACAATCAACGCGTGAGGAAAAAATTATGGACGGACTTGAACTTACAGCATTTCAAATAATTTCTGCAGTCGGCTCGGCACGCAGTTCGTACATTGAGGCGATTCAAAAAGCCAAGCAAGGCGACTTCGACGGCGCAGAAAAACTCGTCAAAGAGGGCGACGAAATGTTTATCGAAGGGCATCACGCGCACGCCGGACTTTTGCAAAAAGAAACGGACGAAGGTCAAGGTAGCGTGGTTAGCTTGCTGATTCTTCACGCCGAAGATCAGTTGATGAGTGCCGAAGGTTTCAAAATAATTGCGTTGGAACTCATTGACGTCTACAAAAAAATTTCAAAGTTGTAAAGTTACGATTTGGTTCAGCGGTTTCAGATTAAGATTTGGTTAAAGAGTTTTAGGGGTTTCGTCTTTTAATCGATACATGTGGGCGAGACTCCATTAACTTTTTTGGGCGAGATTTTCGTCCGCAGTGTTTCAATTTTGTTTCAACTTAAAGGAGGTTTTATCGTGGTAAAAAAATTTTCGTTGATGGTGGTAATGGCACTTGCGCTGTTTTTGACAAGCGGAATCAATCAGCGCGCCGAAGCCGCCGAAATTTACATGGGCAACTACAGTGACGGTTCGGCAGTTTATCTCTTGACAAATTCGGTTGCTATCAGGAGCTACAGACCGTACACGTTCAACTGCAGAGTCCGCGCGGGTTACGACTACTTGAATTATCGTTTCTTCGCAGTCAACGGCAGCCCGTATTACAGAAATTCTGAAGGCTATGAAGGTTATGTTTACGGCGGTCAATCTCCCGTTGCGGCGAACATTTACCGCTACGTCGTCAACAATTATTAATCGCCATGAAGAAAAAATTTTTTGTAGCCATTGCCGCAATTTTAATTTTGGCTTGCGGTTGCTTTCAAAATCAATCGTCGACGGATGACGTTACTCAAAAAAAATCTTCGGTAGAGGCGGCAGATTTTTTCGCCGGTATGGACGAGAGCGTTGAAAGAATTTTGAATGACGGATCGGAATACGCCGTTTATCTTGCCTACCCCGCAAGGACTTCCGAAATTTATACGTACAATTCCACGCAAATGCGTTCGGCGAGTATGATTAAAGTTTTTATTCTTGCCGCAATCATGGAGAAAGTTGAACAGGGAGAAATTAGCCTTGACAAAGAAATTGTTTTGCTGGGCAGTGACAAAGTCGGCGGCGCGGGAATTTTAAGCGGTTATCAGTCCGGCGAAAGTTTTTCGCTAAGGGAAATTCTCAAGCTGATGATAACACACAGCGACAACACCGCAACGAATATTGCCATTGACCAAATCGGAATGAACGCAATTAACGATTACATTCAGCGCAACGGTTACAGCGATACTGTTTTGCGGCGGAAAATGATGGACATTGACGCGATTAACGCAGGAATTGAAAATTATTCTTCCGTGAAAGATTTGGGCGATATTTTTTTGAAAATCTACAACTTTCAATGCGTCAACGCGACTTACGATGCAATTATGATTGATTTTCTTCAAGAGCAAACTGACGACGAATGTTTTCCCGCCGCGTTGCCTGACAAAGTCGTTGCTCACAAGACGGGCGCACTCGTCGGGCTTTTCGATGACGGCGGAATTATTTACGACAAAGACGGCGACGACGTTATTTTAGTCATTATGACGGAAAATTTTGCGGGCGAATCGACTGTAATTAACAGCATGAAAAAATTTGCCGCTTATGCCGTTTACGATTTCGGACGTTGATAAATTTGAAAATTTTTTTGCCGAATCAAAATTGGTTCGGTTATTTTTTTGTCAAAAAATTTCCCCGTCAATGATTGTGGATTTTATTTTGAAGTCTTCGTCGAAAATTACAAAGTCCGCCGCCTTGCCAACTTCGATTGAGCCGAGTTCGTCATAAATTTTTAATTCCCGCGCAGGATTTTTCGTCACGAGTTCGACGACGGCGGGAATTGACCAATTTGTATTCGCCGAAAAATTTTTTACAACGTCAATCATTTTTGCGACACTGCCGACAATCGTACCGTCAGCGAAAGTTGCCAAATTTCCTTTGACGAAAAATTTTTGTCCGCCCAATTCGCCTTCGCCGTCACCAATCCCGCAAGCTCGTACCGAATCCGTTATCAAAATAATTTCTTCGTGCGGTTTCACTTTCGCAACAATTTTTTGCGCCGCCGGATGAACGTGAACGTTGTCCGCAATTAATTCGACGATGACATTTGAAGTCAACGCCGCGCCGACAATTCCGGGTTTTCTGTGGTGCAAACCCGTCTGCGCGTTGAAAAGATGCGTCACGTGACTTGCTCCGTGTTGAATTGCCGCCAACGTCTCTTCGTAAGTCGCCGCACTGTGTCCGATTGACACGATAATTTTTTTCGCGCGGCAACGCTCAATGAATTTGAAGTCCGTCAATTCTTCGGGGGCAATCGTCACAATTTTTATCACGTCGGCAAATTCAGCGAACAAATCAAAATCTGCGCGGCGAATAAATTTTTTGTCCTGCGCTCCGTTAAATTTTTCGCTGATGAAAGGTCCTTCAAGATTCGCGCCGATAATTTTTGCGCCGCGTGAAAATTTTTTTGCGTCACGAATATTTTTCAACGCGCGGGAAATTCTTTCAACGCTCATTGTCATTGTGGTTGGCAAAAAACTCGTGACACCGGTTGACGGCAAAAATTTTTTCATACCGTCAAGCGCGGCGGCGTCCTCGTCCATCGTGTCAAAACCGTTGCAACCGTGAATGTGAACGTTTATGAAACCCGGCGCAACAAAATTATTTTTCGCGTCGATAATTTCAGTGCACGCGTCATTGCCGATTGAAATAATTTTTTTGTCAAAGGTAACAACTTTATTCGCCACAAAAAAATTTCCGGTCGCATCGGGCAAAATAATTTTTCCGTTGACGATAGATTTTAATTTCACTTTAAATCCCTCCAAAAAAAATAGTCGGCGAACCGACTATAATTTTTTACTGTCTATATTGTTGGTTGGGGTCGTAAGAATTTTGATTAGGCTGTTGAGGATTTTGATTTTGGTTTTGCGGATAACTTTGATTTTGGTTTTGCGGCGGATAATTTTGGTTGAAGTTTTGATTATCGTAGCCGCCTTGATTTTGGTCTTGATAATTGCCCTGCTGTTGATAATTTTGGTCGGAATAATTGCCCTGCTGTTGATAATTTTGGTCGGGATAATTGCCTTGTTGCGAATAATCTTGATTGGGATAATTGCCTTGTTGTTGGGGATAATTTTGGTTGGGATAATTTCCTTGTTGTTGCGGCGGATAATTTTGGGTTAGATAGCCGCCTTGAGCTCCGTAGGGATTGTGATATGGACTTTGCGCGGAAGTTCTATTCATTTGGAATTTGGATTGACGGAGAACTTGTCGTGCCTGATCCAAAACGGATTCGACAGCTTGAACACCTTGAAAGGTATTGTCCACGTGGGCGATGAGCTGATCGAAAACTTGATTGGCGTAAGCGTCCGCCTGATCGTGTAAAATTTTTGCGCGTCGCCGTGCGTCTTCAAGAATTTCAATTTCCTGTTGCCGTGCCCGCGCCATAACCATGCGTTCCTTGTCACGAGCTCTAATCACTACGTCGTTTTCATCCGCTAACCGTTCAGCCTCAAGTTTAGCCTCTTTAATTATGCTGTCGGCTTGAGCTTGAGCAGATTTCAAAATTTCTTCCCTGTCCTGCATGATTTTATCGGCGCGTTCAAGTTCTTGTGGTAAATCGTGTCGCAGTTCATCAACCAAGTGAAATATTGCGTCGTCGTCCATCAAAATTTTTCCCGAAAAAGGAACGCGGGTAGCCTTCAACACAAGTTCTTCAATTCGAGCTAAAGTTTCGCGTACATCCATAAAAACAAAACCTCTTCCAACCTTTAACCAACCAAGCAATCAGTCCCCAAATTTTTTTCTTAGCGCAATTTCCACGCACTTTGGAACGAGCCCGCCAACTTCGCCATGAAATTTTGCAAGTTCACGAACTCCTGAGGAACTTATAAATGAAAAGTTTATTTCTGTCAACAAAAAAATTGTTTCAACTTCCGGTGCCAAATACTTCGTAAACTGCGCTTGTACAAATTCTTTTTCAAAATCCGTAGCCGAGCGAAGTCCGCGAAAAATTGTTTTAATGCCGTGAGATTTTACGTAATCTGCAACGAGTCCGCCGGATGAATCAATTTTCAAATTCTCAATATGCCGCGTTGACTCCTTCAAAAGTTGGACGCGCTCTTCAACGTCGAAGAGATAATTTTTTTGTGTGTTCACGAAAACGCAAACCGTCAATTCGTCTACAAGTTTTGACGCTCGCTCAAAAATATTTATGTGCCCGTTAGTCACGGGGTCGAAGCTTCCCGTACAAATTCCTTTTCTCATTCCACTGCGCTGCCCGACAATCTCAAAAACTCCACGCTTGTAGTTTTCCCGTAATTTATTTTCCGAATCGAAACAAAATCTTCTGCATTCAAAATTTCCGCCGCGCCATGTTCGACGACAATCAAGCCGCCTTCATTCAAAAGTTTTTTTTCCGCGATAATCTCAAGCGTACTTTCAAAAAAATTTTTCTTATACGGCGGGTCAATGAAAATTAAATCGAATTTACGTTCTTGCCGCGCCAAAGCTTTTAACATTTTCGCAAAATCTCCGCGCAGAATTTCGGTGACGCTCTCCAACTTTGCCCGTCGAACATTTTCAGAAATAATTTCCGTCGTCGCAAAATCAATGAACGTTGCCGTCCGTGCGCCACGAGAAATTGCCTCAAGTCCAAGCGCGCCCGTCCCCGCGAAAATATCCAGCACCGAATCAACTTCAGAAAAATTTATCAGTCCGTTCAACACGCTGAACAAAGATTCTTTTACACGATCCGAAGTCGGGCGCGTCGAAAATCCCGCAGGCGTTTTTAACTTCAAGCCTTTCATTTTGCCCGTTATAATTCTCATAGCGGCGGTATTTTATCAAAAATTAAGACTGTTTGCAAGCTTTTAGGTTTCAGTTTCTAGCGATCTGTCTAACTGACGATCTGGCGATCTATTTAAAGTTTTCCAGGAAACATTGACGCTATCCAACCTCTGAAAGAATCGGGGTTGCGCGTTTGAATCAAAATGACGCCGGGTCCGCGAAATCTGCAAACTAAACCTTCGCCCGATGTGAAACTTGAAAGGTAACCTTTCGACGCTTTTTCAATCGAATAGTCCATGTAATCAGCCCACGCGACAAGATGCCCGTTGTCGATAATAACTTCTTCGCCTTCGTCCAAATTTATCGGATGAATCACGCCGTAGCTCGAAACGAAAACTGTACCTGTTCCGCGAATGTTCAAGATAAAAAATCCTTCACCGCTAAAAAAACCTTTAGCTAAATTTTGTACGTGCGTGTCAATCTGAATTCCTTCAGTGCTCGCAAGGAAACCATTTTTCTGAACGCGCAAACCGTAACTGCCGTCCAATTCCAAATCCAAAATTCCGCCCGGTTCAGAATGCCCAATCAAAAGTTCGCCCGCGCCGCGACTTGCAATTAATTCTTGGAAAAACATGCTTTCACCCGACAAAAATTTTCTGGCAAGCCCGCCCAAAATTCCGCCTTCCATTTTCCCTTCAACGTCGATTGTCGAAGACATGGCGATCATCGCATCAGATTCGGCTTTAATCCGTTCGCCTTTGTTGAGAAAAAATTTTACGATTGGGAAAGCTTCAGGATACAAAATTTCATACTTCATGACATTACCTCAATAAATCAATTTTTTCAATCTCATAACCTTTTTTATTCATCGCGCGGACAATTCTTTCAATGTGTTCATGGTTATGCGTTTCGACAGTGACGCCGAGCAAAACTTTTTTGAAACTGTCCGTCACGCGCGCTTGATTGTGGTCAAGGCGAACGACGTTTGCATTTTCTTCAGACAAAATTTTTGCTACGTTCAACAATTCGCCCGGCTTATCGGCAAGTTGCACGGAGAAATAAAAAATTCTGCCGCGCGCGATTAATGCCTTGTCAATCAACGCGGACAAAGTTGAAATATCTATGTTGCCGCCGCTGATTATCGCCACGACTTTTTTTCCTTTGAAATTGAGTTTGTTCAACGCGGCAAGTGACAAGACGCCCGCGCCTTCCGCAATTAATTTGTGCTTTTCAATCAAAAATAAAAGTGCCGACATAATTTCCATTTCGTTCACGGTAATTATCTCGTCCAAATATTTTTTGCAGAACTCAAAAGTTAAAGTTCCCGCCGTCTTGACTGCGCAACCGTCAGCTACGGTGTCCGCGCCGTTCAACGTGACGATTTTGTTTGCGTCAAGTGCGGCTTTCATGCAAGCGGCGTTTTCGGGTTCAACGCCAATAACTTTGACGTTCGGGCTTACAACTTTTGTGGCAAGCGCGACGCCGGAAGCAAAACCGCCGCCGCCAATCGGAACTAAAATTGCGTCAACGTCTTTCAACTCGTTAATAATTTCAAGTGCCGTCGTCCCTTGCCCCAACAAAACTTCGCGGTCGTCGAAGGGATGAACGTAAACGTAACCGAATTTTTTTTGCAGTTCAAGGCTGTATTTGAATGCGTCGTCGAAACTGTCACCGTGCAGGACAACTTCCGCGCCTAAAGCTATTGTTGCCTCGACTTTCAAAATTGGAGTTGTCGCGGGCATGCAAATTACGGATTTGACGCCTAATTTTTGTGACGCATAAGCGACGCCTTGAGCATGATTGCCGGCGGAGGAGGTTATAACTCCACGCGCTCTTTCTTCGTCGGTGAGTTGAGAAATTTTATTGTACGCGCCGCGCAGTTTGAAAGCTCCGGTGTGTTGCATATTCTCCGGCTTGAGAAAAACAATGTTGCCGCTCTGTTCGGAAAAAAAATCACTCTGAATTAATTTTGTTTTCTTGACAATTCCTGCCAACTGTTTATCTGCGCGGTAAACATCAGCAATGGTTGTGCTTTCGACAATCGCGGTTGCGTCAGAAATTTTTTCCTGTTGTTTATTTTCTTCGTTACTCAAAAAAATTTTCCCCCTTGCAAAAACGCGAACATGATAACATTAATTTTGCGTTTAAGGAAGTGGCGAATTGAATTGAACGCAAAAAAAAATTGCCACTTGAAATTACAAATGGCGAAAAATTTTTTCAAGAGCGTTAGACAAAATTATTTGCTCTTCGTAGGGAATTATTTTTTTTTCATGAGATGTGCGCCGGCGTTCCAAGCTTTGCCGACTTTTTCTCCGACGACGTAGTAACCGCTTTGGAATTGGTCAAAAATCAGCGCGTTAATCTTCGCAGGGTCTACTTTGCCTTTTGCGTCCAAAATTTTTTCATCCGCGCAGGCGTTAACGATTTTGCCGACGACTGCATGAATATTTTCCGTCTGAACAATTTCAAGCAATTCACATTCCATAGCGACAGGAAATTCGTCAATAATCGGCGCGTTTACGTGAGAACTTTTCGTCGCGTGAAGTCCGGAGCGTTCAAATTTATCCGGCATTTTGTTGCCCGTCGCGATACCGAAGAAGTCCGCCTCTGCCATGTGATCTTTGTCCGCAATGCTGACAGTGAACGCCTTGACTGCACGAATATTTTTTGTCGTCTTGTGGTCTTCGTCAATGAACAGCGTGATTTTGTCCATGTCGCTAATCATTCCCCACGCGGCATTCATCGCGTTGACGACGCCGTTTTCATCGTAGGCAGCGATCATCAGCACAGGCATGGGAAATACCGCAATTTTTGTTTCAATGTCCTTTTTCAAAAAAACTCCTCCTCTTGCAGTGAACACATCGCGACAAAAAAATTTCGCGAAGAATTTTTTATACGGCTTGAAAAATTTTTCTTGCACGGTTATAATGTGCGTGAAAATTTTAGAAAAAAAGGCGGTCGGTGTTGGCGCGTCGACCCCCTCTCAGTGTTTATTGTGACTGTTTTGGAGCCGTTTACCGACGGCTTTTTTCGTGTTTTCGATTAGAAGAACACGTGGTAGATAGCTATTGCCAACTCGGCTGCGCTAATTGCGAGCATAATCTTTTCATAAGTAGACATGCTATCACCCCCTCTCAAAAGAGAGGAAGCCGACCACCGACCTAGTATCTGAATTATAGCACGAAAAATTTTTTCGGCAATAAAAAATCCTCCCAAAAAATTTTCACGTTCATCAAAGTTTACTTTGAACAGAAAATTTTTTTCTTGACAGAAAAAGTTTTAGCGTTTATAATGTCAACCGTTCACTGATGTGGGGTTATAGCTCAGATGGTTAGAGTGCTTCGTTGACATCGAAGAGGTCACAGATTCGAGTTCTGTTAACCCCACCATTTTTATTTTCGGCTCACTTAGCTCAGTTGGTAGAGCATCTCCGTCACATGGAGGGGGTCGGGGGTTCGAGTCCCTCAGTGAGCATGAAATTTTTTGAAAACATTCGTCGTCGTTAGTGGCGGCGATTTTTTTATCAAAAATTTTCATACTTGTATGATACAATCTCCCCAAAATTTTTTGGCAGGTGATATCATGAAGTACGAAAGAATTTTGGCAATCGGCGACATACATGGGCGATTTGACAGGCTGTCGTCCGTCTTCAATAAAATCAAATTCAGTTCAAAAGATTTTTTGATTTTGCTCGGCGACTACGTGGATCGCGGCAACGAAAATTTACACTGCCTTCAATGGGCGATGCGCATTAGCAAACTTCCCAACGTCATAGCTCTGCGCGGAAATCATGAACAAATGATGCTGTACTACTACGTAACCGGTTCAAGCAGTTCAGCAATTTGGTTGCCAAACGGCGGGCGATACACGCGCGCGGAGATGGACGAATGGTGCAAAAGAGACCCGGATTTTTTGGAAGAAGCTTTGAAATTTATCGACAGACGCCCGTATTATTACCAAACTTTTATTGACGAGCAAGAATATATTTTTTGTCACGCCGGTTTAAAGCCCGGTGTCTCGTTGCAAAATCAAACTGCCGATTCAATGTTATGGATTCGCGAAGAATTTTACAATTACTACGACGGCACGGCTGAAGTTGTCGTTGGTCATACGCCGACGCCGTACATTGGAAAAATTGAAGGCGTGAGCGTCAAAGATATTTATTACCCCGTGCGCTTGCCCAATCGAATTACCATGATTGATACGGGATCTTTTTTGCCGCAGGGAAGAATTTCTTGCATTGACGTTATCAGCGGGCAAATTTGGCAGAGTGATTGTTAGCTGGTAGGTTGTAGCTGGTAGCTTGTAGGCTTTGGGTTGGAGGAGGAAAATTTTATGAGCGTGAAAATTATTTTGTCGGACATTGACGGAACTTTTTTAACCGACGACAAAAAAGTTACTGAACTCACTGCGCAGGCGGCAAGATCAGTCGTCCGAAAAGGTTTGCACTTGGTTTTGGTTTCCGCGCGTATGCCGGAGGCAATTTACCCAATCACCGACGAACTGGGACTGCCCCGCCTTCCCGTCATCAGTTACAGCGGCGGACTTGTCTTGACGGAGACTGAAGAAGTTTTGCACGATAAAAAAATGCCGTTCGACGACACAAAAAATATTTTGGCGGAGATGAATCGTCGTTGGCAAAATATCAGCATAAATTATTACAGCGGGCGGAAATGGTACGTTAATTCCGTCGACGAAAATATTCAGCACGAAATGGATATCACTAAAGCAACGGCGGAAATTGCAAATTTTGATAAACTTCTTGACGAAAAAATTTTGCCCAACAAAATCATGATTATCTGCGCGCCGCCAACCTGCGAAGAAATGGAACGTGAACTTGGAAAAATTTTTCCGCGCTTGAACGTCGTCCGCAGTGCGTCTTACTTGCTGGAGATTATGGACAAAACTGTTTCAAAGGCAGTCGGCATTGAAATTCTTCTGCGCCACTACAATTTTTCTGTCGACGAGGCTATTGCATTCGGCGATAACTACAACGATTTGGAAATGCTCAAATTTATTCCGCGCAGTGTCGCAATGAAAAACGCCCCCGATAAAGTCAAAGAAATTGCAAAAGAAATTACGGACTCCAATCAAGACAGCGGAATTTACACCTACCTTGTCAAGGCGGGAATTATAGCCGGTAGCTTGTAGCTTGTAGCTTGTAGCCGGTAGGAAAATTGCTAGCCCCCTAACTCCTAAAAAATTTTCCTTGAAATATGATAACTTTGCTACTATAATAGCGATGTTCTAGAACACTGGAAAATTTTAACCATTTTGTAAGTGAGGAAATTTTATGGAACATTACTATCAGCCGGAAATTGAATGTGCGTCGCCTGAAAAATTGCGCGAATTACAAAATAAATTGTTGCCCGCGCAGGTTCAACACGTTTGGGACAATGTGCCGTACTATCGAAAAAAAATGCAGGACAAAGGCGTTGAGCCGGGCGATATTAAATCTGTTGACGACTTGTACAAGTTGCCGTTCTTGATGAAATCGGATTTGAAAGACGCTTACCCTTACGGCTTGTTGGCACTTCCGCTTGAAGACTGCGTACGGATTCAGTCGACGTCGGGCACTACGGGAAGACGCGTCGTTTCCTTCTACACGCAAAAAGATTTGGACATTTGGGAAGAGTGTTGCGCGCGTGCAATTATGATGGCGGGCGGCACAAACAAAGACGTTTGCCAAGTGTCCTACGGCTACGGTTTATTCACGGGCGGACCGGGTCTCAACGGCGGTTCGCACAAAGTTGGTTGCTTGACAATTCCGGCGAGCTCCGGCAACACCGAACGACAAATTATGTTCATCATGGATTTGCAAGCCACGATTCTTTGTTGCACGCCGAGCTATGCCGCGTACTTGGGCGAATCAATGAAGGAAATGGGTTACACGCCGGACACAATTCCGTTGAAGGCGGGAATTTTCGGCGCGGAGGCATGGTCAGAAGAAATGCGCCGCGATATTGAAAAAGTTTTGGGAATTAAAGCTTACGATATTTACGGCTTGACAGAAATTTCCGGACCGGGCGTTGCTTGCGAATGTTCCGAGCAAAACGGCATGCATATTCAAGAAGATCATTTCTATCCTGAAATTATCAATCCTGAAACGGGCGAAGTTTTGCCGGAAGGTCAACTTGGCGAATTGGTTTTCACTTGCCTTGACAAAAAAGCGTTCCCACTCCTTCGCTATCGTACCCGCGATATTTGCAGCTTGACGCGCGAAAAATGTTCTTGCGGACGCACTCATGTAAAAATGACGCGGCTCAAAGGGCGCACGGATGACATGCTGATTATTCGCGGCGTCAACGTCTTCCCCAGCCAAATTGAAACTGTCCTTCTCAAAAACGGTTACGCGGCGAATTATCAAATTATCGTTGACCGCGTCAACCATACAGATACTTTTGACATCAACGTTGAGATGACGCCCGAAATGTTCACGGATAACGTCGGCGAAATTCAAGCGCAGAAAAAGAAACTCGAAAGCGGTCTGCACTCCATGCTTGGCATCAAGGCGAAAGTTTCACTTGTCGCGCCGAAGTCAATCACTCGCAGTGAAGGAAAAGCCGTCCGCGTTATTGACAAGAGAAAAATTTAAGACGGGAGGAATTTTCATGAGCGTTAATCAAGTTTCCGTGTTTCTGGAAAATAAACCGGGCACGCTGAACAAAATGACTGAAGCATTAACCAAAGGCGGAATAAATATTCGCGCGTTGTCACTCGCCGACACAAAAGATTTCGGCATCGTTCGCATGATCGTCAATGACGTTTACGAGGCAACGAACGTTTTGAAGGACGCAGATTTTATTGCGAAGTTCACGCCCGTTTTGATTTACACCGTTTCTGACGAGACGGGCGGGCTCAACTCTTTGCTGACTGCCTTCACTGAAGCTGATGTCAACATCGAATATATGTATGCCTTCGCCGGCAAGGAACATGCTTACATGATTTTCCGCGTCAATGACACGCAAAACGCCGAAAAAATTTTGGCAAGCAAAGGTTTACGTTCTCTGTCGCAGGAAAATATTGCGAACGTTTAAAAAAATTTCGTGACGTATTGCAAAAAAAGTAGACAACTCGTTTTTGAATTGTCTACTTTTTTATTTTTCGTTGATTAAATCTTTCACGACTTCGGCGGCGATAATCAATCCCGCAACGGACGGCACGAACGCCAACGAGCCAATAATTTTTCCCGTCAAATTTTCCGTATCGACTGCGCGGGGAATTTCATCAGAGTAAACCACTTTCAAATTTTTTATGCCCAACTCTTTCAACTTTTTCCGCATGATTTTTGCAACG
>JAFSXD010000107.1 GCA_017444245.1 Selenomonadaceae bacterium | reverse complement strand
GTTTTTCCGCCGCAATTATACCAGATTAAAATTTTTTGGTAAAGTAAGGTTTTAGCTGGTAGCTGGTAGCTTGTAGCTTGTAGCTTGTAGTAATTACTTGCCAATTTTTTAAAGTCAATGTATCATTAGATCGCCAGATCTCCAGATCGTTAGTAATTTAGAATCAAAAGGAGGATAAATTTTGAGCGAACAAAAAAAGAAAACGCCGTACTACTTGACGACGCCGATTTATTATCCGAGCGCAAAACTTCACATCGGACACGCATATTGCACGACGATTGCCGACGCCATTGCGCGATTCAAACGCCTTGCCGGTTACGAAGTTTTTTTCTTGACGGGTTCCGACGAGCACGGACAAAAAATTCAGCGAACGGCGGAGGCTAATCACGTGACGCCGCTTGAGTACGTCGACAAAATTGTTGACGGGTTCAAGGAACTGTGGAAACGTTTGGAAATTTCCAATGATGATTTTCTGCGCACGAGTGAGCCGCGTCATCATGAAGTTGTTCAAGAAATTTTCCGACGCATTCGCGACAAAGGCGACATTTACAAAGGCGAATACACCGGACTTTATTGCACGCCGTGCGAATCTTATTGGACGGAATTGCAACTTGACGAAAACGGAAATTGTCCCGATTGTCATCGCCCAGTTGAAAAAGTTTCCGAAGAAGCGTATTTTTTCAAAATGTCCAAGTATGCCGACGCCGTTTTGAAACACATTGAAGACAATCCGGATTTTCTTGAGCCGAAATCACGCCGCAACGAAATGATTAATTTCATTAAGCGCGGACTTGAGGACCTTTGCATTTCCAGCACGTCGTTTGATTGGGGAATCCCCGTGCCCGACGACGAAAAGCATGTGATTTACGTTTGGTTCGACGCGCTGACAAATTATTTGACGCCAATCGGTTTTTTGGACGACGAAGAGAAATTCAAAAAGTTTTGGCCCGCAGATTTACACCTTGTCGGAAAAGAAATTGTACGTTTCCACACAATTATTTGGGGTTGTATTCTCATGGCTCTCGGCATTGACTTGCCGAAAAAAGTTTACGGGCATGGCTGGCTCGTGATTGACGGCGGAAAAATGTCGAAGTCAAAAGGAAACGTCGTCGACCCTATGGCGTTGATTGATGAGTTTGGCGCGGACGCAATCAGATATTTTCTTCTGCGCGAAATTACTTTGGGGCAGGACGGCAATTTCAGTTACGACGCGCTTGTTACGAGATTCAATTCAGATTTAGCCAACGATTTGGGAAATCTTCTCCACCGCACGCTGAACATGATCGGAAAATTTCAAGGTGGCGTTCTTTTTGAAAGCAAAAATTTATCTGCGCTTGATGAAAGTTTGCGAATTGAAGCCGTCGAAACCGCAAAAGATTTTCGGCAACAAATGGAGAGTTTGCAAATTTCAGACGCGATAAAACTTGTTTGGAAATTTATCGGGCGCGGCAACAAGTACATTGATGAAACGATGCCTTGGAAGTTGGCGAAGGACGAATCGCAGAAACAAAATTTATCCAACGTTCTCTACAATCTTGCGGAGTCGTTGCGAATCATCAGCATTTTAATTTCGCCGTTCATGCCGCAGACTGCGCGGAAAATTCATCAGCAACTGCAAATTTCTACGCCGTTTGACGACGTGCAACTTGACGACGCGGAAGTTTTTGGCAAACTTGAAGTCAATCACGTTGTCGGCAAACCCGAACAACTTTTCCCGCGTATCGACACAAAAAAATAGTGGACGAAGTTTTAAAAATTTACGCGGCGGCTCTTGATGCGTACAAGGCAAAAAATTTTGAAGTCGCGTTGGAAAAAATTTGTCGCGTGAAAAATCTTGCGCCGAATTGGGCGAAAGTTTACTTGCTCGAATCGTGCGTTTTCAGCGAACAAAATAAAATCGTCAGCGCGCTTGAATCTTTGACGAATGCGTTTTCGCGGCGCGGTGACGATAAATTTTTATCTGCGGAAATTTTTAGTCGTTTGGGCAGTGCGTACCGTGACATTTGCGAAACGGATTTAGCCGTTGAAAGTTTTTTGGAATCGGCGCGGCTTGAAGAAAATTTTTCCAAGAAACGCGCCGAACTTTCCAACGCGATATTTGCCGCCAATGACAGCGAAATTTTTTCTGCGCAGGATTTTCAAAATTTATACGCCGAATATCGTAAAACTTTCAGCGACGTTAAGCCGTTTGACAAAAAAATTTTTCGCCATGAAAAAATTCGTGTCGGTTACTTGTCCGCCGATTTTCGCACGCACCCCGCAGCAAATTTTATTTGGGCGTTGCTGAATTTTCATGACAGAAAAAAATTTTCGGTTTACTGCTACAATTCTTCAAAGTGGTTTGACGAGATAACCGCGCAGTTTAAAAATTTTTCGGATGTTTGGCGTGATGTTGAAGGCATTGACGACGCGGCGACGGCGAAAATTATTCACGATGACGAGATTGACATTTTATTTGAACTTGGCGGGCACACGGCGAATAATCGGCTGGCGGTTTTGGCGTATCGTCCTGCGCGCGTGCAAATTTCCGGCATTGGCTACATGAACAGCACGGGATTGAATTGCGCAGATTATTTTTTGACGGACAAATTTTGTGCTGAAGATTTGGCGTCGTGGAAAAAATTTTTTGTCGAAAAGCCGCTGATACTTCCGCGCAGTCATTTTTGTTACGCGCCGCTGAAAAATTTTCCTGAAGTATCGAACGCGCCATGTATAAGAAAAAATTTTGTGACGTTCGGCAGTTTCAACAATTTCAGCAAAGTTACGCGAACGATGCTTGAGACGTGGCGAAAAATTTTGCAACGAGTACCGAAAAGCCGTTTGATTCTCAAGCACAAAATTTTTGACGGCGCGGAAGGTTGCGACTTCGTACGAAATCTTTTGAGCGAAATGAATTTTGATTTGCGGCGGATTGAACTGCGCGGTTTTACGAAAAATTATTTGGAGGAGTACAACGAAATTGACATTACGCTGGACACTTTTCCGTACGCGGGCGGTGCTACGACTTGCGAGGCGTTGTACATGGGCGTGCCGGTAATTTCGCTTTACGGCGTGCGACACGGAACACGTTTTGGTTACAGCATTTTGAACAACGTGGGCATCGGTGAACTTGCGACGAAAAATCTTGACGAATATATTTCCCGCGCAGTTGCACTTGCCGAAGATTTTTTGACGCTGTCGACGTTGCGCAAAAATTTACGCCGCATAATGAAAAAATCTCCGCTTATGGATTGGCGCGGCTACGTTCACGACGTGGAAGAAAAATTTTTTGAGATTTGCAAAGGAGGATGTTAATGACGTTTATCGATACGCACTGCCACTTGAACGACGAAAAATTTTCTGCGGACTTGGAAGAAGTCGTGAGCCGCGCAGAAAAATTTTCTGTCACGCGAATTATAAATTTTGGCGACACTTTGGAAAGTTCCGCGCAAGTTGTACGTCTTGCAGAAAAATTTGGCGGAATGTACGCTGGCGTTGGCGTCCACCCTTCGGAAATTGAAAACTTCGACGAAAATAAATCCGTTGAAAAAATTGTCGAACTTGCCGCGCATGAAAAAGTTGTGGCGATCGGCGAAATCGGATTGGATTATTATTGGGAAAAAGATTCTGCCGTAAGATTGGCGCAACAAAAAATTTTTATTCAGCAGTTGGACATTGCCCGCCAATTAAATTTGCCCGTGTGCATTCACGACAGAGACGCGCACGGCGACACGCTGAAAATTTTGAGGAGCGAAGGGAAAAATTTACGCGGCGTCCTTCATTGCTACTCCGGCAGTCTTGAAATTGCCCGTGAAGTTTGGAAAATGGGTTGGCTAATCGGCGTCGACGGTCCTGTAACTTTTAAAAATTCCGCAAAACTTCCTGAAATTGTCAAAGCCGCGTCGCGTGAAATGATTTTATTGGAAACCGACGCGCCGTACCTTGCGCCGATGCCCAATCGCGGCAAACGCAATGAGCCGAGTTACCTTGTAGCCGTCGCTGAAAAAATTGCCGAACTGCGCGGAGAGACAGTCGAAGAAGTTGCACGGTACACGACAGCCAACGCAAAAAAACTTTATCATATCGATTGAAAAAAATTTTTCAATTCTCTATGCACAATTCAACTAAATCATGTTATAATTTCGGCGGTGTGTAAAAGTTTTTGTTTTTAGGAGTTGGTAGGTTTGATTTTTTTTCGGACGTTGACGATGGCATTGGTACTGTTTTTCGTGAGTTCCACAGCATTGGCGGCGGAATTTCGGATTGGCGATGAAGGCGAGGAGATCGAAGAGTTACAAGAACAACTTATCGAATTGGGCTACGACGTGATAGAGGACGGCTCGTTTGGTCCGGCAATGGCAGACGCAGTCAAATCTTTTCAGGCGGCTCAAGGGATTAAACCCGACGGGATGGTAGGACCTGCGACGTACGAGGCACTTTTGGGGCGCGATATGCCTGAGGTAACTCACAGCTCAAATTTTATTAATCACAGCATAATTAACGGCGCAATGAATTACATCGGCATTCCCTACGTTTTCGGCGGCACAACTCCCTACGGATTCGATTGCTCCGGCTACGTTCAATACGTCTTTGCTCAAGCGGGAATTTCCCTGCCGCGCACGGCTGACGCTCAATTTGAAGTTGGTATCCCCGTTTCCTCGTATGAATTAATGCCGGGCGACATGGTTTTCTTCACCACGTACACTTACGGCGCATCGCACGTCGGAATTTATCTCGGAGATGGAAATTTTATTCATGCAAGTTCCAGTAACGGCGTAACGATCTCTTCTCTCGGCAGTTCCTACTGGAGTTCACACTACATAGGATCAAGGCGAATTGCGTAAAAATTTTTCACTCGGAGAAAAAATTCTCGTAGGCTGAAGCTTACGGGAATTTTTTATTGCAAAAAAAATCCCGCGTCACATTCCATGACAACGGGCAAAAATATATTTCAACGATTTACGAAAACTTTTTCTCTAATCTACAATCTACAAGCTACCAGCTACAAGCTACCAGCTAATCCAACACATAAACGGTAACGACACGGCGACCAAAGTCCATTGCCTCCGCGTAACTTTCCATGCAAAGATCAATGCAATAACCAACAATCGCGCCGCCTGTATCTGCCGCAATCGCCATTCCGTAGCCCGGAATGTAAAGGCGCGTGCCAAGCGGGATTATGCTGGGATCTACTGCAACAACACCATACGTGGCGGGAATCCCCATTGCCGTCATGCCACTGCCGCCGCCGTCCGACGGAAGATAAGCCGTTGCCTCCATTGACATTACCGCCGTGTAATTAAATTCCTCTTCAGTTCCGTAATTCAAATTCACAGTTTCAATTTCATCGTCGTTTACGAGGTTTTCAACGTCCTCAACCGCGCTAATGGGTTGGAACGTCACTTCTTCGGGTGCTTTGTTCACCGCCTCACGCGACGTTACATTCACAAATTCAGATGCTTCATTAATGGCTTGAACGGATTCAAAACCGTTTACTTTAACAAAGGATTGTTCAATCGTTTTAACTTCGTCTGATTTAACGTTGCTGTCTTGTGCCGAAAAACCAAAGCTAAACGTTGAAAGTCCCACCATAGCCAAGCAAAGTGCAAATTTACGTCCATTACTTTTAATTTTCTTCAAGATACTACGCTTCATTATTCCGCTGCATAACGCAAATCCCTGCGTCCCGAGCTTGTCAGCTGAAAAACTGTCTCGCCGCTTCGGAGCAGCCTTCCCCCTTTCAAAGTAAAAACAAATTCACAACGGCGCACATTATAGCACCTTTTAGTGAATTTGTCCTGAAATATTGATTAAATTGATTCGCAAAACAGAAAATTTAATGAAATTGCGCTGAAAAGCCGCATTAAATCTAGGGGAGCTTTTAGCTTAGAGAAAATTTTTTCTTCCCTAACACCTAACACCTAACTAAGCCGTCAATCCGTTCACCACCGCGAAATAATAAAATACCGGTGCAGTGAAAAACAAACTGTCGAACCTATCCAACACTCCGCCATGTCCCGGAATTAAAAAGCCCGAATCTTTGACGCCCGCCGAACGTTTAATCGTCGATTCTGCCAAATCTCCCAACGTCGCCGCAATCGCCATTACCAACCCCAAAATTGCCATTTGCGTGAGCTCAAATCCAAATAAAATGTGTCCGAAGAAAATCGCAACTAAAATCGTTCCGAAGATCGCGCCGATAAATCCTTCAACCGTTTTGTTGGGACTAACCGACGGCGCAATTTTGTGCGAACCAATCGCCGAGCCGACGAAGTATGCGAAAGTGTCACTAGCCCACGTGCACAGGAATAAAATCCAGACCAATTTGCAACCCACATCAATGTTGAACAACGCTTGAACATGCGCCAAATCAAAGTTGGCTATCAATGTGGCAATGTTTCCGCTGATGTCCGGCAAAGCTACCGTGTCAATCGATTCTGCAGGCATGCGCTCGTCCGTCAAGAAACGCAGTAAAATTAAATGCACGAACGGCATGCCCAGATAAATTAATCCTGCCGCCGATACGCAAATATCTTGCGGGCGCAATCCGAAAATTATCATCAGCATGAACATCGCGATTGTCCCCAGCGTCAACGCCCCTAGAATTTCTTCAAAGTTGCCCAGCCACGCACAACACAACATTAAAACTAGGGTAATCGCGCCGAAAAAATACGCCGTCGAAATTCCTGCGCGCTGAAAAATACTGCAGTATTCGTGCCACGCGATTAAGGAAATGAAAATCGCAAAACATGCAAAAGGTGTTCCGCCAATTTGGATTAGGACTGCCGAAATTGCAATTCCGATTATTCCCGTGATTATCCTTAAAACCAATTCGCCATCTCCCTTTTATCAGTGAATAGTCAATGGTGAATATTTTCTCTTCCCACTACTTACTGTTCACCAATTTATAAACTTCAATGTATTTTTCCGCAACGCTTTCAATGAAAAATTTTTTCGCCGCATTCGGCACGCGTGCAGAAATTTTTTTGTACTCTTCGTCATCATTCGCCAGCGTCGACAAAATTTCAGCCAACGTCTCAATCGGAACTTTATTTTTTTCGTCAAGGTCAAACACGACGCCCGCAAGATCGCCCGTCGAAGTTTTTAACATCTCCGCAGATTCTCCAAGATTTGAAGTCACAACCGGACGACCGCTGAAAAGACTGTCGATAATCATCAGCGGAAAACTTTCGCCCAAAAATTCGCTGGGCAACAATCCGATATCCGACGCCGTCAAGTAATCGCGAACGTTGCTTTTAAATCCCGTCAAGTGCACGAAGTCCGGAACGTTGCCTTTCAATTTGTCGTACATTTCGCCTGAACCGACGAGCAGTAATTCAATTTTTCGCGGACTCGTTTTGTTGGCAAGCGTCACGGCGTCAATCGCGGACTGCCAACCTTTTTCCGGAATCGCGCGGCTGACTGTGCAACACAAAAAAGATTTTTCGTCGACGTCCAATTCATTGCGCTCAATCGGCGTTCCTTTCGACGTTTCAAGACCGTTTCCAATCTTGTGAAAAATTTTTTCCGTGCTCCAATCATGCGAATGGAACGGTTGCAAATTTTTTTCCGCAATGTAAACGAAAGCGTCAACACTTTTTTTCACGCGGTTCAGCAAATTCACCAAGTGAACTTCCTCCGTCGCTTCGTACATTCCGTGCAAAGTCACGACGTGATGAAGTGCAGAATTATTTTCCGCAACGTAACTTACAGCCTCGTCCACCGAACCATGATGCGAATGAATCACGTCGATTTTGAAAAGGTCAACCACTTCGGCAAGCCCGTCCGTTTTTCCCAAACGAATCAAAGGAACGTCGCCGTTTAATTTTTTTCTGATATCGGCAAGTTCCTCACTCATCTGAAAATCAATCACGGTCACGGGAAAACCTCTGCGGCTCAATTCGTTGGCAAGGATCAGCGGGAAAGTTTCTCCGCCGCCGATACTCAACGCGAAGACGCACATTAAAATATTCGGCTTGCGACAAACTCCCAAAATTTTTTTCACGTCAAAATATTTTTTCAACTCGGCAATGTCCGTGCCGCCGTAGTAGCTGAAAAAATGTTCTTCCAACTGCCGAAAATGTTTTTCGTGGACAGTCGGCGTGACGTTGTAATTTTCTTCCACAAATTCGGCAATGCGTTGATGTTCCTCGTAATAGCGCGGCTCTTTTTGAATTTTCAGCGACGTACTTTTTTTGTGGACGCGATAAAAATTCGTAGCCGTCGGCGAATAGTAAACGCAACCGCCCTTGATTATATCCAGATAAAAAAGCCAATCGCCGCAAAGTTTCATGTCCTGCCAAAGTTCACGGACTCTTTCACGAATTGCAGAAGGTTTGCGGAAAATTGTACTGCTGACATTCGGAATAATATTTTTCACGCCAAAACCAAGTTCAACGAGTTCAGCCGCCGTCATTGCAAAATTTTTTGTCCAATCAAAATTTTTCAAGTCGCTCAAGTAAGCTTCCGTCGAAAAAGTTTTCGCGCCGTCTTCAACGAAATCTGAACGCACGAAGGCAAGTTGTATTGCGTCATCGGTGAAGGCGTCGACCAGCGATTCAAGAAAATTTTCCGCGCAGTAATCGTCCGATTCAGCAATCCAAATCAAACTTCCGCGCGCCGCCTCAATTCCGCGTTGCCACTGATTGAAGACGCCGCCGGAATTTTTTTCGTTGAAAATCGTGCGCGTATTGTCCTTGTGCTTTTCGTAAAACTCATTCAAAATTTCTTGGCTGTCGTCTGTCGACGCGTCGTCCAAGAGAATCACTTCAAAATTTTTATACGTTTGATTGTAAATACTTTCAAGGCGTTGGCGGAGATAAGGCGCGTGATTGAAATTCGGCACAATGACGCTGACGAGCCCCGTGAACTTCGTCGTTGACATTTTCCAGAGCTTGACGCCGCCTTCAGCAGATTTTTTTTTCGACGCAGAAAATTTCAGCAACGCCGATTTTGCCGCCGCTTTTGTGGGCAACAAAATTTTTGAGTGAACGGACGGGCATTTTTCCGCGCAGACTTCCTCAATCCTGCGCACAAAACTTTTTACTTTCGGGTCTGTCAACGCGCGGTAAACTCTCATTTTCAAATTTGTTTCGGCGTTTTCATGTTCCTGCGCAGGTTCTGAACTGCCAAAAATATTTCGTGCAAATGAGCCCAAACTTCTCAACGGCGAAGTAATTTTCCATGAAGTTGACGACATTAACGCCGTCGTCAATTTTTCCAATTCCCTGTTCTGCGCGGTAAGGTTGGCAATTTTTTCTTCGAGTGCCTGAATTTGAGTTTCGCGCTCATTGATTTGGTGAACGCACTCCTGCAGTTGACTGTTGCGGGTGGAAACTTGACTTTCCAGCAGAGAATTATAGTCAAGCAAAATCTGATTTGCGTTTTCCAATTCGTCGTTGTACTGATTGACGACGCCGTTGAGTTTTTCCAAATCCTCATTTTGACTGCTAAGACTTTGCACGGTCGTTTTCAAACTTTCATTGTACGCGTCGAGATTGTTAACTACCGTCTGCAAATTTTGATTTTTGTCGTCAAGATTTTTTTGTGCAAACTGCAGAGAAATTTTTTCTTCGTTGAGTGCAACAATTTCTTTTTGAAACGCAGAAATTTCAGCGTCGACTTGCTTAAGAAAATTCGTATCGACTTTGCCGCGAATTTCAATGACAAGTTGCCCGACTAAATCTTCGGCGGCGTTGAAAATGAATTGCGGATCTATCGTCAAAAATTTGTAGAACCCGTCAACAATTTCAGTGGCGTTGTGATTGGCGACGACAAAATTTTCCCCGTTGATTTTGAAGGCGTCCAACTTCATCGAAATAAATTTTTCGTCGGGATCGAATCGAATATTTTTGACGGGCTTTTCCGAATTGAAAAAAATTTTTGCGTAGAAATTGCCGGACTGCTCAAGGAAAATGTAGCTGTCAATCATTGCGTCGCTGTTGAAACCTTCGCCGCAATCGAAGAAAATAAAAAAGTGCGGCAGAGAAAGTTTCTGCGCCAAATTGAACACGTCGATATTTCCTGTGTCACGGCGAAAAGTTATCTCGTCGTAATTGTACAGCGTTTTAATTTCTGCGGCGGTTTTTGGGTTGGACAAATTTTTTTTCAGCAAACTCAACGCGACGAGTTGAAACGTGCCGGAAAAAGGCGTCGAAGAATTTTCCAGACAAATCTGCGCGAAGGCAAATTCACGATTAATTTTTCCGTCAACCAAAAATTTTTCCGCGTTGGGAAAAACTTCAAGAAAAAATTTATCGTCACGAAAATTTTTTACGAAATTATCGAGAATAAAATACATTTCGGATTCGCCGCGTATTCTTTTGTCGAAAGTTGACGCGGACATATTGTCGCGCTGTTTGAGCCGCAACCGAAATTGCATAAGCTTTTCAGGCATGACGTAAATATTTGCGTGGAAACAAAGATTTACCCACATAAAATAATCCGGCAGTTGCCATAAGCCGTGAACGTCGTACAAATTGCATTTTGCGTAGGCGTCGCGGCGAATCAGCAAACTGGGATGACAAAGGCAATTTCCGTTGTAAAAAAAATAATTCAGCCATTGAGCGCGGGAGCGATTGGATTTTTCAAAAATCGTCGCGTAAAAATCTTTTTCGTCAAGCGTCTGTAAATTTCCGTATTCGTCAATGAACTCCGCGAAGGTAAAGCAGGCGGCGTAATTTTCGTTGGCGTCGAGAAAGTTTACTTGCTTTTCGAGTTTGTCGGCAGACCATGTGTCGTCCGAATGATGAATCGCAATGTACTTGCCCTGCGCGGCGGCAAAACTTTCTTGAGAGGCGCGGATTGGACCGCAATTTTTTTCGTAGAGAAAAGTTTTTATGCGCGGATCGTCAAAAGATTTTATAATTTCTTGACTGCCGTCAACAGAGCCGTCGTCGTAAATTAAAAGTTCAAAATCCGTGAACGTTTGATTCAGCACGCTTTGAATGGCGGCGGCAATGTACGCGGCGTGATTGTAGCTTGACAAAATTACGCTGACTTTTGGCGGTTGCGCGGCAGTCAATTTTTCGCTTGAAATTTTTACTGTTGTACCTTTAGGAACAGAAATTTTTTTTGTGCCGAGTTGTACGGAGACAGAATTTTTTTTACTGGGCGGCTTATTTTTTTTCGATTTAATTTTCGGCATCGTCAACCACCTTTTTCGGGAAGACGCCTGACAAATCAACGAGACAGCCCGCCCAACTCAAACCGACGCCGAAGCCCGTAAGCATGACGTTATGCAAATTTTTCACGTCAACGGAAGTGACGACTTGTTCAATCGCGTAAGGAACACTGCCGGAAACCAAATTGCCCGTGTGCGTTATCGTGTTGTGGAAGGGAACATTTTCCAGCGCGGCTTTCTTCTGCACGTAGCCCAACATAAATTCGTTGGCTTGATGAAAAATGCAGTAGTCCAAATCTTCACGCGTGATATTTGCGGCGGCAAGAACTCTGTCAACGGTTTTCGGAACTTCGCGCAGAGTGAAATAGGCAATCGCCATTCCGTCCATGTAAACTTCGTAATTTGAATGGTAATTTTTATTTTCGTCGTACTCAAAAACTTCCGGAGTACTGCGCGGAGTCAAGCGACTGCCACCGACGGGGATATAAAGTCTGTCGTAACGTGAACCGTCCGTGCCGAAAACGAATGCACGAATATTTTCCGCGTCTTCGTCGACGCCTTCAATCCAAGTAGCCGTTGCGCCGTCACCGAAAAGCGGTCTAACGGAAGTGTCTTTCACGTTGATATATTTTGTGTAGACGCTGGAAGTCAGGAACAAAATTTTTTTCGCAATGCCCGTTTCGATTAAACCTTTGGAAGTTGCAAGCCCGTAAATGTAACCGGAACAACCCAGCGCAATATCCATTGAGCCGACAGTTTGAGAAAGTCCCAAACGATGCTGGAGGTGCGGGGAAGTGTGCGGCATTTGATAATCGGGGTGTTGAGTGCAGAGCAAAATAAAATCTGTTTCGTTACGGTCAATGTCGTATTCAGTGAAAAGTTTTTCCGCCGCCTTGAAAGCCAAATCGCCTGCCGATTCGTCCTCCGCGACAATGTGACGGTCGACGACACCTAATTTTTTGCTGAAACGTTCTTCAACAACGTCGATATTTTTTTCTACGATCTCTGGCAAGTATGAAGAGACCGCGCGTATTTTTGCAAACATTAAATTTAAAACTCCTTAATAATCCTACAAATTTTTCTAACGTCGTCCGCCGCCAAATCTCCATACATCGGCAAACTCAAAACTTGTTTACCAACCACGTTGGCAACGGGCAAATTTTCAACGCTTGCCGAATTTAATTGACGGTAGCAAGTAAATTCACTGCAGAGCGGATGAAAATATTTTCTGGTGTGAACATTATATTTTTTCAATTCGTCGTAAACGTAGTCACGAGATTTTCCAAAAATTTTTTCGTCAACGCGAATCACATAGTACTGATAATTCAGCTTGACATTTTCGCCGCATTTGGGCATGAGTTTTATTCCCGCAACGTCGCCGAGTTCTTCGTTATAAACTTCGTGCAACTTGCGCCGCTTTTCGCGTTCTTCTTCGACGTAGTTCAGCATGATTCTGCCAATAGCCGCGCGAACTTCGTCAAGCTTGCCGTTGATGCCGCTCATTACGACTTCGTCTTCATTCTTGATGCCAAAATTTTTTAGCAAATCAATTCTCTGTTTCAAATTTTTATCGCCGTGAACGAGTGCGCCGCCTTCGACAGTGTGATAAAGTTTCGTTGCGTGAAAACTGAACATGGAAATATCTCCGAAAGTTCCAATGCCTTCGTCGCCAATCTCAACGCCGAAAGCATGCGCCGCGTCGTAGATAACCTTCAAGCCGTAAGCGTCTGCAACTTGCTGAATTTTTTTCACGTCGCAAGGCGTTCCAAAAACATGCACAGCTAAAATTGCGGAAGTGCGCGGCGTTATCATGGATTCAATTTTTTCCGCGTCAATGTTCATCGTTTCTTCGTCAATGTCGCAAAAAATCGGATTGATATTATTCCAGCTCAAAACATGCGGCGTCGCGGCGAAAGTGAACGGCGTCGTTATCACATCGCCTTGAAGTCTCAAACTTTGGCAAGCAACTATCAAAGCGATTGTGCCGTTGTTGAACAGCGAAAGGTACGGCACTTTTAAATATTTTTCAAGTTCCCTTTCCAACATGTAATGTTGCGGTCCGTTGTTGGTGAGCCACTTAATTGACCAAATATCTTTAAGTTTTTCCGTGACTTCCTCAATCTTCGGTAAAACCGGGCGCGTCACAAAAATACTTTCTGCAAAAGGTTCCAGTTTAGACATGGGTAAACCTCCGGTGAATTTTTCTAGCGATTTATCAATCTGATTGATTATTATAGTTTAGGACAGGGATAATTGCAAAAAAAATTTTGGCGCGCACTGGACGGCAGGAAAATTTTCACAGCAGAAGAATATTTCTCAAATGATTCAGCGTTAAACAAAGGAGATTTTTTGAATATGGGGTTAAGTAACGGAAATTTGAAGGAGTCAAAAGATTGGGGTAATGAATTGAAAGAGTGGATAATTTCAATTACGGCGGCGGTTGTGCTTGCGATTCTCATTCGCACGTTCATTGTCGAACTTTACATTGTTGAAGGACCGAGCATGAAACCGACTTTGCAAGATGCCGAACGTCTTGTCGTGAACAAATTTATTTATCGTTTGAGAGAGCCGGAAAAAGGCGAAGTGCTCATCTTCCGCTATCCGCGTGACCCCAGCCGTGATTTCGTCAAGCGCGTAATTGCGACGGCGGGCGACACCATAGAGATTAAAGAAGGGCGCGTTTACGTCAACGACCAACTTCAGCGCGAAGATTACATTTTGGAGAAGACGCGCACGGAATATTCTAAAGTCACGATTCCCGACGGAACAGTTTTTGTTATGGGCGACAATCGGAATAATTCTGAAGACAGCCGTTTTTCTGACGTGGGATTTGTGCCGCTGAATTTAATCAAAGGCAAGGCGGTTTTAATTTTCTGGCCGTTCGACGATTTTAAAACTTTGCCTTGATTAGATCGATGGATCGATAGATCGATGGATCGATAGATCGTTTAAAGCTTAAAGCTTAAAGCTTAAAGCTTAAAGCTAGAAACTACAAGCTAAAACCGGAGGATTCATGAACGAATTAAAAAAATCTGCCGCCGCTTTTTCAAAAGCAAAAAAATTCATGCCCGGCGGAGTAAACAGCCCCGTCCGTTCCTACAGCAGCGTCGATTGCAACCCGCCATTCATTTCGCACGCTCGCGGCAGTCACATTTACGACATTGACGGAAATAATTTCATTGATTACGTCGGCTCATGGGGTCCGATGATTTTGGGGCACGCCAACGAAAAAGTTGTTGACGCGCTGAAAAAATCCGTCGAACGCGGAACAAGTTACGGCGCACCGACTGAACTCGAAACTGAACTTGCCGAACTCGTGCAAAAAATTTTTCCAAGCATGGAAGTCATGCGCATGGTAAATTCCGGCACTGAAGCGACGATGAGCGCAATTCGTGTGGCGCGCGGATTCACGGGACGAAGTAAGATTGTAAAATTTATCGGCTGTTATCATGGGCACAGCGACAGTTTGCTTGTCAACGCGGGTTCAGGTGCGGCAACTTTCGGCGTCCCTTCAAGTCCAGGCGTCACGGCAAACACCGCGCAGGACACAATCGCAATTCCTTTCAATGACGTTGACGCCGTGAAAAAAATTTTTGCCGAATGCGGAGAAAAAATTGCGGCGGTTATCGTTGAGCCCGTCGCCGGAAATATGGGGCTTGTACTTCCGAAAGAAAATTTTTTGCCGACTCTGCGCGAAGTCACAAAAAAATTTGGTGCGTTGTTGATTTTCGATGAAGTGATGTGCGGTTTTCGCGTGGCGTTGGGCGGCGCGCAGGAGAAATACAAAATCAAACCGGATTTAACTTGTCTGGGAAAAATTATCGGCGGCGGTCTACCCTGTGCAACTTACGGCGGGAGTGCCGAAATTATGCGCAACGTTTCACCCGACGGAAAAATTTATCAAGCGGGAACGTTGAGCGGCAATCCGTTGGCAATGACGGCGGGAATTGAGACGTTGAAAATTTTACTCGACACGCCGAATTTTACGGAGAAGCTGACGCAAAAAACTTCGCGCTTGGTTGACGGATTGAAGGAGCAAGCAAAAATTTCCGGCGTAGCAGTGCAAATTCCTCAAGCCGGCTCAATGTTCGGAATTTTTTTCAGCGAACGAGAAATTACAAATTACGACGACGCCTGCGCGGCAAACCAAGAAAAATTTAAGCGTTGGTTTAAATCCATGTTGGAGCAGGGAATTTATCTTGCGCCTTCGCAATTTGAAACGTTGTTTGTTTCCATTGCGCACACTGACGAAGATATTTCAAAGACGATTGACGCGGCGTCGACGGCGTTCACGGCGTAGCTCAAAAATTTTTCTTGACTTTTTCATTGCCGCCCGCTAAAATAGCCGCGAACGTCAGGGAGAGGTGTCCGAGTGGTTTAAGGAGCCGGTCTTGAAAACCGGTGATGTCGAAAGGCACCGTGGGTTCGAATCCCACCTTCTCCGCTACAAAAAAAGAAACACCTTCCGCGAGTTTTGGAAGGTGTTTTTCGTTTTTCATGAGAAAGGAAATTGCAATGAGCGAAAAATTTTTTATGGCGGCGGCGTATCTTTTGGCGACAAATATTTTTGCCTTCGTGCTGTTCGCTTACGACAAATGGTGCGCTCAACACGACAGGTGGCGCGTCAGAGAAAGTACGTTACTGTTTTGGTCTGCGATTGGCGGATCTCTGGGCGCGTGTTTGGCAATGGGCATCCTTCATCACAAAACTTTGCACTTGAAATTCAAGTTTGGCGTCCCGTTTTTTCTTTGTCTGCATGCCGTGATTATTGCGTTAATTTATGTGAATCCTTCAAACTTTATCGAAAAAATTTTGGGCATTACTCTCTGATTTAATCTTGCGACATGAGATAATCATTCAACCATTTTTCTACGGCTTGTCCGATAAATTTTTTTCCTTCCGAATCAGGATGAAGTCCGTCCGTCGTCAATTCAGCTTTCAAATTTCCTTCGGCGTCAGTCAATTCGCTTGTCACGTCGATAAAATATTTTTGACTGCGCACCCAATCGCAAATAAATTTTTGTTCATTTCGCCAATCGGAAGGCGGCGGCTCAACCAAATTCACTTTGCGCATTTTCTCCGGATTAATTGGCGTGGGAGTAATGAAAACCGGAATTATCCCGTGCTCTTCGCAACGCGATTTTATTTTCTCCAAATTTCTCACGCTGTACGAACCGATTATGCCCGTGCGAAAATCATTGACGCCCGCCATAACAAATAAAATTTCCGGCTTGAACGGCAAAACGTCATCGTCGAAACGATTTAAAATTTGTTGCGTCGTGTCGCCGCTGTGCCCTAAATTTTTCACGAAGAAAGAACAATACGTTTCCCAGTTGCAAAGAACGTGCGAAGGCGGAACTGTCATTGCGCCGCCGTGAGTTATGCTGTCGCCGATTGCAGAAAATCTTGTCGGAGCGGTGACGTTGAAAGTGTTTCCGGAATTTTTTTCTGACCAATCCGTAATTGCAACGTCATCCGCAGAAAATCCGCGAACTTGCCAAAAATATTCTCCGCCTTCAATTACCGGCGTGTCGTCGTAAAAATCAAAATGCTTTTCTTCAGGATTAATTTCCGTCCAAAAATTTCTGATAACCGCGCCGTCATGCAAAAGTCGAATTTCGTAATATTCGGCGTCCTTCGTCGGTATCCACGAATAAACCAAGTACAACGGCGGGTAACTCATCTCATCAAATTGCGTTGTCGTACGCGGCGACTTCGGATTAATTTCCGTCGAGGTAATCGGAACGTCTTCAAGCACAACATTTCTGTCGAAGTCAAGCGCGGTTATTTTGAAAACTTCGTCCACGCCGTGAACTTCCACTTCGACGCCTGTCGTTGGAGAAATTATGACGTTGTCCGCGTAAGAAATTCTGTAACGAACTGCACCGGGTACGGCGTTCCACGTAAGGCGCACGGTGTTTGCGCTGGTTGGAATGATTGGCGGGTTGTCTTGCTCAAAAATTTTTTTCGGCTCGGAAGGTTCGACGGTAGAAATTGCGGGCTCGTTTTCGATTTGATTTTCTACGTTGAAAGTTTGGCTGTCATTGCTTGCGAAATTTATCGTCGTTGAATTTTGAAATTGTATGTTTGACAACGAAAGAAGAATGGCTATGATTAACGGTAAAATTTTCGACAAAATATTCACCCCTTGAGTTAGCTTGTAGCTGGTAGCTTGTAGCTGGTAGCTTTTAGGTTTAAGGTTTCAGAATTCCATCGATCCATCGATCCATCGATCTATCGATCCGGCTGAAGCGAAACTATTTTATCTAAGGAAGGAAATTTTTGCAAGTCAACGAAGAAAATAGGAGTTAGGAATTAGGGAAGAGGAGTAAAATTTTGAAACACAAAACTTATGTTGAAGACATTGAACGTGCGCTTTACGATATTCGTGACGCGGACGAATCTGTTTATAAATCTGATGCGGGATTGAACGAAGAAATTATTCGTGACATTTCTGCGCGGAAAAATGATCCTGAATGGATGTTGGAGTTTCGTTTAAAATCTTTGGAAATTTACAAAAAAATTTCTTTGCCCGCGTGGGGTCCTGATATTTCAAACTTGAACATGGACGAAATTGTAACGTACGTGAAACCGAACGCCAAGCAAGTTTCGGATTGGTCAGAAGTTCCCGACGAAATAAAAAATACTTTTGACAGGTTGGGCATACCGGAGGCAGAAAAAAAATCTTTGGCGGGCGTCGGTGCGCAGTACGATTCGGAAGTTGTCTACCACAACATTCAAGAAAATCTTACAAAGCAAGGCGTCGTTTACACGGACATGGAGACGGCGTTAAAGGAGAATGAAGAGATTGTCCGCGAATATTTTATGACGCTTGTCCCGCCGAAGGATCACAAATTTGCGGCGTTGCATGGCGCGGTGTGGTCGGGCGGAAGTTTCGTCTACGTGCCGAAAAATATTAAAGTGGAAATTCCGTTGCAGTCGTACTTTCGATTGAACGCGGCGGGCGCGGGGCAATTTGAACACACGCTGATAATCGTTGAAGAGGGCGCGAGTTTGCATTTCATTGAAGGTTGCAGCGCACCGAAATATAATGTGACGAATTTGCATGCGGGTTGCGTTGAACTTTTCGTGCAGGAAGGGGCGCGGTTGAGATATTCGACGATAGAAAATTGGTCGCGCAACATGATGAACTTGAACACGAAGAGGGCACTGGTTGAAAAAAATGGATTGATTGAATGGGTCAGCGGATCGTTCGGTTCGCATGTTTCGATGTTGTATCCTTGCAGTGTTTTGCATGGCGAAGGAGCGCGCGCAGAATTTACGGGAGTGACTTTCGCGGGCAAGGGACAAAATTTAGACACGGGCGCGATTGTGATTCATGCCGCGCCAAAAACTTCGTCGAACATAAACACGCGGACAATTTCAAAATCTGGCGGCGTCGCTACGTATCGTTCAGCAGTGAAGGTTACGAAAAATGCGCCGTTCGCAAAATCCTCCGTCAACTGCGAATCGCTGATGTTGGACGACGAATCGCGTTCAGACACTTTGCCCGTCATGGACATTGAAGGCGCGGAAGCGGATATCGGTCACGAAGCGAAGATAGGAAGAATTTCCGACGAGGCAATTTTTTATTTGACTGCGCGGGGAATTTCCGAAGACGAGGCACGGGCTATGATTGTACGCGGTTTTGTTGAACCCATTGCCAAAGAGTTGCCGCTTGAATACGCCGTCGAGATGAACAATTTAATTTCAATCGAACTTGAGGGGGCAAATTAATTTGGCGAATGAAAATCTAAGTGAACGTAAAAGTTTGGGCATTGTAGACTGGTTCGGCGGATATTCTCGTCAAGAAGAAAGGGAATTAGACTACGGATTCATCACAGTGCTTTTGAATCATCAGAATGTTACTTTGGTAAATGCCGAAGTTCGTTTGAAGCGCAGAGACATTTTGCCAAAAAGCAGAACGCCTTCAAAAAACAGTTTTGTCAAATTTAGAATAGTATCTTCGCCGAATGGAAAATACGCCGCCGTTAAAGCTTTTGTCATTGATGAACAAGATTTGATTGATGAAATAAATTTTGCGGATGCTGATGAATTTGGAAAAGTTTATGAAACGATTAAATCCTTTGACAATGGAGTTAAATTAAATTCGTTTTTGCATGCAATTCCGCTTGAATTTTGGCAGTACGATTGGGTATTCGCGAAAATTCCTGCAAGTGCTAGGGTTGATTACTATTGCGCAAAATTTAGTGAAAATCCTAAGCCAGAACTTGAAGAGAAAATTTTTTCAGCAATAAGTGACGTACCTTTCTTGGAAACATTTAATTGGCGTCGACTGCCTTCGAAAATTTTTTTAAGCAAAACATTTGTTGATCTGGTGGAGAATTCGCATTTGCCACAAAGTGCAATGACGAAATTCATTCATGCTCGTAATGAAGTGTGGGCAAACAAAAGTTTTAACTCGCCGAAAATGTGCAAGATAGGGATAATTTTATATCTTTGGAAGTACGCTTCGGATGAAGATAAATTTACGGCGTTTGCAAAGTACTGCGACCAATTAAAAATTTTTGACTGTATTAACGAGCTGATAAAATTTAAATCGGTTGATGAAATTGTTACCGTGTTGCATGAAAAATTGGACGCTGACAAAGTCCAAAATATCGTGATGACCTGCGCGGAAAAATATAAATCTAGAGCCGGCTATTACGGTGAAAGAAACAAATGGGTTGATTATGTTTTCGGCGCGGAAGAAACTTTTCCAACAGAATTTATTTTGAAATTTTGGAATTACGTCGACACAGAAAAAAAACGCACGGCGTTTAGAAAGTACTGCGACAAATTCAGCGAAGAAGAAATTGTGAAATACGCTGATGAACTCATCGAAAAAGAAATTGTGAAATACGGTAAATACGCTGAACTCTTTGAAACGAAATTCGCATATAGGATTGTTGCAATCCTCAAAAATAAACGTCCTCTCGATTGGCAAAATTTAATCACGCTTTGTACCGACAAAACTTCAAAGAGAATGAACTGGGTAAAATTTTTTCTGGAGGACTTGGAAACTTTTCGGCAAGTCAAAGTGAATAGCGCAGTTTGGATTTTGCTAATGTACGAGGCGGCGAAGGAAGAAAAAATTTCCAAAGATTTGATTGACGAGTTAGACGCTAAAGTAAGCAACTGCAATGTAACGCAAGTTCAAATTGTCTACTCATTCTTCCGCGCAGGTTATGAAAAAACTTGTGGTAATGACGCTAAAAGCAGCAGATTTTTGAAAATGGCGAATGATTATTTCACGAAACTTTTTAATCAAATTTCACAACACCCAGAGAGAATTGATTTGTTCCCTAGTCGTTATGAGCTTGGCGCAAATATTTTTCCGCCTTGTTCTAAATCTAGCGAAGTAGGCAGAAGACTTTCTGATGAAAAAATTATGCCGTGCTTTTTCTGTGAAGCGGTTACGTTGTCGAAAACAATAAAAGATCCTGTGACTGATGAAGAAAAAATCATAACAAATCCTTATTGTCCACGTACGCAATCTGTTGCCAGAGAATGCTCAAGAAATATACCAAACCTTAACTTACCAGTTGAAGATTGGTCGTTGGCTGAGCTCGTCGCAAAATTTGATTTAAAAATCTTTCCACAAGAAGACGAGAGCAAGTTAAATAGTGAATATTTCGTGCGCTTGGGCGGAGAATTTAACCGTCTTTATGAATTGGGGACGAGACTTAAATGTAGAGACTGCGGCAAGTACATGCGCTCCAACAAAGATAAGCCAAATTGGAGTAGACTTGATACAATCGAAAATTTGTTAAACGAACTCGTCAACAATCGTAAAAGCCACTTTCCAATTTTCATTTCAACAGAGTTTAGTTGTCAAAATGAAGCGTGTACATCTTTTGGAAAGGATGTTTATCTAAGTTACTGCTGGCATTGCCAAGAAATTATTGATTCGCGAGACTGTTACGTTACAACCAATGGCTACTATCTTTGCACAAATTGCGGCGCGGGCTACAAAGATATTAAGTTCATATGCAGTAAGTGTAACAATTCGAGTTTTGAAATTGTGCATAAAGACGGCAAAACTTATCGCGAGTGTCAAATTTGCGGCGACGCAACTATAGTGAAATGCGTTGAATGTCGGGGAGAAGATTTTGAAGAAATTATTACGTTGGAAAATCAGCCCCGCTTAAAGTGTAAAGATTGTGGCCACGAAACGCCCTACTATCCATTATACGCAATTTATCCCGGCACTGTGTGTCCGTTTTGTACGGAATGTCCTGAATGTCACTCAAAGAATTTTTCGATAAAAAAGGATGCTGAAAATCAAATCTACTTTGAATGTGAAAATGAGCATCGTATTTATGCGCCGCAAAATTTGGAGCGTATGAGAAGTTCTACACGATGCCAGTGTCACAACGAATCATGCAATCACAAGGTAACAGTAAATTTTAAACGCTTAGAACACAACGAAAAATATAGTAGCATTAGGGAAATGCCGTGGCCTGTTGAAACTAAAGAAAAAACCTTAAATGATGCAGAAATTTATTCATCGGAACAATATTCGGCGTACATGGATGTAAATCCAAATCCTCAAATGCCTGACGATTGTTCTGATGATTTTATCGGCGATTGGGTACCGTCCGAAGTGCCGTTTTAAATTTTTATACAAGGTGAAATTATGGAAGAAAAAATTTTTGGTGAAATGCCGCTTGCAACGTGGCGATGGCTCGGCGTCAATTCAGTTAAAACCAACGCCGAAGTTGAAGAGGAAACTATAGACGTTGCTGACGGCGAAATAAAAAAAATTTCCGAAGTGAACCTTTCAACGGAAGGATCTGCGCGGAAAATTCAAATTAACGTTGGGAAATCTGCGCGGGTTGAACTTGCCGCCGTCGATTTGGGACGCGGAAATTTTTCAGCGAACATTGAAATAAATCTTAACGGCGACGATTCAACTGCTGAAATTAATTCCGCTTACTTCGGCGACGGCAAACGCAAATTAGATTTTAATTACATCATTCGGCAACGCGGTTTGCGGACAAATGCAACAATGAATGTACGCGGCGCGTTGAACGACACTTGCGACAAAATTTTT
>JAFSXD010000011.1 GCA_017444245.1 Selenomonadaceae bacterium | reverse complement strand
GCAAAGAGAGTTCCTGTTTAGAATCTTTGATTGGCATCTGGAGGGGCAACCCTCCGGTGTCGCGTTTTTACTCTCCGCCCAAAGTTTTGTCGGCAAAGAAAGTTCCTGTTTTTTGTACAGATTTTTTACTTTCCGCCGACCTTAATAAAAAAAATTCACGGCGGTTGGGCTGGGCTCAATCGCCGTTCGCATTAAGGAGGAAAGTCATGAAAAATTTTATTAAAGCAGTCATCACGTTGTTTAAATCCGTTCCCGCCGTGCAAAATATTTCCAAAGTTGAAATTTCTAACGAAGAAAATATTCTGCGCGGATTTTTTGTCACTGAAGACGCTCTCAAATCCGGCGCGATTGACGAAGAAATTTTGAAGTTCATCGAAGAAAAATTTGGCTACGATATTTTTGAACTGAATCAAGGTTTCTACAAATCTTTTAAAACCGTCACGGAACTTTCTCCGCAAAAAATTTTGGCGAACAAACTTTTGCATTACATGTCGACTTACGGCTTTGAAGAACTTGGAATTTTCAGCCACGATACGGTTTTCATTCCGAACGGCGCGTTGGAACTTCCCGCCGATTCAAAACCCGTGAAGTTGACGATTATCAACGCAATCAGCGACGACGAAATTAAATCCCGCGCAGAAAAAATGATTATGGCGGGCATTGCCCTTTCCGAAGAAACGCTGAAAAATCTTGCGACGATTATAAAACATTTTGAAATGAAGTTGGACGTTGACGCCGTGCCGAACAAAGAATTTCGCGTGCAACTTTGTGACTTGCTGAACGTCTTGCCGAAAAATCCGGTAGAATTTTTACGCTACGTAATTTTCAAAATCACCGGCTCAACTTTGCTGATTAAATCTCCGGAAAAAATTCAATTCGTGAAAAAAAATTCCGTAGACGTTGAAAAATTTTTCTCCGATTACATCGCGGCTAACGGACTTGAAAAGCTTGCAGAAATTTTTCACCGCTATAAACCTTTGTGGTTGGCGTTCAAAGGCAATTCAAAATTCATGGCTAAAACTGTCAACAAAATGCGCAAACTTGCCGACAAATACCACAAACCTTCGACGCCGAAACTTTTGGACACGGTGACTTCCAATCCGAAAATTAACGTCGACGAACTGAAACGGGAACTTGAAAAAATTTCCGTCTTCAAAAGAATTTCATTAGCCAACGCAATTTTGTTCAGAACTGCCGCGCCGGAAAATATTGCGTACACGATTCGCAACGGAAAAATTTTCGTTGAAGAGTACGACAAAAAATTTAAATTGAACTATCAAATTTTGGCGGCGGTTATGAGTTCAATCGTTGAAACTGTCCGCCCGAATGTTGAAGGCAAAAAAATTTTTCTGCCGGAAAGTTTGGACTACGCCGCGCCAACAAGTGAAAAAAAATTTATCGGCGAAATTCCTTTTGGCACGTCGTACACATTCGGCAGTAAATCTGTTATCGTCGGCGTTCACTGGTTCAACTTTGGAAATGAGCGCGTGGATTTGGATTTGCATTTAAATTCGACGAAACGCAGTATCGGCTGGCAAAATGATTTTGAAGAAGAAAATTTTATCGACACGCAAAAGGAGAAGGTAGTTTTTTCCGGCGACATGACGGACGCACCAAAGGAAAGCGGCGGCGCGACGGAAGCTTACTTTATCGGCGAATCTGTCACTGATGAAACGATGATGATTAATCTGAATCGCTACACTTACCACGAAGAAAAAGTTCCGTTCAAAATAATTTTGGGCGACGTGACGGACGCGCAGATTGACAGAAACTATTTGATTGATTCGCATGAAATTTCTTTTTGTCTGTCGAATGAAATTGAAAGCGGCGAAATGTTTATCGGATTTTTGCACAGCGACGAGGACGGCAACAAAAAATTTTATTTCACCGGAGCAACGACCGGCAAAAAAATTGTTGCTTACCGTGACGAAAAAGCGTTGCGCATGATTTCTGCGTTGGAAACTTCGTTGACTTCTTGCTTGAAGTTGAAAGATATTTTGAAAGACGCGGGCGCGATTTTCGAGAAGGCGGACGGCGAAGATTGGGATGTTAACCTTGACCCGCAAGTTGTCACGAAGGATACAATTTTGAATTTGTTTGCTAAAAAAACTTTGTAGGAGATTTTCAAATTGATAAACATAAAAGTTAGCGGCGTCACGTCGAACGCGTCTTCGCCCGTGACATATTTTCTGACTTCAGGCGTTCCGAATTTCCCGCTTTACACAATGGGAAAAAATAGTTACATTGACAGCTACGGCGGCTACATTCGCACGAGCATTGAGCAAGATCTAAACGCCGGTAAATCCTACGTTCACAACATTCAGATTGGCAATTACTGTTCCATTGCAACTGAAGTAAATTTTTGCGTCGGCAGCAATCACGACTACCGCGCATTGAGTACGTCGGGCGCGGCGAGTGTTCCAAAGTACGAATACAACTTCACGAACAAAGGGCAAATAATTATTCAGAACGACGTTTGGATTGGACACGGCGCGACGATTATGGCGGGCGTCACTGTTCACAACGGAGCGGTAATTGCCGCCAACAGCCATGTCGTTAAAGACGTCCCGCCTTATGCAATAGTCGGCGGCAATCCTGCGCGAATAATTAAGTACAGGTTTTCCGAGTCGCTCATTAAAAAACTTCAGCTTATACGTTGGTGGGATTGGGCGGACGAAAAAATTGAAGCCAACAAAGAATTTTTGAACACGTACGACGTAGAAAGTTTTTGCAAAAAATTTTATCCCGCCGCACTTGCAGAGAAACAAGCCGTGCCCGCGCCGTACTACAGCAAAGTTTTGGGCGGCAAGGAAATTTATCTATACTTCTTGGATTTGAAAGCTCCCTTCTCATTGTGGCAAAGAGTTATTAAAGTTTTCAAAGATTTACATATATTGAAAATGGGGGGGGGCGAAGAGGATATCCTCCTGTTAATTTTGGATAAGAACGAGACGCAACATTCCGAAATGCTGATTCAATTTTTAAACGAGACAATTCCCGTTGACAAGCGCAATTCGGTTTTCATTCAGTTGCAGGCGGAGACGGAGCGCAGTTTAATCTCCAAAGCAGATTTTTTCATTGCGAATCGCGACCCGCGCACGGTAATGCGCTCTGAATTTGCCGACGAATACGGCGTTAAAATTTTGTCGGCAGTTGACAGGCAAGGATTTTAGATGAGGAGACGCGTACAAAATGTGTTGCGCGATTCAAACGGTTTGTAATCAATGCAAAATTTCTTGACGACAAAAAATCAATCATATAAGTTCAAGAGGAATTTGAATTGTAAAGGAGAAAACTTTTGGCATACAAAGATTTAAGAGAATTTATCGATGACTTAGAAAGACGCGGACTGCTCAAGCGAATAAAAATTCCCGTCGACGCTGAACTTGAAATTACGGAGATAACGGATCGCGTTTCAAAATTTCGTGACGGGCGCAACGTCGCACTTTTTTTTGAAAATGTTCGCGGTTATGACGTTCCCGTTGTCACAAATATTTTCGGAAGTTACGAACGAATGGCACTTGCTCTCGGCGTGAACAAACTCGACGACGCGGCGAATGACATTCGCGAACTTTTGAAACTTCCCTACATTTCGCTGAAAAATCGCATGAGTATCGTCTCAATTATTTCTACCGGCAGCAAGGCAATTAATTTTCCAAAGTACGTGAAGAATGCGCCGTGTCAAGAAGTCGTTGAAGAAAATCCAAACCTTGACAAAATTCCTATCCTGAAGTGCTGGCCTCAAGACGGCGGCGCGTTCGTAACGTTGCCGTTGGTTTTTACGAAAAATCCCGCGACGGGCAAGCGCAACGTCGGAATGTATCGTTTGCAAAAATTTGATTCGACGACGACGGGCATGCATTGGCACATTCACAAAAACGGCGCGGAAAATTTTCGTGACGCAAAAAGCGCGGGACAAAATAAAATCGAAGTTGCCGTAGCGATCGGCACAGACCCCGCAGTAACTTACGCCGCAACCGCCCCGCTTCCCCGCGACGTTGACGAAATGGTTTTCGCCGGTTTTCTCCGCCATAAATCTGTTGAATTGACGAAGTGCAAAACCGTTGACCTTGAAGTTCCCGCCACCGCCGAATTTATTTTGGAAGGCTACGTTTCAACCGACGAACTTCGACGTGAAGGACCTTTCGGCGATCACACGGGATATTATTCTTTGGCGGACGATTACCCCGTTTTTCACGTCACTTGCATCACGCACAGAAAAAATCCAATTTACGCGGCAACAATCGTCGGCAAACCACCGATGGAAGATTGTTACATGGCGAAGGCGACGGAAAGAATTTTTTTGCCGTTGCTCCAACAAATTATTCCTGAAATTGTCGATATAAACATGCCGCTTGAAGGCGTCTTCCACGATTGCATAATTGTTTCAATAAAAAAAAGTTACCCCATGCAGGCGCGAAAAGTCATGCACGCGCTGTGGGGAATGGGGCAAATGATGAATGTCAAAATGATTGTCGTCGTCGACGCTCATGTAAACGTACAAGATTTGAGCGAAGTTGCGTGGAGAGTTTTCAACAACATGGACGCGGATCACGATTTAGAAATTGTTCACGGACCGCTGGACGTACTGGATCATTCGTCGCCAATGGCGAAATGGGGCGCAAAACTCGGCATCGACGCCACAAAAACTTGGGCGGAGGAAGGGCACGCGCGCGAATGGCCGGACGAAATTTCTATGACGCCGGAAGTTAAAGACCGAATCAATTTTATCTGGAAGTCACTGAATTTAGATTGAGTACAAAAAATTTTTTGGCGGTGTCCTTCGGGACGCCAATTTTTTTTGCAACTTTTTCCTTGTACTGAAAAAAACGTTGTTGTACAATTTGAATGTCGCCGGTACACGCTCCAGTAGTCTTATGACGGAAGGAGGTGAACCATGATGTTGAGTTTCTTGTTGTCTATCGCGGCAGGCGTGGTGACGCATTACGTTTGCAAATGGTTGGATAGGCATTAAGCCGCGACCAGCCAATGGTTAGCGTTATTCCTAAAACGCGCAAAAGCCCTCGACCGCCAATCGGGGGCTTTTTTGATTACCATGATGTTGAGTGTTAGCTTCTTTAACTAAACGCCATGAGTTTAACACATTCAAAAAATTTTTTCAACTGAATCTTACAAATTTGAAATTAAATCGTCGTCTGCAATTTCTTCAAGCAATTCAAAAGTCAACTGTTTCGTCTGAAGATTGGCGTTGACCAGCCGAACGTTCACGCTGTCGCCGACATGAAAACTTCTCTTCGTCAATTCGCCGACCAATGCAAATTCCGATTCGACGTAATTGTAATAATCGCCGTCAATGGCTGAAACATGCACGAGCCCTTCTGCGCCGTTGTCCAGTTCGACGAAAAATCCAAATTTCGTGACGCCGGATATAACCGCTTTAAAAGTTCGCCACAAAAATTTTTGCATGTACTCCGTAACTTTGAAATCAATCGCTTCACGCTCAATGTCGACTGCGCGGCGTTCCATTGCCGAAGAATTTTTCGCCGCCTCGTCAAGATTTTTTGCAAGCTTGGAAATTTTTTCCGGCGTCTCCAAACTCGCCTTCAACATTCGATGAACAATCAAATCCGGATAACGACGAATCGGCGAAGTGAAATGCGTGTAAAACTGCGCGGCAAGTCCGAAATGCCCAAGATTTTCTACGGCATAACGCGCCTGTTGCATTGAACGCAGAGCAAAAGTCGTGATAACTTTTTCCGCAGGATTGTCCGCAACTTTCTCAAGAATTTTTTGGAAGTCACGCGGCGTGTACGTTTTATCCTTCGCCGAAATGTGCAACCCGAAATGCGCCAGCAAAAGATTAAACGTTTCAACTTTTTCCGACGACGGATTTTCATGGACACGATAAACGCTCGGAATATTTTTTTTCAGCGTGTGTTCGGCGACGGTTTCATTTGCCGCCAACATGCATTCTTCAATAATATTTTCAGCGACGCCGTTAATTTTTTTCGTCAACTTGACGGGCTTTTCTCTTTCGTCCAAAATAATTTTCAGTTCAGGTAAATCAAAATCTATTGCGCCGCGTTCGTGACGAATTTTTTTTCGCAACTTGTAAATCTCATGCAACGCGTTCAAATTTTCTGCGCAATCGGCAAGTTCGGCAGTGTCACCGTCAATAAATTTTTGTACTTGCGTGTAACTCAAGCGGCGGAAAACATGAATTGTCGTAGAAAAAATTTTGTAGTCAACGATTTTTCCCGTAGCGTCCAGTTTCATTTCGCAAGCCATTGCAAGACGGTCGACGTTCGCATTGAGACTGCAAATTCCGTTGGACAATTCGACGGGCAACATCGGAACAACTCTATCGACGGGATAAATGCTCGTGCCGCGATTGAACGCCTCCTTGTCCAAATTTGTGTGCGGCTTGACGTAGTGACTGACATCGGCAATGTACACGCCTAAAAAAAATCCGCCGTCAATTTTTTTCGCGAAAACTCCGTCGTCAAGGTCTTTTGCATCTTCGCCGTCAATCGTCACGATTTTTAAATTGCGTCGGTCAATGCGTTTTGAAATTTCCTCTTCGTTCGGAACGGTTTCAAGTTTTGCGGCTTCGGCTTGAACTTCTTCAGGAAATTTTTCAACGACGCCATGACTGCGCAAAATTGCCGTTATGTCAACTCCAAAATCTTTTGTCGGGTCAAGAATTTCTAAAATTTCTCCGCGCAGATTTTTCCAATCCGTAACCTTGACGACAATTTTAACGTGGCGATGTTTCAAGTCGCGCCAAAATTTTTTGTCGTCACATTTCAAACGAATTTGCAGTTCAGGAAATTTTTCGGAGACCGGTTCAGCCCAAAAAGTTGAGCCGCGATTTTTCAGCTTGCAGATAAAAATTTCATTGCCGCGCTTGACGACTTCGACGACTTCGCCTTCACGTCTGTTGCCGTAATCCGCAACGATACGAACTCTGACAATATCTTCGTGGAGTGCGCGCGCAACGTCCTCTGCCTCAACGAAAATATCTCTGCCGCCGTCTTCGGGCGTGACGAAAGCAAAACCGCGCGGATTGACGCTGATTTTTCCCGTGACATAGACGGGATTTTTTTTCAGCTTAGGGTCGACAATATCCCAGTCGTCGTAGTCAAAAAAATTTTTTTTCCTGCTCATTGCAACGACACGACGGCAAATTTTGCAGTCGCCTCCGCAGTTACGACGCCGTCGGGCGCAGTGACGGTTGAACGCATTGTAATGATATTTCTGCGTTGGGTTTCTTGCCAAGCGGAAATCGTGAGTTCCTGCTCAATCGGCGTTGGGTGTTTGTAACGAATTTCAAGACGCCCCGTCATTGCCTGTTCGTCATAAATTTCTTTGATGAACGTGCACATTGCCTCATCAAGCATGGTCGCAACAATTCCGCCGTGCGCCGCGCCTTCGTAGCCTTCGTATTCACGCGCCAAAATTTTTTTCGCAGTGACTTTCTTGCCGTCCTCCGTTTCTTCTTCTCTAAAAAATTTCAAGTGCAAGCCGACGGGATTTTTTTCACCGCAGGCAAAACAATAATTATCTGCGCTACTTGCCATAGAATTTTCCTTTCCCTTTACTTCTAATTTTTCTTTAAGAACCACAAAATTTTTTCAAAAACAAAATCCCGCCCTTCAGTCAACGGGATTAAATGACCGCCGACGGACATTGCGAAAAATTCAACCTGCGACACTGCAACAGATTTTGAAAGAAATTCCGCACTTTCAAAATTGGCGGTGTGATCGTCCTGTGCATGCAAAATCAACAGCGGAACTTTAATTTCGGATAAAATTTTTCTCACGTCGTCCAGCAACGCCAAAAATTCATGGACACATACGAGGGGAATTCTCCGATAAGTTTTGTTGACGGCGGGCGGAACATTTTTCAATTTTCTGCGCGGTTTCACGACGAATAAATTTTCGCATTGACTGCGCGGCGGAAGTTTTTCAATGTGAAAACCGTCATTGATAGAAAACGGCGGAGACAACGTGATAAGTTTTTCAATTTTTTTGACGGCGGCAAGTTTCAAGCTCAAAAGTGAACCCATTGAGTGACCGACGACAAAAATTTTTTCGCAGAAATTTTTTAGCATGGCGTAGCCGTCAAGCACCGAATTAAACCAATCGTCGCAAGTTGTACGGCTTAAATCTTTTTCGTTTGTGCCGTGCCCCGCCAGTCTCACGCAGAGGACAGTGTAACCTGCGCGGTTTAAAAATTCTCCCAGCGGCAAAAGTTCGGCGGGCGAGCCTGTGAATCCGTGAACTAAGAGGACGCCGTTTTCACCGCCGCGCAGAAAAAAAGGTTCTGCTCCCTCAATTATCAACGTAAATTTTCATCTCCGTTTTAGTTTCTAGCTTACTAGCGATCTGGCGATCTGGCGATCTCATGACGTAAGCTTTGCGATAATCAAAGTAATTACCCCAAAAAGTATTCCAAGCACTACGGTTGCCCGCGCCAAAAGTGCATCCATGCCGCGAACTTTTCCCGTGAAAACGGTATCAGAGCCGCCGTCCATGCCGCCCATTCCTGCGGACTTCGCCTCTTGTCCGAGTATCGCGCCGATTAACGCGATTGAAATTATTGCGTCGAGTACCATTAAAAATGTTAACAAATTTATCTCTCCTTTGTAGCTTGTAGCTTGTAGCTTGTAGCTTGTAGCTGTTTTACTGCCGCGTCAATTACTTCGGCGGGCGTCACGTGATAAAGACAATTCGGATTTGGAAACGACGGGCAATCTTCAGGGCGAATCTTGCAAGGACAACACGGCTCATTACTCGTCAACGAAATTGCGTTTTGGTTTATCGGTCGCCAACGATTAATCGGCGTGCAACCAAAAATCGTAATCATCTTGACGCCTGTCGTCGCGGCAATGTGCGCCGAGCCCGTATCCACCGTGATAAATAAATCTGTCCGTCGAAAAATTTCTGCCAAGTCCGTCAACGAAGTTTCGCCGCAAAAATTTTTTACGTCCGCGTTCATCTCCGCTATGACTTCGTCCGCGTAATCTTTGTCGTTGGGCGCACCCACGATAAAAAATTCTGCGTCGTACATTCCCGAAAGTTTGTTTACAACTTCAGCAAAATATTTCTTCGACCAAGTTTTCAGCGGAAAAGTTCCCTTGACGCACAGCGCAATTTTCAATTTCTCCGGCGCAAAATAACTCAACAATTCTTTTGCCTTCGTTGAAAACGTGTTGGGAAATTGCGGAAAACCATGTCCTTCTATTTTAAAAAATTTCCTTACAATTTCTTGATAAGTTTCAGCTTGCAAAGTTTCGTTCAAGTCATGAGAAATTTTAATTACGTCCGTGTATAAAATTGTCACGCGGCTTTTGTTGTCATCAAAAACTTTTGAAGGACCGACGCGCTTTTTTATCCCCGCCATGAATGTCAACAGCGCGGGTCTTAATTTTCTGTCGAAGGAAATTGACAGATCAAATTTCCGCCGCCGAAGTTCGCTAATCATCGCCCGCATTTGCGTGAACGTGCTGACTTTCGGCTTGTAGTCAAAAATAATTACGTCGTCAACAACCGGATTGTTAATGACGGCGTCTTTGACTACGGGCTTGACCAGCATCGTGATTTTCGTATCCGGAAAATTTTTCTTAATCAAATCCAGCGCGGACGTTACCAAAATCACATCGCCTAGATTTACTAGGGCGTTCACCAAAATATTTTTGTATTCCAAATTACTCCCTACTCCTTAAACTCCGTGACGTGGCGATTTTCTTTGCCGAAATACCAGAGCTTAACGTACTTTGCCATTGTGTAAAAGTAATGGAAACATGACAAAATGAAACCTATTCGTCCGTCGAGAAATCCGCCGCGCAGAAAATACATTCGGAACGCCGCCCAAAACGGATGAGCTATCACGTCGAGCAAGCTTGCAGATTTTCCCGCGTCGAACATTTTTTTTGCGGCAAGCGTCGTGTACGTGTTGAACTTGCCAAAATAATGTTCCCAGTCGCGATAAGGATAGTGGACGAGATATTTTTTTTTCGGCAAATCAATTTCCTTGCACTCATGACAAATTTTTTGGTGGACAAGTCCTTCAACGTAAGTTCCCTTCTTCGGCAAAAGGCGCGTCACGTAATCGGGAAACCAACCGCCATGTTTAAGCGGCTGTCCCCAAAAATAACTTAGCCGCGCCACGCGATACGCAAATTTTTTATCGTCACCGCGCAGAATTTTTTTAATCTCTTCGGCAAGTTCAGGCGTAACCCTTTCGTCGGCGTCAATGATGAAAATCCAATCGTACGCGGCTTGATTGACTGCAAAAGTTTGTTGCGAACCCCAATCTCCATTCAACGCACGCTGAAGGACACGCGCCCCATGTTGCCGGCAAATTTCAGCTGTCTTGTCCGTGCTGAAATCGTCAATCACAACAATTTCATCAGCAAAACTTTTCACGCTGTCCAAGCACGCGCCAATAAATTTTTCTTCATTCTTCGCCAAAATTAAAACTGAAACTTTCGCCAAGATTTTTTACCCTACTCCCTACTTCGTCAACTTCACTTCGTTAACTTAATTTCGTCAAGTAATTTTCCGTTCGGCAAAAAAGATTTTATCAGCAAATTTTTTTCGTCGCCTTCAATCGTCAAAAAATTATCCGTTTCAGGTTGAGGCGCAACAACTTTGTCCAATGTGTGATTCACCCAAAGTCCGGGATAGCGCACGTCGCCGCTGACGCCCGTCAAAATGTACAGCGGACCTGTAGGATCGTCATGAAAATTTCTGATGTGCCCGCGATTCCTGTACGTGTGAAGATGCGCCGTAAAAACTACGTCGACGTTCCAATAATCAAACTCCGGCATAAACTCAACGCCGACATTTGAAAAACCCTCAAGCCAATCAGCGCGCCCGTTAATTTTGTATTGCAAAACGTCACGATGAACGCAAATTATCTTCCACGTTTTTTTCGTGCTCAATAAATCTTCTTGCAACCATTTTTTTTGCGCCTCAACAACGCCGGGAGCAAACGCGTCCAATTCCAACCATTGACTGTCCAAAACTACAAAATGCGCCGCGCCTAAGTCGAAAGAGTAATACCGCCTGTCAAAATATTTGTCGTCGTTTGCGGGCACGGCAAAATAATTTAAGTACGCAATGGGATAACGTTCCTGCCAATCGCGGCTGTAACATTCGTGATTGCCCATAACCGGCGCGAACGGAATTTTTTTCAACTGATCTTCGACGCGCACCATCCACGCTTCCCATTGAGCTCTGTCTTCGCCGTTGTCGACAATGTCGCCCATGTTGAGGAAAAATTCTGCATCAGGATTTTGTTTGAACGCCGCCTGCGCAACTTCTCCCCAAACATCATAATCTGCGGATTGAGAGTCGGGAAAAATTATTCCCTTGAATTTTTTTTCGTCGTAAGTTTTCAGCGTGAAAGTTTCAGAAGATTTTTCGCCGTCGACGATTTTAAATTCGTATTCGGAATTTGGTTTAAGGTTTTCAATCTGCGCGGTGTACTGAATATTTTCGTTGTTGTCGTCGTTGAAAGTCGAATCGGTAACGGGAATTTTTTCAGTGACGCCGTTGGAAATTAATTCAAGAATCGGTTCAGTCATGGGCGAATCGGTTTGCCACATGACACAGCGCGAGTTGGTTGAATCTTTCGTGATGATTTGCCGAACAAAATTTACTTTCAAGTTGGAAGGAAACGAGGGCTTTTCTTCGCCGCAACCGACGATTAAGCCGCCGCCGAGTGCAATTCCCGTAGTGAACGCCGCCTTGATGAAATTTCGACGGCTAATTTTTTTTGAGATTATCTTCAAGATTTTGCATACCCTTCACGCAAAGTTCCATGAGTTCGGATAAATCCATGCCCAATTTTTCCGCGCCCTTCGTGATAACATCGCGGTTACATTTTGCGGCAAAACGTTTGTCCTTGAATTTTTTCTTGAGACTTTTAACGGACATATCTTTCATGCCTTCAGGGCGCATTAACGAGTAAGCGTAGACAATGCCGGTCAATTCGTCGACGGCGAAGAGAGATTTTTGGCAATCGGTAGTTGGTTCGACAGTCGCGCCGGTTAAGCCGTAGCCGTGAGAAATTATCGTGTTAATATCTTCGTCGTCAATGCCTTCAGGTTCTAAAAGTTCACGGACGTGTTGGCAATGTTCTTCGGGAAATTTTTCAAAGTCCACGTCGTGCAAATAACCTATCGCCTGCCAATGTTCAACGTCTTCATGAAAATGTTCAGCCATTGCGCCCATTGCCGCGCAGACTGCCGCCGCGTGTATCAGCAAATGTTCTTCCGTCGTGTGTTTATGAAGAATTTCTTTTGCTTTGTCTAACGTTAATCTGCTCAAAATTTTTCCTCCAAAAAGATTTTGTTTTTCCGCCGCAATTATACCAGATTAAAATTTTTTGGTAAAGTAAGGTTTTAGCTGGTAGCTTGTAGCTGGTAGCTTGTAGCTGGTAGCTTGTAGTAATTACTTGCCAATTTTTTAAAGTCAATGTATCATTAGATCGCCAGATCTCCAGATCGTTAGTAATTTAGAATCAAAAGGAGGCTAACT
>JAFSXD010000106.1 GCA_017444245.1 Selenomonadaceae bacterium | reverse complement strand
CAGGCGGAATGTCAGAGAGAACGAATTTGCCGAGCGTTTTATTTCCCGCCGCCATTTCGCGTTCGCCTTGAAGGACATGAATTTCAACGCTGGACTGATTGTCCGCCGCCGTCGAGAAGACTTGCGATTTGGTTGTAGGAATTGAAGTGTTGCGCTCAATAATTTTTGTGCAAACGCCGCCCAAAGTTTCAATGCCGAGTGACAACGGCGTAACGTCGATAAGCAAAACGTCTTTGACTTCGCCGGAGAGAACGCCGCCTTGAATTGCCGCGCCGACTGAAACGCATTCGTCAGGGTTAATTCCCTTTGAAGGTTCTTTGCCGAGAATTTCGCGAATTGCATTTTGCACGGCGGGAATACGAGTTGAGCCGCCGACCAAAATAATTTTGTCGATGTCGCTACCCTTAAGTCCGGCGTCTTTCATTGCAAGTTTCGTCGGTCCCATTGTGCGTTCAACCAAATCACGAGTGAGGTCGTCGAATTTTGCGCGCGTCAAAGTCAAATCCAAATGTTTAGGTCCGCTTGCGTCCGCAGTGATGAACGGCAAATTGATGTTCGTCGAAGTCATGGAGCTAAGTTCAATTTTCGCTTTCTCCGCCGCTTCAATGAGACGTTGCGCCGCCATTTTGTCTTTCGCCAAATTGATGCCGTTGGAGCGTTCAAATTCGCTAACCATCCAGTCCATAACTTTTTTATCGAAGTCGTCGCCGCCCAAATGGGTATCGCCGTTGGTTGCGTTGACTTCAAAAGTTCCTTCGCTAAGTTCCAAAATGGAAACATCGAACGTGCCGCCGCCCAAGTCGAAGACCAAAATTTTTTCGTCGTTGTCTTTGTCAAGTCCGTAAGCAAGTGCCGCCGCCGTAGGCTCGTTGATGATGCGGAGAACTTCAAGACCTGCGATTTTGCCCGCGTCCTTCGTCGCTTGACGTTGTGCGTCGCTGAAATATGCGGGGACGGTGATAACTGCTTGCGTGACAGTTTCGCCGAGGTAAGCTTCAGCGTCTGATTTTAATTTTTGCAAAACCATTGCGGAAATTTCTTGCGGCGTGTAACTCTTGCCGTCGATAGTGACTTTGTAGGAATCGCCCATGTGACGCTTGATTGAAGAGATTGTCCTATCGGGATTGGAGACTGCTTGACGTTTTGCAAGCTGTCCTACGAGACGCTGTCCATCTTTCGTGAAACCAACCACTGAAGGAGTGATGCGACTTCCTTCAGGGTTTGTAATTACCGTCGGTTCGCCGCCCTCCAAAACGCTGACGACGCTGTTAGTAGTTCCCAAATCTATACCAATAACTTTGCTCATGAAATTTGCCTCCGTTTTTAGCTGTTAGCTTTTAGCTTTTAGCTGTTAGTTTCTAATGTTGATTATGAATTATTAACGACTTGAACCATGCTTGGGCGAATGACTTTGCCGCGTGCCATGAAACCGTTTTGAAATTCTGCGGCAATCATACCGTCTTCCTTCGTTTCGTCTTTGACAGTCCCAACGGCTTGATGAAAATTCGGATCAAACATTTTGCCCGCCGTTTCAATCGGCTCAAGTCCATGCTTGCCCATTGCCGCTATCGTTTCAAGGCGAATCATCTTGATGCCCTTGCGCAAATTTTCAGCGTCCGAAGCTTCGCTGTCCGCCGCTTCCGATGCTCTGCTAAGATTATCCAGCAAGGGGAGCAAATCTTTCAGAAAAGCTTGTTCGACCGTCGCCGCAAGCTCAAGTTTTTCTTTCGCCGTACGTTTGCGGAAATTGTCGAAATCCGCCTGCAGTCTCAACAGTCTTTCAGTTTTGGCGGCAAGCTCTGCTTTCAACTTTTCATTTTCCGTGACAAGCCCCAAGTCCGGAGCAACATCTTTTTTTTCTCCGTTCAAGTTTATATTATCAGCATTTGATAAATCTGCGTTGATTTCCGCACTGTCACCGTCCTCGTTTTCCACTTTGATTTTTTTTTCTTCTGTCAATTCATCAGCCCCTTTCTTTTTGCCGCTAAAGATTATCACTAATTGGACAAAATGTCAATGACTTTTTCAAAAGTCAAATCAAAATTTTTTCTTTTCACGAAAAACGAAAGAGATTCTAACTTTTTTTGAAGACGGAAAAATTTTTCGCTTGAGGATGCGGCGGGACTTTTTGACATTTCGGCGAGCGTGTGCGAAATTTTTTTTAACTTCGAGGACAAATATTTTTCAAGCAGTGGCGAAGTTTCAAATTTTTTCCGCGCAGAAATTTTGTCGACGTTTTTCGTGGCGAAAATAATTTCGTAGATGATGCCGCCAACTTCTGCAAGGTCAACGTCGGCTATGAAAAAATTTTTTTCGGACAACAAGGGGAAAAATTTTTCAATGGCGTTCATTGGTTGAATGATTAAATTTTCTGTGGTTGAAAAAATTTCCGGAGCGTCTTCCAAAATTTTGCAGATGAGTGCGCCACCCATTCCGCCGATACAAATTGTGTCGACTTCGCCGATTTTTAGAACTTGCAGGCCGTCACCCAAACGAGTTTCAATTTTTTTTTCAAGACCTGCGGCGATAATATTTTTTTTTGCGGCGGCGATTGGTCCGGCGTTTTTGTCAGTGGCAATTACAAAATCTGCGCGGGAAATTTCCGCCAGAGAAATTGAAAGGAAGCCGTGATCTGCGCCAATGTCAGCAACACGACTTCCCTGCGGCACAAAATTAATCATTGCGTTTATTCGTGCGTCAACCATGACTTTTATAATCGTCCCTCAACTTTCGAGAAATATTATAGCGAACGCACGAAAAATTTACAAGTTCAATCCGAAGACTAAAATTTACAGCCGCGTTGCCGCCGCGTTTTCAGCTTAATTTTATCTTAAGTGGCAGGTAAAACTTTTTTTTTGGAGAAAATTGAAATCCAGATGATTCGACTGGAGATTTTTCAAAACGCTGGAGGCTCTTGGCATGAAAATTTCACATGACGCATTTGAGCGGGCAAAAAAAATTAAGCTGATTATTTTCGACGTTGACGGCGTGCTTACTGACAGCAAAATTAATATGGGCGTTAATGGCGAACTTTTTAAATCTTTCAACTGCCGTGACGGTTTTGGAATTACCACCGCGCAGAAACTTGGTTTTAAGACGGCAATTATCACGGGGAGAAAATCTCTTTGCACGGAACTTAGGGCGCGCGAACTCAAAATTAATTCTGTCAAGCAGGGGCAGATGAACAAGCGCAACGCTTACAAGGAATTGAAAGAAGAATTTGGCGTGACGGATGAACAAGTTGCTTATGTCGCTGACGATATAATTGACTTGCCCGTTTTCGTACAAGTCGGCTTTCGTGCGGCAGTGGGTGACGCGGCGGAGGAAGTCAAGGAACTTGCTCATTTCGTTGCGGAAAAATTCGGCGGCAACGGTGCTGTTCGTGAAGTCCTCGAATTTGTTTTCAAGGCGCAGGATAAATGGGCTGAAGTTTTGCGCCAATATTCAAGTGCCGAAGATGTTGGCGGAGATTACAATTTAATGCAATGAGTAGGGGCTATTTTAAATGTTATACAACGCGCTGATGTTGTTTAGTCGGCTTATACGACTGTTGCCATACGGGGCATTACTTTTTCTGGGGAAAATTTTGGGCAATTTATATTACTTGCTGATAAAAAAGCAACGGGAACGCGCAGTTGCCCAAATGATGCCGGCACTTCAAATTTCTGATTCGGAGGCACGAAAAATTGTTCGCGCGTCCTTCGTGAATTTGGCGCGAAATGTTTTAGATATTTTTTACATGCCCAACTTGAATGAAAAAAATTTGTCGCAGTACATTGAAATAGATCACTTGGAGAGAATGCGCGACGCATTGGCAGAAGGGCATGGCGTGGTAGTTTTGACGGCGCACGTCGGAACGTGGGAATGGCTTAGCGCGTCTTTCACGCTAAACGGTATGCCCGTCACCGCCATTGCAAAGTTGCAACCTAATCAAGAGTATTCACGTGCACTTGACGATTTGCGGGCGACAATCAACGTGGAAATTTTTAATCGCGGCACAAGTGAAATGCTTGCCGCAGGGCGTGCGCTCAAGAAGGGAAAAATTTTAGGTTTCCTCGCAGATCAAGACGCTGGACCGGGTGGCGCGTTCATAAAATTTCTCGGCAAAGTCGCTTCAACTCCGATGGGACCCGCCGTCTTCTCAAAAAAATTTCATTCGCCCGTTGTCCCCGCGTTCATTCTCCGTCAACCGAACGGGCGGCATCTCGTGAAAATTTTTGAAGTCATGCGCTTTGAAGATACGGGCGATGCTGACGGCGATTTACTTCGTTTCACGGAAAAAATGACTGCGATAATCGAAAATGTCATTCGCGAAAATCCAACCCAGTGGCTGTGGTTTCAAAAGCGTTGGAACACGCCGCCGGAAATGCAGAAAAAAAATAAACATCACACCGTTAAAGGGAAATAAAAAAGTTTGCAACAAAAAACTTCCGGCATGTCGTCGGAAGCTTTTTTTCGGAAAATTTTTCAGTCGGGGCAACAGGATTTGAACCTGCAACCTTCTGCTCCCAAAGCAGACGCCCTACCAAGTTGAGCCATGCCCCGAAAATTTTTCACACCGTGATATTTTAGACCAAAACAAAAATTTATGCAAGTGAATTTTTTTCCACTAGAAATTTTTGAGAAATTCTTTTCAACATCCGCGCAGGATTTTTGTACTCTAAAATTTTTGAATTTGATTCAAATTTGCTTGACGCCAAAAAAATTTCTGCTAAAATTTAATTGAATGTGATTCATTTTTTTAGGAGAATTTGACATGGAACTTTCAAGCTTTGACAAATCTCTGCTGAATTTGTTGCAGGGAAGCATTCCGGTTTGTCGTAGACCTTTTGCGGAATTGGCGAACAGACTCGGCGCGGAAGAAAATTTTGTGCTTGAGCGTGTGCGCCGGTTGAAAGCGGCGGGCTACTTGCGGCGAATCGGAACTTTTTTCAATTCTGATAACTTGGGCTATCGTGGAACTTTGGTCGCTCTGGAAGTTCAGCCGTCGGAAATTTGCGCGGTCGCGGAGGCAATCAACAATTACAACGAAGTCACGCACAATTACGAGCGCGAAGGAAAATTTAATCTTTGGTTCACTCTCTTGACGCCAACCGTCGAACGCGAAGGAAAAATCCTAAGCGAAATCAGATCTCTGCGCGGCGTCGAAGATATGATAAACTTGAAGTCCAATCAAAAATTTAAAATCAATGTGCAATTCAAACTCCAATGAACAAACGGCGTTGACTGCGCCGGATAAAAAAATCGTACGTGCCTTGCAAGAAGATTTTCCACTTTGCGAAGAGCCGTATAAAATTTTGGCGGAACGTGCCGGAATCGACGAAGAAAAATTTTTGGAACGTGTCAAAGATTTTTTGCGCGAAAAAAAAATTCGCAAAATGGGTGCTGTCCTTCAACATCGAACGGCGGGTTTCAAATCCAATGCCCTCTGCGTTTGGAATGTTCCGCCGGAAAAACTTTTGGAAGTTGCAGAAATTATGAGTGCGCATTCCGCCGTTTCTCATTGCTACGACAGAAATCCCGCGCCAAATTGGAATTACAATTTGTATACGATGATTCATGCAAAATCCCGCGAAGAGTGCGACGCAATCATTGCCGAACTTTCCAAGCTCACGGGCATTACAAATTTTCAGGCGTTGTACTCAAAAAAAGAGTGGAAGAAAACCGCCATGAAATATTTTGACGACGAGCCGTCAACCAATGACGAGTAAAAAAATCTCCGTTGATACGGAGTTTTTTTGTGTCAGAAATTTTTTCAGCAACGACAATTTTTTAATCGTTGCGTGGCAAGTCGCCCGGCAAAGTAATTTTGCTTATGGGATATTCTTTTGAATTAAGTTGCTTGTCGGCGGCACTAAGTTTTCCTTTGGAACGCGCAATCAAAGTTTCGGTGTTGAATCGCGCCCAAATTAAAATTGAACGATAAAATCTGCAGGCAATACTTTTTTCGGGAATGTCCGCAAATTTAATCGGTTCGCCGGAATAATCGCTGTCCAACTCCGTTAAAGTTTCGTCGAGGTCAACGCGCTTGACGACGTGAACAGTTTCGTTTTTCAAATCGAACGTCAAATAATCTGCGCGCCCCGCCAAAATATCGTAGCCTTCAAGAGATTGATTTTTCCAGCGGCGTTTTTGAATTACGTCTTGGATTTGTATATCGTCGTAAGTGCAAATCGTCGGCACATTCAGCATGTACAAATCAATCGTGCCGTCAGATTTTACGCGGTAATTCATCTGCTCCGTGTTGAAAAAATAATTTCCGCGCGAAGTCGATTGCACCCAAGTGTAAATGTCTTCGGGAACTTCAACTTCCTTTGCTGAAACTTCAAACGGCGAAGAAAAAATTATCGCCGCCAATATTCCGATTAAAATTTTCGTCAAAAAAATCTACTCCTTAGTTTAGGGAATGTGAATTACTATCCGATTGAATCAATTTCAAACGGCGTCTCTTGATAAACGTAGTAATTCAACCAGTTGGCAAAAAGCAAGTGCGCCACTGAACGCCACTTCACGACGGGTTCTTTGGACGGGTCGTCTTTTGGAAAATAATTTTGCGGGATGTTCGGATTTAATCCCGCCTTCAAATCGCGTTCATATTCATTTTTCAGCGTGTACGGATCGTACTCGGCATGCCCCGTGATGAAAAATTGTCGTTTCTCCAAATTCGCGACGGCATAAACTCCCGCGTCGTCCGATTCAGACAAGATTGTCAGCGCAGAAATTTTTTCTAAATCTTCGCGACGAGTGCCGGTGTAACGAGAATGTGGAACAAAAAATTTGTCGTCGAATCCGCGAAAAAGTTTTTCATGGTGGACACACAATCTGTGTCTGTAGACGCCGGAAATTTTTTCTTCCAATTCAAATTTCGGTACACCGTAATGGTAGTAAAGCCCCACCTGCGCGCCCCAGCAAATGTGAAACGTCGACCAAACATTTTTTTTGCTCCACTCCATAATTTTTTTGAGCTCGTCCCAATACGCAACGTCCTCAAAATCCATCATCTCGACAGGCGCGCCGGTGATAATCAAGCCGTCGTATTTTTTTTTCTTAACGTCGTTGAAAGTCCCGTAAAACTCCGTGAGATAATCTTTCGGCGTGTGCGTCGGCGTGTAAGTTGCCGTGTAAATAAAATCCACTTCGACTTGAAGCGGCGTATTTCCCAAAAGTCTAAGCAGTTGCGTTTCCGTCACAGATTTTTTCGGCATCAAATTCAAAATCAAAATTTTCAGCGGGCGAATATCCTGCGTGTACGCCCTGTCCGCGTCCATGACAAAAATATTTTCGCCCTCCAAAACATTTTTTTGCAGGCAGATTATTTGGAATTTTTATCGGCAAGTATATCACCTCCGGTTAATGAGCAATGCGTAACGCGCAAGTAAAAACTTTTGCCACCGGCTACAAGCTACAAGCTAACTCATGAAGAATTTCGCGTCCGCCTTCAGCCAAAAGTTTTTCAGCAAAATCTTTGCCGAAGTCTTCAAGATTTTTCAAAAGTCCAACGGCGGAATCTTGCACAAAATTTTTTCCGTCAAGCGAAGAAATTATCGCCCGCGCAGAAATTTTTTCCCCGTCGACTTGTGCGAAAATGCCAACGGGAATTTGACAGCCGCCACCGACAACTTGCAAAAAGTCACGTTCAACTTTCACTGCCGCGCAAGTTTCAGCGTCGTTCAAAAAATTTATCGCGTCGAAAGTTTCAAAATCATCCGCGCAAATTTCTATGGCAAGTGCGCCCTGCCCCGCCGCAGGAATTATTTTCGTCAACGTGTGATTGATTCGCGAAGAGTAGCCGAGTCGTTCAAGACCCGCCGTCGCCAAAATTTCCGCGTCAAATTCTCCTGCGTCCAATTTTTTTAGCCGCGTATCGACGTTGCCACGAAGATTTTTTATTTTCAAGTCCGGACGCAAAATCAAAATCTGAGCGGCACGTCGCAAACTTGAAGTTCCGATAACTGCGCCTTCGGGAAGTTCATCAAAAGTTTTGAAATTGTTGCTTACAAACGCGTCGAAAGGATTTTGGCGACGAGTTATCGCGGCAATTTTAAATTTTTCGTCAAGCTCCGTCGGTACGTCCTTCAAGCTGTGAACTGCCAAATTAATTTTTCCCGCCAAAAGTTGAAGTTCCAGTTCCTTAGTGAAAAGTCCCTTGCCGCCAATTTTCGCAAGCGGCGCGTCCAAAATTTTATCTCCCTGCGTTTGAACTTTGACGATCTCCACTTCAAGCGCGGGATTATTTTTTCTTATCTTCTCGGCAATGAAATTTGCCTGCCACAACGCCAACTTACTGCCGCGCGTTCCGATTTTAATTTTCATGATGACTTGCCGCAAATTTCAAAACGCGTTCAGCCATTTCGTCTTTTTCGCAAACGTCACTGTGCAAAATTTCTGCGCCGTCAAGTTTCGCCAAATTTTTCGGAATGGTTCTGTTAGCAACGATTGACAGGCGATCCAGTTGCTTGAAGTCGTTGAGCCCTTCGACGGGTTCGCCGATTGCCGTCAAGACCGCGTTGGTAAATTTGAACGGGCTGGCAGTCGCGGCAACGATACAAGAAGTCATGTCGTGAGTGTCACGGCGATATTTGCTCAAAACTTTCATGGCAACGGCGGTGTGCGGGTCGACAGTGTATTTGAAGTGCTCAAAAATTTCTTTGATAATTTTCAGCGTGTCTTCTTCCGTCGCGAAGTCTGCGTAAAAAATTTTATCCAACTTTTTTTTCAGCGGAGGATCTATTCTGAAATTTCCCGTCGTGTTCAGTTGAGTCATGAAACGTTTCACTTGGTCGGAGTGCCCTTCGTGATAAAGCAAACGTTCAAGGTTGCTGGAAACTAAAATATCCATTGACGGGCTGATTGTTCTATGAAATTCTCTGTTGCGATTGTAAACGCCCGTGCGGAAAAATTCAGTCAACACATTGTTGACGTTGGACGCGCAGATTAAACGTTTGACGGGAAGTCCCATGCGTTTAGCGTAGTAGGCGGCGAGAATATTTCCGAAATTTCCCGTCGGCACAACGATGTTGACAGCTTCGCCAAGTTTAAGTTGCTTAGTGTTGATAAATTCAGCGTAGGCGGAGAAGTAGTAAACGATTTGCGGAACGAGCCTTCCCCAGTTGATTGAATTTGCGGAGCTAAGTTTAATATTTTCTTCGGCAAGTTGTTGACGGATTTTTTCATCACCAAAAATTTTTTTCACGCCGGCTTGAGCGTCGTCGAAGTTGCCGTTAACGGCAGTGACGTTTACGTTGCCGCCAACTTGAGTGATCATTTGCAAACGTTGAATTTGACTTACGCCGCCATTTGGATAAAAGACCATGATTTTTGTCTGCGGCACGTCCGCAAAACCTGCCAACGCTGCCTTGCCGGTATCGCCGGAAGTTGCGACGAGAATTAAAATTTCTTTTTGTTCGCCGGTTTTCTTCAGCGCATAACCCATGAGGCGCGGCAAAATCTGCAACGCCAAATCTTTAAAGGCACTCGTCGGACCGTGCCACAACTCCGCGACGCCAACGGGATTTTTCGGATTGTTCGGGTCTTGCACCAAAACGGACAGCGGAACTTTTGCGGGAGTGTCAAACCAATTATAGGCAAGCTCCGCGCACTCAAAAAGTTCGTCTTCGGTGTAATCGGTCAAAAATTTTTTGAGAATTTCCGCCGCCCGCTGAACGTAACGCATTTTTGTAAATCGCTGAATGTCTTCCAATTTTATCTTCGGAATTGTCTCCGGTACGAAAAGCCCGCCGTCGGGAGCTAATCCCTGAAGGATCGCTTCTGCTGAAGTCACAGGCGTGATTTTCGATCGTGTGCTTGTATATTTCAAAAAAAATTTCCCCTTCCGCAGTTTTCGATTGAAAATTTTTCGGATTGTAAATTATAATATCAATCAACGGCAAGGGTCAAGTTTTTAAAATTTGTCGCAACGAAACTTAGTTTCATGCGTTGGCAGGAAATTTTGTTGATGAAAAAAATTTTTTTCTGCTCACCAAACAGGAGTGATAATTTGGAAATTTCAACGTTCGCATACTTTTTGACAGCGTCAATACTTTTAACGTTGGCACCCGGTCCGGATATTTTGTACTTGTTGACAAAAAGTTTATCCGACGGCGCGAAATGCGGAATAATTTTAGCGGCAGGACTTGTCAGCGGAATAATTTTTCACACGCTTTTGGTTATGGT
>JAFSXD010000105.1 GCA_017444245.1 Selenomonadaceae bacterium | reverse complement strand
TTTGTTAAGGCGTGGAAAAATTTTTTCGCGTCAATAAAAAATCCCAACGACGTTTGCCGAGGGGATTTTGTTTTCCGTTGGTTGGAAATTTTTTTATTACTTTTGACCTTTCAGAACTTTAATTGCGTGAATCCTTGCCTCATCTTGTGTAATTTCTTCGCCGTTGAGAAAATATCTGTTACCAACAATTCTATAGGGGCTGTAATCGCAATGTATTCCGATCTCTTTCCAAGCCTCCTGAACGACAGTTCCAACGTGGCGGATTTCAAGCTGCCTAAGCTGCCGAACATCGGGCAAATCCAAATCCATACCAAGCTTTTTAAGAAACTCGACATCCGAGTAGATTTGTTGCATCGTGCCGCCTGCGACTTCGTCAAGCTGTTCGTCGTTAAGTTCTTCGCTCTTCAAAATTTTTTCTTCACTCATCATTATTACTTCCTTTCAAGAATTTGTTTTCAAATTTTCATTCTGCCAATTATACGCGGCGAAGAAAAATTTGTTAAGACGTTGAAAAAATTTTTTCGCCGCAAAAAAAAATCCCAACGACGTTTGCCGAAGGGATTTTGCTTTCCGTTGGTTGGAAATTTTTTTACTACTTTTTACCTTTCAAAACCTTAATCGCGTGAATCCTTGCCTGATCCGGTGTAAGTTTTTCGCCGCTGCTTTTGAGAACATAGCTATCGTCAATCTGATCATAATCTATTCCTAATTTCCTCCACTGATATCTAACCTCAGTATACATAGAGCTAATCCATTTGGCACAATCACGATCGAGATCTTTTACACCAATCTTTTCGAAAAATTTAAAATCACTCCGTATTTGTTCCAACGAGCCGCCTGCGACTTCGTCAAGTTCCTCTTCGTTGAGTTCTTCGCTCTTCAAAATTTTTTCCTCTGACATTGTTAGCACTTCCTTTAAAAATTTTCCGTTGGTTGAAAATTTTTTTTACTTGTTCTTATTCTTCATGAACTTAATCGCGTGAATCCTTGCCTCATCTTGTGTAATTTCTTTGCCGTTGAGAAAATATTTGTTGTCATCATTTCGAAATGCTCTACAATCTACTCCGACCGTTGCCCAAGCTCTTCGAATGATACTATTATTTACCCAAGTTCTAGAATCTACACCAATTTTTCTAAGAAACTCGTTATCCGAGAGGGATTGTTCCCTCGTTCCGCCCGCGACTTCGTCAAGGTCTGTGTTGGTAAGTTCTTCGCTCTTCAAAATTTTTTCCTCGCTCATCATTATTACTTCCTTTCAAGAATTTGTTTTCAAATTTTCATTCTGCTAATTATACGCGGCGAATCAGAAAATGTTAAGACGTTGGAAAATTTTTTCGCGGAAAAAAAAATTCCCTGCGACTTTTGCCGAAGGGATTTTCTGATTGACTAAAAAATTTCTTCTACTTCTTGTGTTTCAGCGTTCGGATAATTTTTATCCAAAGTTCGTCGCGTGTAACTTCCTCGCCGTTGATAAAATATTGATTCGCCTCGTGTTTGTGATATTTCATAGTCATTTCCATGCCATGCTCTTTACCAAATTTAGCCAATGCGTTGTTAATGCCCGTAGAGAACCTTTGATTGCCGATAATTTCGTAATACCCGAGTTCAATCAAACGGGAGCGATCCTCTTTGAGTTCGTCGAGTGTGCCGCCCGCGACTTCGTCAAGCTCGTCATCGGTGAGTTTTTCGCTGTCAAAAATTTTTTCATCCGTCATCGTGACTACTTCCTTTCGAGAATTTGTTTTCAAACTTTCTTTCTGTCAATTATACGCGGCGAAGAAAGAAAATGTTACGACGCCGAAAATTTTTTCGCGGCAAAAAAAATTCCCAACGACATTTGCCGAAGGGAACTTTCTTTACGCCACTTTTTGATAAAGCTTATTTCATTTTCTTAAGCTGGCGAAGTGCATAAATCTGCGCTTGATCTTGAGTAACCGTCTTGCCGCCGATTTTATACTGGTTGGCTCTGTCCATGCTCGGATCAAAATCTACGCCGACGAAATCCCAAATTTCATACGCTTTCATTTCTTTGCCGCCGCCGTATTGGGGTTGGAAATTTTTCAGTGCCGTGAATTTGTTCTTCGCTTTGTCGAAGAATGCAATATCCGAATCGGTTTCTGTCATAGTGCCGCCTGCGACTTCGTCAAGGTCTGCGTCGGTAAGTTCTTCGCTCTTCAAAATTTTTTCTTCACTCATTGTTATTACTTCCTTTCAAGAATTTGTTTTCAATTTTCTCTTTCTGCCGATTATACGCGGCGAAGAAAAAAATGTTAACTTGTCGAAAAAAATTTTTTTGGCAGTGAATTAATCTCTGCGGCGCGGTCTGTACGGCTCAACTTCTTCAAGCGGCATGATTTTAACATTTCCGTCGAGATCCGCGAAAACAATTTCCGGTACGCCCAATTCTTCCAAGAAAGCGTAAGTGTATTCGTCCGGCACATAAAAGCCGTCAATGTCAGCTACGATAGCCAAGCCGTCAAATTCGCGTTTGCCGTCGACGATTGCGCGAATCATAGCAGCCATTTCTGCCGAAACGCTAAGATAAGGAACGGGGTGATCCACTCTGCAACCGTTGTAAAGAGTGCCGTCAGACGTGAGCACGCAAGCCCCCGCCGCAATTCCGTCATGATCCACGTAAGAATTTCTTATTGCGTCCATAGCAATCCTAACCATAGTGTCAGCAATGTCCTCATTCATGAAAATTTCGCCTCCGTCCAAAAATTTTTGGGTGACAAAGTATTTTTTTTGGTAAACAGATTTATTAGCCGCAAGTTGAAAAAATCCTGCTTGAGTTCATTTCATTAAAGTTTCGTCATTCATCGCCGCGACAAATTCCAAATGCGGTTCAGGTTTCGGCGGCTCGGATTCTATTGCGAATTGAACGTTGACGATAAATTCCGTTCCGACGTTTTCCTTTGTCTCGACGTAAATATTTCCATGCATGAGATCCACGATAGTTTTTGTAATTGCCATGCCTAAACCTGTTCCCTGCATTTCCGTGATTTGGGAATTTTGTTCGCGCTCGAAAGGATCAAAAATTTTTTTCGCAAAATCTTCACTCATTCCAATGCCGCTGTCTTTGATGTGCAGTTCATAATTGCCGACGCCGTTAATGCGGCTGTGGAGTTCTTTCAAAATAATTTCAACTTTGCCGTCGTGTGGCGTGAACTTGTACGCGTTGCTCGCCAAATTCAAAAGCATGCGGTGAAGGCGATGTTTATCACAGCGAACGTACGGATGAATGACGTTAGAGAATTCTACGGTGAAGTTAATATTTTTTTCCGCCATTTGTTCGGCGAAGATATCGCGAACTTCGCTAAGAATTTTCAGAAGGTCGGCGGGTTCTTCATTCAACTTAATCTGCCCGCTCTCCATTAAACTCATCTCAAGTACGTCATTAATCGTCGCCAACAAATTTTCACTTGACGATTCAATTTTTGTCAAGAAATTTTTCATTTCTTCCGGCGAAGTTTCCTCGCGCAATGCCAGCCCCGCGTAACCAATTATCGCTTTAATCGGCGTTTTGATATCGTGGGACATGTTAGAAAGAAATTTATTTTTTGCGCGGACGCTTTCTTCTGCGCGAATGTGCGCCTCCTCAACGTCGCGTTCACGTTTTCGGATTATCGAATAAATGTTGAACATGACGATGAGCGTGAAAACAATCAGCGAAACTTGCACGACACTGTGGAGAAAAATTCCTGAACGAACTTCGTCAAGTTGCTCACGCAAATAATTTTCTTCACGAATCCTGTGCATAACGTGCGGCTTTAATCCGTAGTTGTCAATCTCCTCCGTGAAATACGACGAAATATTTTCCAGCATAACGTTAAAATCTTGCGCAACCGATTGCCGCATCCACATCAGCGAAGAAAGCAAAATTATGAACAGCATGATTATCCAAATGATGACGGATTTTCCGAAACGTCGTCCTTTGTCGCCCTTGAAAATAATTCTGAAACAAAGTACACCACAAATGCTTAGCAAAATTAAAATGAAGTACGATTCGCGCGAAAAAAATTCTTCAGCCAACAAATTCGGAGCAAGCATGAGAATTGCCAACGTCAACGAAAAAAAAGTTCCAACCGCGCCGCTAATCATATATTTTTTGTCGCGCTTAACTCTCGCCGTATGATACGCGCCGAAGGAAACGTAACCGTAAGCAATTATCGCGCCGACCGTCGTTACATCCGTCAGCCAATTCAACAGCGTTTGTCCGATAAACGGAACTGTCAGCGAAACAATCATCACGAAAGTTACCGCGTTGCTTGGAATATTTTCAGCGTTCAAAACGGAAAATCTTTTCGGCAAACAATCATCTTTCGCCAACGCAAACATCAGACGACTCGTCGCAAAATAATTGCAAATGACGCTGGTCAACACCGCGCAGGCTAAAGTAATTATCAAAATTATCAAGCCGAACTCGCCGAGCAATTCCCTTGCCGCGTGAAAAGCCGGCAACGACGCCAATCCGTCAATTTCATCAAGACATGAAATGTATTCGTTCCAGTTCGCAAATCCTATCGGCACTGACGCGGCGGAAAGAAAAATTATTCCCACGTAAAAAATTGCGCCCGCGATTATCGCTGAAAACATGATTAAAAAAGTTTTTTTCGGCGAAAAATTAAATTCGTCCGCCGCATGCGAAATTGATTCAAATCAGACGAACGCCCACGCCGTCAACGCGACGACGGAGGAAATTTGCAATGGATAATATTTTTCTGCGGCGAAGTACGGCTCAAAATTTTCTGCACTGCCGCCGCTTGCCAACGCCAAAATTATGCAAGCCAATCCGCCAATCAAAACGAAAAGTGCCAAAAGCGTATTCACTTGGCTGAAAAAAAATCTTTTTCGCGCGCAAAAAATTCCAATGAAGAGTATAATAGCGATTGATAAAAAAATTTCTCCAACGTAAATGTCGTAGCCCGCAAGATTGTAACTGAATCCGACGCTGAAAAATCCGTCGAATAAATCTCTTGCGATGAGTGAACAGGCGGTGACGTTGCCCCAAAGTAAATCGGTGTAGACGAACCACAAAAACCATGCGCAAATAAACGCGTGGTCGTAACCAAAATTTTTTTTCGTAAAGGTGAACGCGCCGCCGCTGTCAGATTTTCGATTCATCAAGTAATGATAATTCGCCGCAATGACGAGCATAATCAACGCGCCGATTCCAATAGCGATTGTTGCGCCCAAAGGTCCGGCTTTCGGCAAAAAATCTGTCGCGGGAATGATGAACGTACCCCAGCCGATTGAACAGCCGAACGCCAACGCCCAAACATTTAGCGGCGTCAAGTATCGTGATAAATTTTTCAAACTTCCTTCGGTGTTTGTGAGCAAATTTTTTTTTCACTCCATTGCATGAAATTTTTTTTGATTATAACACAGATTAGCTGTTGCGGCTAGGAACTTGAGATTGGGAGGAATATTTTTGAAAGTTGCGTTTTATACTTTGGGTTGCAAAGTAAATTGGTACGAAACGGAGGCGATTGGAAAAATTTTTCAATCGAACGGCTACGAAATTGTCACGGAAATAAATTCGGCGGACGTTGTCGTTGTGAATACCTGCGCAGTCACGGCGATTAGTTCGCAAAAATCCAGACAAGCAATTCGGCGGGCGATTCGCGCAAATCCCAACGCTGTCGTCTGTGTGCTCGGCTGTTACGCGCAAAATTCCCCCGCAGAAATTTCCGCGATTGACGGCGTCGACGTGATTGTCGGCACGGCGGAGCGAATGAAAATTGTTGAACTCGTCGAACAAGTTTTGAAAAATCGCGACGAAAAAATTTTGCGCGTTGATGACGTTGAAAAAATTTCCGCCTTTGAAGAATTGCCGCACACTCCTCAACGTACACGAGCTTTTTTGAAAATCGAAGACGGTTGCAATAATTTTTGCGCGTACTGCATAATTCCGTATCTGCGCGGGCGCGTTCGTTCACGGAGTCTTGAAAATATTCGTGCCGAATGTTTGGAATTGGCGGCGGGCGGTTACCGCGAAATTGTTTTGACGGGCATTCATATTGGCGCGTACGGCGCGGACTTCAAAAATAAAATTTCCCTCGTCGACGCCGTTAAAACTGTCCTTGACGCGGCGAATCCTTTACGCCTGCGACTGGGCTCAATCGAATCTGCCGAGATGTCCGACGAATTGATTGACTTGATTAAATCTGACGAAAGAATTTGTAATCACGTTCATTTGCCGTTGCAATCGGGCAGTGATGAAATTTTGAAATCGATGCGCCGTCCGTACACGACGAAAAATTTTGCCGCGTTGACTTCAAAACTTGTGAAAGAAATTCCGGATATTTCAATCGGCACGGATTTAATTGTAGGTTTTCCCAACGAGACAGAAAAAAATTTTGCCGAGACGTTGGACTTTGTGCAAGCTCAACCTTTCAGCAAAATTCATGTCTTCCCGTTTTCGGCGCGTGAAGGAACTTTGGCGGCGACGATGCAAAATCAAATTCCCGCGCAGGTAAAAAGGGAACGTGCCGCCCGCGCTTTAGAAATTTCTGCGGCGAAGGAAAAAATTTTTGCGGAAAAATTAATCGGAAAAACTGTTGAGATAATCGCCGAAACGCAGGAAGAAAATTTTATTGACGGGCTGACAAAAAATTATGTTCGCGTTTACGTTCCCGCGTCGTCGGAAATAAATTCAGGTGACGTTGTGAAAGTTCATGTTGAAAAAATTTTTCGCAACGGCGTCTTAGCTACCAGCTACAAGCTACAAGCTACCAGCTAAAAGATAAACGTGGAAAAAATTTTTCGCAACGGCGTCTTAGCTACAAGCTACAAGCTACCAGCTACCAGCTAAATACTGTACAACATTCTGATTGAATTCATCACGGTAAGAACCATTACTCCAACGTCCGCGAAAATCGCAAACCACATTCCGGCAAAACCAATCGCGCCGAGAATTAAAACCAAAACTTTCACGCCGATAGCCAAGTAAATATTTTCCTTGACAATCGCCATGCATTTTTTAGCAATTCGTACTGCGCGGGAAATTTTTTTCGGATCGTCGTCCATTAAAACAACGTCAGCCGCCTCAATCGCCGCGTCCGCCCCCAACGCACCCATTGCAATGCCAACATCAGCACGGCTCAAAACCGGCGCGTCATTAATCCCGTCGCCGACAAATGCAACTTTCGCGTCGTCAGCATCGCGGGAATATAAAATTTTTTCAAACTCATTGACTTTATCGGCGGGCAAAAGTTCACTGCGAAAATTTTTTATTCCAATTTCTGCGGCAACCTGCGCGGCAACTTTTTCACTGTCGCCCGTCAACATAATCACTTCGCCAATTCCCGCGTCGTACATTTCGGCAATGGATTTTTTCGCGTTCGGTTTAATCACGTCAGAAATCACGACGTGCCCGACGTAATTTTCTCCAATCGCCACATGAATTATCGTCCCCGCCTTCGTGCAAGGTTTCCACGCCGCGCCGACAGCGTCCATTAATTTTTCGTTGCCGACGTTGACAATTTCTCCGTTGATTTTCGCGCGTACACCTTGCCCGGCAATTTCTTCCAAAATTTCAACTTCGCAATCGTCGTTCTCGTCCGCGTAAGCTTCACGAAGAGAAATTCCAATCGGGTGCGTGGAAAATCTTTCGGCATGCGCGGCAAGATGAATTAATTTTTCCGCGTCAAAATTTTCCGCGTGAACGTCCGAAACGTCGAAAACTCCCTGCGTCAAAGTTCCCGTCTTGTCCATGACGACGGTTGAAACATTCGCCAGCGTTTCCATGAAGTTTGAACCTTTAATCAAAATTCCTTCGTGCCCCGCGCCGCCAATTCCCGCAAAAAAAGTTAACGGTATGCTGATGACCAACGCGCAAGGACAACTTATCACGAGAAAAATCAGCGCACGATAAAGCCACGTTGCAAAGTCTCCGAAAATCAGCGAAGGAATTATCGCCAACGCAACCGCGCCTGCCACGACAATCGGCGTGTAAACTTTTGCGAACTTCCGTATAAATTCTTCCGATTTTGCTTTACGTGAAGACGCATTTTCCACGAGGTCGAGAATTTTTGACGCGGTGGATTCGCCGAAAATTTTTGTGGTACGAACTTTCAAAACTCCGCTGATATTTACGCAACCGCTGATAACTTCTGAACCAACCGAAACGTCGCGCGGCAAACTTTCACCGGTCAAAGCGATTGTGTCCAGCGTCGATTGTCCGGAAACAACTACGCCGTCGATTGGAATTTTTTCACCGGGCTTTATGATAATTTCCGTACCGACTTCAACTTCGTTGGGATCAACTTTCTCAATTCCGTTGACTGTTTCGACGTTGGCAAAATCGGGGCGAATGTCCATGAGATCAGAAATATTTTGTCGACTGCGATGAACGGCGTAATGTTCAAAAAGTTCTCCGACTTGAAAAAAAAGCATGACGGCGACGGCTTCGGTGTAATCTCCGTTGCCGCTAAGGGCGAGACAAATTGCGCCGATTGTTGCGACTGCCATTAAAAAATTTTCGTCAAGCGGGCGAAATTCTTTTATTCCCTCCGCCGCCTCAATCAGCAAATCGTAGCCGACGACGAGATAAGGAATCATGTACAAAAAAAATCGCGCCGTACCTTCAGGATTGATTAGTTGAAGGATTATCATTAAAACTGCGGCAACGATTATTCGGATTAATTTTTTTTTCAACGTTATCACCTGTTTAGGGGTTAGGGAATTTTTCACTGACAAAAATTTCTACGGCACGCGGCACGCATTCAATTTCAATGGGGAGCGCGTCGCCAATTTCGCCGTCAACGTCGCTGATTAATTCCACGCCGGAAGAAATTTTTAAGTGTTCAGCTTGAATGTGAAAAATATTTTGCGCGGACTCAACGCTGATGCCGGAAAAAATTTTTTTCATCAGCAAAAAAATATTTTGCGGAGAACTTTTTTTTATTGCAACAAAATCAAGTTTGCCGTCGTCAATTTTCGCGCCGCCGACAACTTTTTTGAAACCTGCAACGGCGGGACTGTTCAACGCCAAAAATAAAAATGCGTCCACGTGAAAAATTTTTCCGTCAGCAGAAATTTCCAACGGCACGGATTTAAATTTAGGAATTTCGCCAAGCCCGTGAATGTAGTACGCCAGCTTGCCGAGAGAATTTTTTTGTCGTGCGTCGACTTCATGAGCTATCGAAGTAAGCGCGCCCGCACTTGCAACGTTGATGAAATATTCTCTGCCGTTGACCAATCCCAAATCGACTTGCCGCGTCAAATTCTGCGCGATTGCGTCAAAATAATTTTCGTCGTCAAAAATTTTTAAATGCGTGGCGAAGTCGTTTGAAGTTCCGCTACCGATAATTCCAACGGGCAAATCGAGATGAAAAATTTTTATCCAATTAATGACAGCGTGCAAAGTTCCGTCGCCGCCCGCTGAAATTATTCCGCATGGATTAAAAATTTTCACGCACTCCAGAAAATCCCGCGCAGAATTATTTGGCGTCGTTCGGTACGTGGCAAGCAAAATTTTTCTGCGTTGAAAGGCGTCAATGATTGCGTCCAACTTTTTTTTAAACTTCGCATTACCGGATACGGGATTGTACACCAGTAAAATTTTTTTCATGCGAAGTATTTTAGCATAGATTTTCAATTCGTCAACGTGAAGGAAAGTTTCAATCGTCGCAGAAATAAAAGATCGATGGATCGATGGATCGATAGATCGATAGGATTCTAAAAGCTGACACGGAGGAAGTCATGAAAAAAATCAAAGCACACATAAACAATATTGCACTGTCGCACACAATTTTCGATTTACCGTTTGCATTTATGGGCGCGATTTTGGCATCAGGCGGGCGCGTCGACGGTTGGACTTTATTTTTAATCGCGTTGGCTGTCACTTCGGGAAGGGCGGCGGCAATGGCGATTGACAATCTTGCGGATTTGGACTTCGACAAACTTCAGCCGCGCTTGGCTTATCGCGCAATGGTACGCGGAGAAATTTCCAAACGCGAGGCAAAAATTTTTATCGCGGGCTGTCTCGTGGTAATGGTCGTGACGGTTGCGCTGTTGCCGCCGATTTGCATAAAACTTTTGCCGTTCGCCGCGTTGCCGTTTATAATTTATCCGTTCACAAAAAGATTTACGGGACTTTGCCATTTATTTTTGGGATTCGCGATTGCAATGGCACCGGCGGGCGGTTGGGTTGCGGCAGGCGGAGAAATTTTTTCTCCCGCGATGATTTTTTTATGTACGGCTGTGATGTTGTGGCTGGCGGGATTCGACGCGATGTACGGCGCGCAAGATGAAAAGTTTGACAAGTTGCATGGACTTCACTCGTTGGCTACGGATTTTGGCGGGAAGGCGGCGTTCAAAATTTCAAAAGTTTTTCATGTCGTCTGCATAATTTGTTTTTTGGCGGTTGGTGTGACGTTGCAACTGGGATTTTTATACTTCGTCGGAGTTTTAATCGCGACGTTAACTTTGATTTACCAGCACAAAATTGTAAGCCCGAAAGATTTTTCGCAAGTCACTCAACGATATTTCATGCGAAACGGAATTGTTTCAGTTGCAATTTGTTTTTTCGCTTGGTTGAGTTTATGAATTAGCTTAAAGCTTAAAGCTTGAAGCTTAAAGCTTAGAGGCGGTGTCTCATGCCGATTTACAATCCACAAATTTTGAAAATAGATCCGAAGGAAACGCGCAGATACGCGGGACTGATTCGCGCGAAAAATTTTGACGAAAAAAAAATCGTCGACGTTTGCGACGAAGCAGTTTTAATGTTGGACGTTCACGGCGTCTGGAAAATTTACGATTACGACGCGAAAAATTTTTTTGTGCAGTCGACGCCGCCGTTTCAGCTGAAAGGAAATTCAATCACGCGCCACCTTTCGCCGTGTGAAAAAGTTGTCTGCATTGCCGTGACGATTGGTGAAGAAATTGAAAACGAAGTCACGCGAAGATTTGGCGTCGACAAGTACGTTGAATCAATCCTGTTGGACGCCGCCGCAACCGCTGCCGTTGAACAAGCCGCCGACGCTCTCGAATCGGCAATCGCGCCGCAACTTGCGAAGGACGGTTACAAAATGCTTACGCGGTCCAGTCCCGGCTACGGCGACTGGGCTCTGGACAATCAGAAAAATTTTTTTGAAATTACCGGCGCAAAAGAAATTGGAATGAGTTTAAGTTCAGCGATGATGTTAATTCCGCGCAAATCAATCACGGCGATTATCGGTTTGAAAAAAAATAAATCGGACGCGGTAAGTTCGCCCGATAAAATTTGTTCGACTTGCGAAGGTTGCACGCAGAAGGATTGTACTGCGAAAAAAATTTTTGAATGAGAAGGTTAAAAGATGATTCACATAAAGGACGTTACGAAAATTTACGAACAAAATAACGTTATGGCTCTGAACAACGTCAGCATAGACATTGAGGCGGGGGAGTTTGTTTTCGTGGTTGGCGCGTCGGGTTCAGGAAAATCAACTTTGATGAAACTTTTGATGCACGAGGAGCTTGTAACTTCCGGAGAAATTGTCGTCGACGGAAAAGACGTCGTCAACATGAAACCGAAAGAAGTTCCGTACTTGCGTCGTTCACTCGGAGTAATTTTTCAAGACTACAGACTTTTGGCGGACAAAACTGTTTATGAGAACGTCGCCTTCGCCATGCAAGTCATTGAAGCACCGCGCAGATTGATGCAACGAACTGTTAATGCCGTGCTGGATATTGTCGGCTTGAGCGACAAGTACAATCACTTTCCCGACCAACTTTCCGGCGGCGAACAGCAACGTGTGGCCATTGCCCGCGCCATTGTCAACGATCCGCGAATTGTGATTGCCGATGAGCCGACGGGAAATTTAGATCCGTTGACGAGCTGGGACATCATGGATATTTTCCGCAGAATCAACGCAACGGGTACGACGATTGTCATGGCGACGCATGATAAAACTATCGTTGACAGAATGAAGAAAAGAGTTATTGCTCTCGTCGAAGGTAAAGTTGTTCGTGACGAAGTGCGCGGCAGTTACGAAAGGTAGCGGAAAAATTTTTTATTTCGCGTCGCTCGAAACGTTGTAGCCCTTCGCGCCGTGCAGATTTTCTCACCAGAGATCGTCATCATAATACATCAGGCGTGCTACATTTTTTCAACTTTTGCGTAGGCGACGAATTAATTTTCCGTTGGACAGGGCGGCGTCAATCCTATTGTGTGTTCATCAATCTCCGCCCGCAAAAATTTTGTGTTGCGCAAGATTGAGCCGTAAAAATTTGCGCCTTTCAAATTCGCGCCGCCGAAGTCTGCAAAAGTTAAGTCCGTGTAACTTAAATTTGCACGTTCCAAATTGGATTCTTGAAATTTAACTTCAACTAAATTTGCGCCTTCAAAGTTGGCACGATACAAATTCGATTCGCAAAATTTTGCGCACCATAAATTTGCATCCGCAAAGTTCGCGTAACTTAAATTCATGTCGCTGAAGTCGACGCCTTGCAAATCAATTTCTTGTAAATCTGCACGTCTGCCGTTTGAATGATTCTCAAGCCACGCGGCGTGAGCATCCAAAATTTTTTTCAATACCTCTTGCGAAATTTCCATTAGCTTATTTCCCTGACGATCCGCTTAAAATCTTTGCCGCGTTCCTCGAAGTTGTCGTACATGTCGAAACTTGCGCAAGCGGGACTAAGCAAAACAACTTGCGGCGGCGTGGAAATTTTTCTCGCAATATCAACGGCTTTTTCCATTGAGTAGCCGGCGTCAAAAATTTTTTCTGCGTCAAAGCCGTTTTTTATTGCGTCTTCTTTGAAACGTTTCGCCGCGTCGCCGACCAAA
>JAFSXD010000104.1 GCA_017444245.1 Selenomonadaceae bacterium | reverse complement strand
GCACAATCACGCTGCCAATATCTTCCGCTTTGTCCGGCAAAAAAAGTTTTGACGCGTCGGGAACGTCAACTAATCCGCTGTCGCGCATTTCAAACAATCCAATTTCCGAAGTCGCACCGAAACGATTTTTTATTGCCCGCAAAACTCTGAAGTCTGCGTTCCTTTCGCCTTCAAAAAATAAAACCGTGTCGACGATTTGTTCAAGCACTCGCGGACCGGCAAGGTTACCGTCCTTCGTCACGTGACCTATAATGAACGTCGTGACGCCGCGACTTTTCGACAGCCGCATAAGTCCCGCCGAACATTCACGAACTTGCGACACACTGCCGGGCGCGCTTTCAATATCAGATTTGTAAATCGTCTGTATCGAGTCGACGATTAAAAGTTCCGGCGAAATTTTTTCCACGTGTTGAGTGATTCGCTCAAAATTATTTTCCGCGCAGATAAAAAGTTCGTCCGCCAACGCATTCAATCTTTCGGCACGCATGCGAATTTGGCGGGAACTTTCTTCGCCCGTCACGTACAAAACTCTTCTGGAATTTTTCGCCACGTAAGCGCAGACAGCCAAAGTCAAACTGGATTTGCCGACGCCGGGATCGCCCGCAATTAAAACTATCGAACCGTGAATCAAGCCGCCGCCAAGTACGCGATTCAATTCGCCCGAGCCCGTAGAAAATCTTGGAAGCTCCGCCAAATCCACTTCGCCGATTCTGCGCGGCATTTCGTAAGCCGTCGTGAGTGCGTGCTTGCTTTCAACCGTTTCAGTGACTGCCTCTTCAACAAGCGTATTCCATTTGCCGCAAGAAGGACAACGCCCCAGCCACTTCACGGACTCCGCGCCGCATTCTTGGCAAACGTATTTTGTTTTTGTCTTAGCCATTACAAAATTTTCACAAATAAATCCGCAATTATTTAGCGTTATATCCGCCGTCAATATTCAAAATTGTTCCAGTAAGAAATTCGTTTTCGTCGGACGCAAGGAAAAATATTCCATTAGCAATATCTTCGACGCGTCCGAGTCTTTTCATGGGATGAATCGCCTCTATGCCCGATACATCGTAAGTTCCCGCGTCAATCGCATTTTGAAGAATATCCGTCTTGATTGCGCCCGGTGCCACCGCATTTATCCGTATTCCACTCTGCGCATAATCAATCGCCGCGCCTTTTGTCAAACCTACTACAGCATGCTTTGTAGCACAATATTGCGCAGTTGCATACAACCCGTTAAGTCCAGCGATTGACGCCAAATTTACTATCGCGCCGCCATTTGTTTTGAGCATTTCTTTTATCGCATATTTCATTCCGTAGTAAACGCCCATAACATTTGTGTCGAGCATCTTTTTCAAATCGTCTGATTCGGTTTCCGCCAACACAGCATTTCCTAATGAAATTCCTGAGTTATTAACCATAACGTCTAATTTTCCATATTTGGCGACCGTTTCTTTGATTAAATCTTCGACCTGCTTTTCGTCTCTTACGTCCAAAACTTTAAAATCTACTTCCAAGCCTTTATCCTGAAATTCTTTTTTGATAGCGGCTTCTTTTTTTGAATCGCGACTCGTAATGACGACGTTATAGCCATTTTCGGCGAACTTCATAGCAGTAGCTTTTCCTATGCCTGTTGTTCCTCCTGTGATAATTACTGTTTTACTTGATTTAGAGTTCATGAAAATTCTCCTTCGAAGTTCGCGACGCAACGATTAATCTTGATGCCCAGCGAACTAAATTTATTTTCGTACTCAGTGCGGATATTTTCCTGTGGCTCGTCGGCGTGCAAGTCAAAGTTCACGTCGCGGACACGCCAGCCCGCCAAATTGAACTGCTCCAAAGAAAAATCGAACAAGGCGCGGTTGTCCGTCTTGAAATGAATTTCGCCGCCCGCCGTCAAAATTTTTCGGTACATCTCCAAAAATCTCACATGAGTCAGTCGGCGTTTGGCGTGACGTTTTTTGTGCCAAGGATCGCAAAAATTTATGTACAGCCGATTTATTTCACCTTCGGAAAAAATTTCTGCCACGCGGTTAATATCGAACACGGACAGGCGAACGTTGGACAAATTTTTTTCGCGAACTTTCCGCGCCGCCGCCAATACTACAGTCGGCTCAACCTCAAGCCCGAGAAAATTTATCTGCGGAAATTTTTCAGCAATCTGCGTGATGAAATCTCCCTTGCCTGTGCCAAGTTCGACATGCAATTCCCGCGTTAAATCTCCTCCAAAAAAATTTCGCCACTTGCCTTGACATTCTTCGCCGATTTTTTCAAGCGTCACGAAGTCCGAAAAATTTTGTAATTTCTCTTCGGTATGCGGCTTTTTCCTTAAGCGCAAATTTTCAACTCCTTTAGATCGATGGATCAATGGATCAATGGATCGATGGTTAAATTTCTATCGATCTATCGATCCAACGATCTATCGATCTATTCCAATGGATCAATGGATCGATGGTTAAATTTCTATCGATCTATCGATCCAACGATCTATCGATCTACTCCAATGGATCAATGGATCGATGGTTAAATTTCTATCGATCTATCGATCCAACGATCTATCGATCTATTCCAACTCAATCGTCGCGGGCGGCTTCGACGTGCAATCATACAACACCCGATTAACGCCCTTAACTTCATTGACAATTCTGTTTGCAACCAAATTCAAAATCGCCCAATCAATTTGCGCCGCCTCCGCCGTCATGAAATCACTCGTCAAAACTGCGCGGAGTACTACAGCGTAATCGTACGTCCGCCCGTCGCCCATAACTCCAACAGAACGCATATTCGTCAACGCCGCAAAATATTGCGAAAGCTTCGGCGCAATACCCGCCTTGAAAATTTCTTCGCGGTAAATCGCGTCCGCGTCTTGCACAATTTTAATTTTATCCGCCGTGACTTCGCCGATAATCCTAATTCCAAGACCGGGACCCGGAAACGGTTGACGACTCACAATATTTTCCGGCAAACCAAGTTCACGCCCCGCCTGCCGCACTTCGTCTTTGAACAGCAAACGCAACGGCTCGATAATTTCTTTGAAGTCAACGAAGTCAGGAAGTCCGCCAACGTTATGATGAGATTTTATGACGGCGGATTTTCCCAGCCCGCTTTCGATAACGTCAGGATAAATCGTCCCTTGTACAAGAAAATCAACCGCGCCAATTTTTTTTGCAACGTCTTCAAACACGCGGATAAATTCTTCGCCAATAATTTTTCTCTTGCGTTCGGGGTCTGTCACGCCTTGAAGTTTCTGCAAAAATCTTTCCGCCGCGTCGATACGAACAAAATTTAAATCGTAATTTTTGAACGCCGCCTCGACTTCCGCACTTTCATTTTTTCTAAGCAGTCCATGATCCACAAAGACGCACGTCAAATTTTTTCCAACGGCTTTACTCAAAAGCACAGCCGCAACACTTGAATCGACGCCGCCCGACAATGCGCAGAGAACTTTGCCGTTGCCGATTTTATTTTTCAATTCAGCGACGGTGTCCGCAACGAAAGTGTCCATATTCCAATCGCGCTTGCAACCGCAAATGTCGACGAAGTTTGAAAAAATTTTCTTGCCTTCGACGGTGTGCAAAACTTCAGGGTGAAATTGCACGGCGTACAAATTTTTCGCGGGATTTTCCGCCGCCGCTACGGGACAATTTTCAGTTTGCGCAGTTACGCTAAAATCTTTCGGCAATTCAAAAATTCTGTCGGCATGGCTCATCCATACGACGGATTTTTTTTCAACGTCGCGGAAAATTTTTGAATCATGAATAATTTCCAAATTGGTTTTTCCGTATTCGTCCACGTCAGATTTTTTTACCTGCCCGCCGAGTACGTGAACCATTGCTTGCGCGCCGTAACAAATTCCCAAGACAGGAACGCCCAAATTGAAAAGTTCGGCAGGCGGCAAGCTTGAACTTGTATTGTAAACACTCTGCGGACCGCCCGTCAAAATAATTCCTTCCGGTTTCAAATTTTTTATCGCGGAAAAATTTATCGCCGTGCCGAGACCGCTTTTAACATTTTTGTCGGCGGCAACTTCTCCGTCCGTCAACGTGTGAACTTCGCAGTAAACATGATTTTCACGAACGCGCCGCGCTATCAGCTGATTATACTGCCCGCCAAAATCTAAAACTAAAATCATATTTTCACCCCGCTAAAGTTTGTGAATCAGAAAAATATCTCCGCCCGCCATGCGCTTATCATTTTGAAATTTCAACAACTCTTCAATCCGATGCAATTCAATTTCTTTATTCCGAAAAATATCATGAATGAAAATCCAGCCTTCATAGAACTGCGATAAAAATTCTACCCACTTGTCATAAACGCCTGCTTTTTTGTAAAGATCCGGATTAAATTCCATGAAAATCGGCGCGGGATTTTCCGCCAAAATATTTTTCATACCGAACAAGACTTGCGCTTCAAATCCTTCAGTGTCAATCCAAATATATTTCACGTCTTTTGCGGAAAGATTTTTTTCAGCAAAGTATTTGTCCAGCGAAATAATTTTTACCGTTTCGGCGGGTGAATCTTCTTGACCGGCGAACAAATTTGAATAAACGCCACTGCCGCCGGGATTGTCAATCACGTGGTACAATTCCATTTCGCTTTCGACTTCGCCCAGCCCAAAATTTTCTACAACGGAATTTTCGTCAGCGTCATTGAGAATTAAATTTACGCGGAGGAGTTTAAAATTTTCGGGATCGGGTTCAAAGGCCAACAACTTCAAATTTGGCGCAAATTTTTTCGTGAAATAAATTCCCGTCGTGCCGATGTTCGCGCCCAAATCCAAAAACAAACCTGAGCTGTCGTCAACGTCGTAAAATTTTTTCACCAAGTCATGAAATATTTTCATTTCGGTATCAGCCCAATTTCGGCGTTTAATATAAGCTTGCCTGATGATGAAAATATCTTTGGAAGTCGCCACGTAATGAAAACCGTCCGCCGTCGTCGCCGCAATGAAGTAATGAAAATTTTTTGCTGCGTCGAAAGTCAAGGCACGATGCGCTATCTGCCCCCCATTTTTTTTGAGCAATTCATAAGTCGCCGAAGGATGCGTCGCCCAACTGTTTTCGTCGACGGCATAAATTACGCGGCTATTTTCAATTCCCATGAACTGAAAAAGTTCTTCAAAAAATTTTCGTGACTTAGATTTTCCTTCAAAGACAAGCACATAGTCCCATGAATTTTCCGTCAAAAGTTTTTTGTCCGTTTCGGGCGTGATTGTGCCGACGACTTCAAGATTTTCTTTTATTGCGTATTGTTCAATCCACTGCGCGGAAATTCCGGCGTAATCACAAACTAAAACTTTCATGAAAAATTTTTCCCTTTCCTAAAATAAAAAAGCCCCGAATCGTCGAGGTTTAAACGGACAAAATAAAAGCTCCCCGAACTGGACTCGAACCAGTGACTCCCTGATTAACAGTCAGGTGCTCTACCGACTGAGCTATCGAGGAATTTTTCAACGCTGAAATTATAGGATAAAAACCGTTGCCTTGTCAATAACGTGCAAAAATTTTTTCCGACCGCCGCGCAGAAAAAAGGCGGTGTACAAATTTTTTTGCTGTGTTATAATTCAAAATTATGGAGAAAGATTTTTTGAGAAAAGTTTTTTTCGACGAAAATTTTTGCGTCAAGTGTTGCGCTTGCGTGAGCGAATGCGAATTTGGCGGCGTGACTTTCAAGGACGGAAAAATTTTTCTTGACGAATCAAAACCCGAAGATTGGGCAGAAATAATTTCGATCTGTCCAACCGCCGCACTAAAGATTGAAAAATATTTTAAGGAGTTGTGAATTAATTGGCAAGACGTTTGTTTACTTCTGAATCCGTGACGGAGGGACATCCCGATAAAGTCGCTGACAGAATTTCGGACAGCATTTTGGACGCAATTTTGGAGCGCGATCCCAACGGGCGCGTCGCTTGCGAAACCGTCGTAACCACAGGACAAGTTCATGTCGTTGGAGAAATTTCAACAACTTGCTACGTCGACATTGCAAAAATTATTCGTGAGGCAATTCGCGAAATCGGCTACACAAATTCTTCCTACGGATTCGACGCTGACACCGTTGGAGTTTTAATTTCTCTCGACGAACAGTCCCCCGATATTGCGCAAGGCGTCAATCAAGCTTTGGAATCACGCGAAGGAAATATGGCTATCGAAGACGCTATCGGCGCAGGAGATCAGGGCATGATGTTCGGTTACGCGTCGAATGAAACGCCCGAATACATGCCGTTGCCAATTTCCCTTGCCCACAAACTCGCTTACAAGTTGGCGGACATTCGGAAAGTAACCGGCGAAATGAATTACCTTCGCCCCGACGGCAAAACTCAAGTTACCGTAGTTTACGAAGATGACAAACCCGTTGCCGTCGACACCGTAGTTGTTTCCACGCAACACGAACCGCACGTCGGCATTGACCAAATAAAAAATGACGTGATACAATACGTCATTAAACCCGTCATTCCTGAAGAATTGTTGACGGCGGACACAAAATTTTTCGTCAATCCTACGGGAAGATTTGTAGTCGGCGGACCTCAAGGCGATTCGGGCTTGACCGGCAGAAAAATTATCGTCGACACTTACGGCGGCATGGCTCGTCACGGCGGCGGTGCATTCAGCGGCAAAGACCCCACGAAAGTAGATCGCAGTGCGTCATATGCCGCGCGTTATGTTGCAAAAAATATCGTGGCGGCGGGTTTGGCACAGCGTTGCGAAATTCAAATTGCCTACGCTATCGGTGTGGCGCGTCCCGTCTCAATCAACGTTGACACTTTCGGCACGAACACCATCGACGAAAATCGTATCGTCGAACTCGTTAAAGAAAATTTTGATTTGCGCCCAGCAGGAATTATCAAGATGTTAAACCTTCGCCGTCCGATTTATCGTCCAACTTCAGCTTACGGACACTTCGGCAGAACTGATGTTGACCTTACATGGGAACGCCTTGATAAAGTTGACGCACTTAAAGCCGGAGCAAAGATTTAATTTATTTTAAGGGGAAAACGTTATGCCTACTAATACTTCAGCACAAACTGGGGGGGGACTAAAATATTTATTTTTGTCCCACTCGCCGAAAGAAACAGAATTGATTGGCAAAGTCGTTAACGGTTTCATGAGAAAAGCATTTTTGACGGACGCAACGCTTTACTTGGTTTTGCATGACAGATCGTCTGTTGAAGACGCAGTCTTTAGAGCGATAAATTACACTCTGCGCGGACACTCTTGCAGGATTCAAATACTTTTTGAAAAAGATGTTCCGGTAACTCAGCTAATTCCACAAGTCGATTTTTATATCGCCGGCAACAATCCTGATGAGTGGCTTTACATGCAAACTGCCCTTAGTAACAATGTCCCGATAATCGGAACTGTTGAAACGGAAGATGAAATGTTCGCCGATATTCCGCAGATTGAGCAAGTTGAGCAGTGGAAAAATTTTATCCAACCGCAAGTAGTGGAGTTGTTTAAAACTTATCCGCCGTCTGAATATGAATATTTTCTTTTCCACTTAGGATTGGGCGAATCGTTATGTTTTTTCTATTGGCTGAAAGAATATCGTAAAATCTCCAAGAAAAAAATTTTGTTATTCTGCGTCTCTGATTCGCATATCTCGTTGATGAATCTTTCGCCGTATATTGACATGACAATTAAAGTTCCGCCCGTTGTCTTCGATTACCTGTATATATTTTGTTCAAAGGATTATGGAATAAAAAATTTCTGCGAATTGTATAATACCGAAAGATCGTTGCGCGGGAGAATTGCTAGAGTTGCTTACGCTGAAGTTCATGCGATTGGAGTTGCACAGGATTATTTGAGAATACCTCCGCACATCAAATTTTCGCGCTACGATGTACAACTTCCCGATCAAAGTATTGCAAACGCGCAAAAAATTTTCAACGGCATGGGACTTGTACGCGGACGCACAATTTTCATGGTGACTGAGGGTATATCGCAATTCTTGCATCATCACAAAGATTTTTGGGTTAAGCTGGTGCGGCGGTTGCGTGAAAAAAATTTTGAAGTCGTCACGAACAGCCCAACTCCGATAATTCCTGATTGCAAAAATGTTTTTCTGCCGCTTGCGGACAGTTCGGCTTTTGTGGGGCTCTGCGGAAAAATTATCTCCACTACTACAGGATTTACGGAGGCAATTTGCAGCGTAAATGTAAAAGACAAAATTCAGTTAAAAACTGTAACTTACAGTCAAAACGACACAAAGGGAATTAGTTTTGGAGTTGTAACCGACAATTTGAGATATTACGGTAGAAGACTTTTTGAAGACCAGATGTATCAATTTTCGGAATATATGAAATTGATGATGCCACCGAATGTAAATTATTCAATGGAGCGGTTCGGAAATAATCCTGAAGAAGACGACGCGGTTATTGAAAAAATTGTTGCTGAAATATTGGAAAATACAAAAAGCTAAACGCTAAAATGGAGAAAAATTTTTATGAGTGAAAATGTTGTGAAGATTGCCTTGCTTGGCGCGGGGACAATCGGAGGTAGTGTTATAAAAGTTCTGCAGGACAATCACGATATAATTACCCAACGCGCCGGAACGGAAATTCAAATCAAAAATATTCTCGTGTTGCCGCATGAAATTCCTAAACTTCATGAACAGGGACTTCCTGCAACAAGCAACTACGATGAAATTTTGAACGATCCTGAAATTGAAATTGTCGTCGAACTTATCGGCGGAATTAAAGCCGCGAAAGATTTTATTTTGGCGGCAATGAATCACGGCAAGCATGTCGTCACTGCAAACAAAGATCTTGTCGCGCAATTCGGCAGTGAACTTTTCGACGCGGCAGACAAAAATAAAATTGATTTTCTCTTTGAAGCGTCAGTCGGCGGAGCAATTCCAATCATCATGCCGATGAAACGTTCGCTCACGCCGAATAAACTTACCGAAGTTCTCGGCATTGTCAACGGCACGACAAATTACATGTTGACGAAGATGAAAGAAGACGGCGCGGACTACGACACGGTTTTGAAGGAAGCGCAGGCGAAGGGTTATGCGGAGGCAAATCCCGCCGCTGATGTTGAGGGCAAAGACGCCGCCCGTAAAATTGCAATTTTGGCGTCGATAGCGTTCAACTCCCGCGTCAAGTTCGACGACGTTTCCATTGAAGGCATTACGAAAATCACGCCGGAAGATATTGAGTACGCCGCGCAGTTGGGCTACACGATAAAACTTTTAGCAATCGGCAAGGAATCTGAATTGGGCGTCGACGTTCGCGTTCATCCGGTGCTTTTGCAAAACAAACATCCGCTTGCGTCCGTCAACGGCGTATTCAATGCAATTTTTGTTCGCGGCAATCCGATTAATGAGGCGATGTTCTACGGACCGGGCGCGGGTTATCCTACTGCCTCCGCCGTCATTTCGGATATTGTGGAAATTTCTCGCGGAATTAAACTCGGAAGTGTTGGACGATTCGGTTGCACTTGCTATGAAGAGAAAAAAATTTGTCCGCTGGAAGAAACTTCGTCTTCGTACTTCATGCGTCTTTTCGTCAATGATGAAACGGGCGTGCTTGGGAAAATTGCCACGACTTTTGGCAACGCTCAAGTCAGTTTGAAATCTGTCATGCAGACGAACGCGCAGGTCGGCGATTGTGCGGAACTCGTTGTCATCACGCATGAAGTTAAACATAAAAATATTTTGGCGGCTGAAACGGAGTTGCAAAAACTTTCTTGCGTCAAAAAGATTTTCAGCGTGATTCGAGTTGAGGATTAGATCGCCAGATCGCCAGTTAGACAGTTAGATAGAAAAAATTTTTCCTACAAGCTACAAGCTACAAGCTAACAGCTAAACAGAGTGGTGAAATAATGGGGAATGAAAATTCGTCCGCGAACAAAAAAATCATAGTCAAAGTGCCCGGAACTTCTGCAAACTGCGGTTGCGGCTTTGATTGCATTGGATTGGCAGCGACGATTTACAACGAATTTGAATTTAATTTCTTGGCGGAGAAAAGTTTAAATATTTCAGCGACGGGCGAAGGCGCGGACACCATTCCTAACGACGAAAAAAATATTGTTTGGCAATCTGCGCGGCTGGTGTTCGACAGAGCCGGAGCAAACGATATTCAAGGCGCAGAAATTCGCATGATTAATCGTGTGCCGATGTCGCGCGGTTTGGGCTCAAGTGCGGCGGCAATAGTGGCGGGACTGATCGGGGCGAACGCCGCCGTAGAAAATCATTTCAGCCGCAACGAAATTTTAAAATTCGCTACGGAAATTGAAGGACATCCCGATAACGTCGCGCCGGCAATTTTTGGCGGGTTCACTGTCAGCGTCGTCGATAAAAACGCGGTACAAACTTTCTCTTTTGTGCCGAAGATAAAATTAAAACTGGTGGTAGCCGTGCCGGATTTCCCTTTGCCAACGAAAATTGCTCGTCAAGTTTTGCCAAAGACAGTGCCGCTGAAAGACGCGATATTCAATATCAGCCGCGCGTCAATGTTGGTTGCCGCACTAATCGAGGGCAAAGAAAAATTTTTGTCGTTCGCATTTGAAGACGCACTTCATCAGCCGTACCGAACAAAACTTGTGCCCGGCATGAAAGAAGTTTTCACGGCGGCAAAAAATGCGGGAGCGTTGGGCGTCGCCTTGAGCGGTGCAGGACCTTGTTTGATTGCTTTTTCGTCGGCAAGCAAAAAAATTGAAAATCATATCGCGGCGGAGATGGTTCAGACTTTCAAAAATTTTGACGTTCAAGCAAATGCGTTGATTTTGGATTTGGACACGCGCGGCGCGATCGTAGAAATTAAAGATTGAAGGATTAGGGATCAGGTATGGATTTGCGACAGTTAGAATATTTTTATACGGTAAGCTCGCTTAAAAATTTTACGAAGGCGGCACAAGTTCTTCACGTATCGCAACCTTCGGTATCGAAGGCAGTTCAAGCTTTGGAATTGGAACTGAAGGTGCAACTTTTTGATCGTAATCGCAAGAATCTCGGCTTGACGGATGCGGGGCAAATTTTCTTGATTCACGCAAAAAAAATTTTGGATGACGTGAAAGTTGCGCAGATTAGTATGGAGCGTTTTCAAGGTGACGACGCCGGCGTAATTCATTTTGGTGTGCCGCCAATGGTCGAGTCGTACCTGTTCCCAAATTTTTTTATCAAGTTCCAATCGAATACCCCCGATATTCTGATTGACCTGCAGGAGTGCAGTGATTCGGTAGAAGTTCATGAAAAGTTGGAGGACGGTACGTTAGATTTTGGTATTGTTTACTTGAAGGCGGGCGAGGCTCTGGAAAATTCCATTACGCTTTTGGACGACGAATTTTATTTGTGTCTGCCGAAAAATCATAAACTTGTTGACGAGGAAAAAATTTCCTTTACATCTCTGCGAAAAGAAAAATTTATCTTGCAACCGGAGGGAACTTTCCAAAACTTCATAACGATTCAGCGGGCGGCAAACGCGGGTTTTTCACCGGAAATTTTGTTGATAACTTCGCAACTGAAAACTATCAAAGATTTGGTGGCGAACAACGCGGCGGTTTCACTCTTGCCGAAATTTGCCATTATCAATTCAAAAAATTTCAATTTCTTGCCTGTAGATCCGCCAATAAAATTTTCCGTCGCGTTGACGTGGAGTAAGTTCAAGGATTTATCGCCGATTGGCATGCGTCTGTTGAAATTTGTCGAATTGCTCTTGAAAGACAACGATGCACTTGCAATTTCGCAAAAAAGATTTTAATATTAGGCGGACGGGAGGAGGTTGGAGGTTGAATCCAAAATTTAGTGTTGCGATAAGTTACGGCGAAGACTTGGGCTATGTTGAGTACGATGACGAAAACAAAAAAGTTGTCGTCGTGCTTGCCAACGAAGAAGGAAGGCAAAAAGCGGAAAAATTTTTGTCGACGGCGCACGAAATAAAAATTCCTCACGAAACTTTGTTGGATTTCACGGCAGAGAAAATTTATCCTCAATCAAGCGTTGAGGATTTGAAAATTGCCTTGACGCGTCTTTGGGAAAATACGGGCGTTCACGTGGACTGGAGTCGCCCGGTTGATTATGTTAAAGCACATCCGCATTACTAACACCTACCAGCTACAAGCTACAAGCTACCAGCTACCAGCTAAAAGAAACGGAGGCAAAAATTTGTACATTACAACTGAAAGAAACGGCGGCAGAATGACTGTAAAGTTGGACGGAAAACTTGATGCCGTCACCGCGCTTGAACTCGATAAAGTTATGGCAAAATCTCTCGACGACGTGACTGAACTAACGATTGATTTAAAAAATTTGCACTACATTGCGTCGGCAGGCTTGAGGATTTTGCTGAAGACACAGAAACGCATGCAACTTCAAGGGCAAATGATTGTTGTCAACATTCAGCGCGACGTTCGCACAATCATGGAGATGACGGGATTTTCTACCCTGCTGACACTTGAAGAAGAAGACAGCAAACCTTTTTCTGTGTCTTTTTGATTTGAGGAGAGATTTTTTTTGAACATTTGCGCTTTGGAATTGGAAGGGCGTTTCCTGCGCTCAAAAGTTCCGATTCCCTTTGTTGAGGACAACATTTACTTGCCCGCAAAAGTTTTCGTTGAGGGATATTTTCCGGCGGGGACGGTTTTCAAATTTCAAGAGGCTGTTTGCAGTAAAAAAATTGACGTGTACAACGATCAAGTCAACGATTACTGTCATGCGGTTTCACTTCTCTACAGCAACAAGTTCAACGGCGCGGGCGAAGACGAGGACGAATATACAATAATTTTTCACGTCGATTTGAGTTGCCTTTTTCTTTTGACTGACTTGCTTGACGAAAACGGTAACGCTGAAAATTTGTGAAAGTTTTTGTAGCTCAACTAAAAGGCTCGGCGAGGGTCTTTTATTTTTTTAGGGGCTGGAGGTTAGGTGAACGCCCTTTCCCTGTCCACTAAGAAAGGACTGATTTTGTGGAAAATTTAAGCGACCTGGAAAAAATTTTGACGGCGGCGCGTGACTTGGGAAAAAATTTACAATCCGACGCCGAAAAACTCCGCGCAGAAAATCAAAAACTCCATGAGGAAAATATAAAACTTCTTGCGGAAAATGAAAAGTTGAAGAACGACAGCGACAGCCTGCTTGAGGAAGTTGACACGCTGGAAAATGCCATGAAAGATTTTCGCTCCGCCAACGAAACTTTCATCATCAACATTGATAAACTCATGAAACAACTCAACGCCGCCATTAACGACAGCCACGAAAAATTTATGGCGCAGATAAATGCCCTTATGCGTGACGAGTTCCAAAAATTTTTGCTGGAGTACATGAACAAAGTCAAACCCAACAAACAACAGCAGGCAGAAAAAAAATCGCCGCAAAAAAATTCTTCCGAAGGTAAAAAAAAATCCCCTGATAAAGAGGATTCGGCGGATTTAACTCAAGCCAACTCGTCCGGCGAAACGGTTTTCAGTGAGCCGACAAGTTCAGACGTTGCAACTGCCGGCGCGGACAAAAATTCTAAAGAAGTTTACGCGGATTTTTACGCCGAAGAAACAACTCCGAAATAAAACGAGGTGAACAATTTGAAATTAATCGTTACGGTCGTCGGCAAAGATCGCATTGGAATTATCGCGGCGGTCACGAAAATTCTTGCTGACAACGACGTAAACATTTTGAGCATCAACCAAAATATTTTGAACGGCTTTTTCAACATGATTCTTTTTGCCGAAGCCAACGAAAATAAAATTTCCCTCGTCGAATTGCAAAACGCTTTGAGACTTCAAGGCGAAGAAATTGGCGTGGAAATAAAAACTCAACATCAAGATATTTTTGACGCAATGCATAAAGTTTAGTGATTAGATCGCTAGATCGCCAGATCGCCAGATTGATAGTTAGTTTTCACTGAAATTGTAAGCAAATGCCGAACAAACACGACTAATTTCGACGCAAAACAATAACGATTGCCTGTTGTCAATATGGAAATTAAATGATAGAATTTCGACCGTCGACAGGGAAGTTAGCTGAATCGCAACAGATTCAAGCTAAACAGGAATTAGGAGTGATTTAAATGAAATTCGCTTACAAAGTTATCAAAAATAAAAATCACGATGTTGAACCTGCCGAGATGTCTATTGATAAACCGAAAGCAAAAGTTTCGGCTAAAACAGTTTCCTTCATCTTGGTAGCGCAAAACACGCTGGGTTTCCGCGAATGTGCCAAAATCGTGAACATTGCGAAGGAGACCAACTGCAAAATAAAAATTGCGTCAGGTAGCAAAATCGGAACGTCGGATAGCATGCTTTCGCTTGTGGCTCTTGAAATTGTCGCTGAAAAAAGTTTGGTGCTTACAATCAGCGGCAAGCGCAACGACGATGCTTTCCACGAGATTTCCAAAATTATAAATTTCCGTGAGGAGTAAATTCAAGGCAACATAAAAATCATTAACCATTACCATTAACCACCAAATAAAAAAAGAGTCGAGGGAAATTTTCCTTCGGCTCTTTTCGTTTGTCGTGCGTGCTCACGAAAAAAAATTATCTTTTCAGTTTTTTCACTTCGTCCAAAAGATATTCGTTCAAAACTTTGATGTACGTTCCTTTCATGCCGAGTGACTTTGATTCGATGACGCCCGCCGATTCAAATTTGCGCAGAGCATTGACGATTACCGAACGAGTTATGCCCACGCGGTCGGCGATTTTCGACGCAACCAACAAACCTTCGCGCCCGTCCAGTTCGCCCAAAATATTTATCGCCGCTTCGGATTCTGAATAGCTCAACGTCGCCAGCGCAATTTGTACCGTCGCTTTTTTACGTGCCTCGACTTCAACTTTCTCCGTGTGATCTCTCAACATTTCCATGCCGACGACTGTCGCTCCGTACTCGGCAAGCAACAAATCATCTTCCGTGAAGTCTTCGTCGTAACGCGCCATTATCAGCGTGCCAATGCGCCGTCCAACGCCGTAAATCGGAACTATCGTAGTGTTTTTTGTTTCAAAAGAGCAACGAGAATACTCATCGTAAGCACAAGTTCCGCTGCGTGTTTTGCGATTCGCCTTTGTCTCTTCCAAACGATTCAGCCAACGAACATACGGTTTGGGAAATCTTCCTTTGCGAATTACTTTTTCGATCATAAGTTCGCATTCAAAATTGTCCGTGAAAGCGTAGCCGAAAATTTCGCCGCTCCTGTCCATGATGTAAACGTTAGCATCCAGCACCGAACTCAAAACTTTTGAAACGCTGTCGTATTCTACGGTTTCTGAACGTTGCAAAATCTTGTTTATCTTTCTCGTCTTCTCCAAAAGTGTCGTCATCAAAACACTTCCCTTCAAAAATTTTTTTCGTGCTTAAGAGCTATTAGAATTTTACCACAACTTCTTTCTAATTGAAAGTAGTATTTTCAGAATTTTTTTTTTCGCGAAATAATTTCTTGTTAGATCGATAGTTAGTTAGCTAGTTAGTTAGATCGCCAGATCGCTAGTTAGCCGGATTTAAATGCAAGCATGCTCTGGAAAATTTTTTCTCAACGCTGTAAAATCTGCGTGGGAATTTTTTTATAAGGTGGAAGGCATGCTATTTAATTTCTCTGATGACGAATTGAACGAAGATTTTTTGAACATTTTGCTTGCAGACAGGACGACGGGCAAAAATATTATTTGGGCTACGAATAATCTCGACGAAGGATGCGCCGCGACAGATGAAATAACTCCGGACCGTGCAGCTTTAATTCAGCCGCGCTTTTCAAAATCCGCCCAAAACAAAAAATTTCGCGTGCGCGACAAGGCAGAAGTTTTTACGCCGGCGTGGATATGCAACGAACAAAATAATTCTGTCGACGAAAATTTTTTCGACGGAGAAAAATTGCGGAAAGAACTCTGGAGAGATTACGTTAAAGCTACTCGACTTGAAATAACTTGCGGCGAAGCTCCTTACCTCGTCAGCCGCTACGACGCAACCACAGGCGAAGAAATACCGCTTGAAAAAAGAATCGGCTTGCTTGACAAAAAATTTCGCGCGATTCATGAAAACGTTACTGATATCGACGAATGGACAACTTGGGCAACGCTAGCCGTTCAGAGCATTTACGGCTATGAATTTCAAGGGGACAATTTATTTTTGGCGCGGAAAAATATTTTCTTCAGTTGCATAGAATATTTTAAACAGGATTTTTATTCCGAGCCGCCAATAGAATTTTTGAAAGGAATTTCAGAAATTATTTCGTGGAATTTGTGGCAAATGGACGGCTTGACGAATGCCATTCCCTACTACAAGCCGCTTGAAAAAAATTCCGCGCAGGTAAATTTATTTGAGACGAAGAACGTTTACTGCAAAATCAAAGATTGGCAAACGAATGAAGTTGTGGATTTTAGAAAAATTAGAGGCAGCCGATGAAAAAAGTTTTTGAATCATGTTTTCGGTACAAGTTGATTTACATTTTTGAAGTTCATGACAACGCGCACAAAGGACTTTTGAAAATTGGCGATACGACAGTTAAAACAGATTGTCCAGCTGAAAAACTTTTGCCGAATTGCAAAATTTTGAATCAAGCGGCGTTGGCTCGTATCCATAGCTATACAAATACCGCAGGAGTGGAACCAATTTTACTTCACACTGAAATTGTAATGCGCGTTGTGGACGGCAAATTAAAATTTTTTCGTGACTACGACGTTCACAACGTTTTGAAAAGTTCCAACGTCAAGATGAAACCGCCGAAGGGAACGCATGGCAAAGAATGGTTTAAAGTAAATCTTGAGACGGCAAGGCGGGCAATTCAAGCCGTCAAGCAAGGCAACGAAAATTTGTCCGGCGTAAATTCCAAAGACAAAAAATTTGTCCCTATCATTTTGCGTCCGGAACAAGAAGACGCCGTCAAGTTGACAGTCAAACGTTTTAAGACGGGCGACAGAATGTTATGGAATGCAAAAATGCGTTTCGGAAAAACTTTAACCGCGCTGGAATTGACGCGCAGAATGAATTTTTCAAAGACGATAATCATCACTCATCGCCCCGTTGTCGACAGCCAATGGTACGAAGACTTCGACAAAATTTTTCCACCCAATGGAGATTATCTCTACGGCTCAAAAAACAAAGGTAAAAATTTTGAAGACCTTCTGGCGAGCGGAAAAAATTTTGTCTACTTCGCGTCAATGCAAGACCTGCGCGGCTCTGAAAAAGTTGGCGGAAATTTTTCAAAAAACGCCGCCGTCTTCAATACAGATTGGGATTTTGTTATCGTCGACGAGGCGCACGAAGGAACGCAAACCGCACGCGGCGACAGCGTTATACAAAATATCTTAAAGGAAAATACAAAATTCCTTGCACTTAGCGGCACGCCGTTTAATATTCTCGGCGACTACGATGAAAATATTTATACGTGGGATTATGTCATGGAACAACGCGCGAAAGCGAATTGGGACAAAGAAAATTTTGGCGACTCCAACCCCTACGAAGAATTGCCAAAGATGAATATTTTCACGTATAATCTTAGGAACATACTAAAAAATTCTGCGTACGTGGAATTGGCGGACAAGGCTTTTAACTTTCGCGAATTTTTCAGAACAAATCAAGACGGCAACTTTATTCACGAGGCGGACGTAAAAAGTTTTTTGAACTTGCTGGTTAAACAGGGTAACAGCAATTATCCCTACTCCAACGAAGAATATCGAAAACTTTTTCGCCATTCACTCTGGATAATACCGGGCGTGAAGGAAGGACGCGCGCTAAGCAAACTTTTGAAAGCTCATCCCGTCTTCGGAAATTTTGAAATTGTAAACGTCGCGGGCAACGGCGATGAGGACGAAGAATCCTCCGACGCTTTGGATAAAGTTCAAAAAGCAATCGACAAACATTATTACACAATTACTTTGTCTTGCGGGAAATTAACCACAGGCGTCACTGTTCCCGAATGGACGGCGGTTTTCATGTTAGCCGGAGGTTCTTCCACGTCTGCAATGAGTTATTTGCAAACTATTTTTCGCGTTCAATCGCCGTGCAATTTGGATGGCGAAATGAAAGAAAATTGTTACGTCTTCGACTTCGCCCCCGACAGAACTTTAAAAATAATTGCGGAGTCTGCGTCAATTTCTGCCAAAGCCGGCAACACCAACGACAACGACAGATTCATACTCGGCGAATTTTTGAATTATTGCCCAATAATCGCGGTTGACGGTTCGCAGATGAAAACCTATGACGCGGTAAAATTCTTCAAGCAACTTAAACGCGCTCATGCCGAACGCGCCGTCCGACATGGTTTCGACGACTCCAGTTTATATATTTCCTTTGAACTTTGGCAAATGAACGACGTTGACTTTGATAATTTAAAAATTCTCACGAAAATTTTCGGCGCGTCGAAGTCACAGAAAAAAAATATCGAAATCGAAATTAACGCTCAAGGTTTCACCAAAGAAGAGTACGAAAAAATTCGTCGCGCAGAAAAAAAATCTTCCGATAACCTGACGCCGGAAGAAAAATCTTTAATCGACAAACTAAAAAAACAACGCCGGCAACGCGCAAACGTCATTGCTACACTCCGCAACGTTTCCATTCGCATGCCTTTGCTGATTTATGGCGCGGATATTCCTTTGGACGAAGACTTCACCATTGAAATGTTTCTTGACGACAAAATTGTTGATCCCGAATCGTGGGAAGAATTTATGCCAAAAGGTTTTAAGAAGGAAATCTTCAAGGACTTCATGAAATTTTACGACCCTGAAGTTTTTGTCGAGGCGGGGCACAAAATCCGTACCCTTGCAAAAAATGCCGATGAACTTATTCCAACTAGGCGCGTCATTGAAATTGCCAAACTCTTTAACACTTTCAAAAATCCTGACAAAGAAACTGTCTTGACTCCCTTCCGCGTCGTCAACCTTCACATGAGCGAATCTCTCGGCGGTTGGAATTTCTTCGACGAACTCCACGAATTTATTTCTGACGCCCCGCGTTTCGTCGACAACGGAAAAATTACTGCCGACACTTTAACCAATCTTCATTCAAAAATTTTGGAAATTAATTCCAAAACAGGACTTTATCCCCTCTACGTCGCTTACAGCATTTATCGCGCAAGGCTCGGCGATCGTGACGAAAATTCCCTGCCGCTTGACGAACTCCAAAAAATTTGGGACGAAACAGTTTCAGAAAATATTTTCGTCATCTGCAAAACGCCTATGGCTAAAACTATCACTCAACGCACACTTGCCGGTTTTCGCTACGTCAACGTCAATGCTCGCTACATTGAAAACCTCGTCGAAAAATTAAAATTCGAACCCGATAATGTTTTGGCGTCAATAAAGCACAAATCTAATTGGCGAAAAGGAGTTGGTCTGATGAAATTTGATGCTGTCGTTGGCAATCCTCCCTATCAAATTTCCAACGATGACGGCAATTTTGCCGCGCCGATTTATCACGAATTTTTGCGCACGGCTTTTAAAATTTCTGATAAAGTTTCTTTGATTCATCCTGCGCGGTTTCTTTTCAATGCCGGTGCAACTCCAAAGACTTTTAACGCAGAAATTTTGAACGACAAACATTTTAAAATCCTCAAATATTTTCCTGACAGCAGAAAAATTTTCCCCACCGCTGACATCAAAGGCGGCGTCGCTATTTCTCTCTTCGACGCCAATGAAAATTTCGGCAAGATTGACACTTTCACTGCCTTTGAAGAATTAAATTCAATTCTCCACAAAGTCACTTCACACGAAAATTTTTCGCCGTTCAGCAAAATTATTTTTGGACAAACAAATTACAGGCTGACAAAAAAATTTCATGAAAACAATCCCGACGCAATCAAAAAAATTTCGCAAGGACATCAAAACGATTTTTCAACAGCATTGCTGAATAATTTCAGCGAATTATTTTTTGATGAAAAACCAGATGACGGACACGAGTACACAAAAATTTTGGGACGACAGAACGGCGAAAGAGTTTACAAATATTTTCGCAGTGACTGGATAACCAAACCCAAATCACACGAAAAATTTAAAGTCTTTGTTCCAAAGTCCAACGGATCGGGCGCAATAGGAGAAGTAATAAGTACGCCGCTCGTTGGTACGCCGCTCGTTGGTACGCCGCTTGTCGGCTGCACAGAGACGTTTATAACGGTCGGAGCGTTCGATACACGCGCTGAAGCGGAGGCATGCATAGCATATATTAAAACGAAGTTTTGCAGGGCGTTATTGGGCGTTCTGAAGGTTACACAAGACAATACACCAGAGAAGTGGGCGAAAGTTCCGTTGCAGGATTTCACGCCGTCGAGTGACATTGATTGGAGTAAAAGTATTCATGAGATTGACAAGCAACTTTACGCAAAATATAAATTGACGCCGCAGGAAATATCTTTCATTGAATCGAAAGTGACGGGGATGGATCGATAGATCGATTGTCAGAAGGAGGAAAAAATTTGCCAAGAATAGCATTAGCCCAAATGGAAATTGTAGCGGGCGAACCGAAATTAAACGCCGAGAAAATCATGATATTCATTCAGTTGGCGAAGTCACAGGGTGCGGACGTAGTAATTTTTCCCGCGAATGCGATTGCCGGAAAATTTATTGGGGAGAACGCGCGGCGAAAAACTTTTTTGAATAACTGCGACGCGTGGGTTGAAAAAATTATCGAATCAAGCGCAAAGATCGCGGTAATTTTCGGGCACGCAGACAAAATTATTGTCGTGCAAAATAAAAGGTTGGTCGCGGTTAAAAAATCCGTCTTCAAATTGAAAATCGACGGGGACGTTTACAACGTTGCATGCAATATCGGCGAAGAGTTCGACGACGCACAAGTAGACTTCCGCATAAATATCGCGTCGACGCCGTTCAGAATCGGTGAATCAAAAGCCCGTGACGAAAAATTTTCCGCGCAGGCACGCCAATCACATTGCCCGCTGATTTACGTCAACACGATAGGCATACAGGCAAGCGGCAAAGTTATTTACACGTTCGAAGGCAACAGCACGGTTTACAATTCCGCAGGAAAAATTGTTCAGGGAATAGAAACTTACGCGGAAGATTTGAAAACAGTTGATCTGGAAGATATCAACCGAATGCCCGCTCTTGAGCTTGCCGACAATGAAGAGATTGACGAAATTTACAGCGCAATTTATTATGGCGTGGAAAAATTTTTGAAACAGATAAACATTTCAAAAGTCGTGATAGGAATTTCCGGCGGAATAGATTCAGCAGTAGCCGCCGCACTGTACACAAAAATTTTGGGCGCAGAAAATATTTATCTGGTGAACATGCCCAGCGTCTTCAACACGGCAACGACGCGGGGATTGAGCAGACAGCTTGCAAAAAATCTCGGTTGCAACTACGCCGTCATGGCGATACAAGATTCAGTTGAACGCACGGTCAAACAGTTGGAAGATACGATGTTCATGAGGGACAACAAGCCAATGCGCTTGACGGTTTCGGATTTCGTGAAAGAAAATATTCAGGCGCGCGACAGGAGCAGCAGAATTTTGGCGGCGGTGGCGGCGGCAGTCGGCGGCGTCTTCACTTGCAACGCGAACAAAGCCGAAACGACGATAGGTTACGCGACGTTGTACGGTGATGCGGCGGGATTTCTCTGCGCGTTGGCGGATTTGTGGAAGTTCCAAATTTACGCGCTGGCAAATTATCTCAACAAAGAAATTTTTGAACAAGAAGTCATACCGCAGGGAATTATTGACATTGTGCCGAGCGCAGAACTTTCCAGCGCGCAGAATGTTGACGAGGGCAAGGGCGATCCGCTGAAATATCCGTACCATGATTATTTGTTCCGCGCGTTCATTGAAGAAGGATTGATGCCGGAAGATATTTTGAATTTCTACAAGGCGGGGACTGTTGAAAAAAATATCGGCTGTGAAGTCGGATTGGTAAAAAAATATTTTTCGACGGAAGAAGAATTTACTGCGGACTTGTCGCGCTGGTGGAATTTGTTCACGGGAATTGCCGCCGCAAAACGCCTTCAGACTCCGCCGATAATTGTTTTGAGCAAGCATGCTTACGGGGAATGAGATCGCTAGATCGTTAGATCGCTAGTTAGCTAGTGATCTGCCAACCTAGCGATCTGGCGATCTGTCAACCTAGCAATCTAACTAACGATTGACATTCCAATAAATAGAGTGGCATAATGAATAAAATCTTTGGAGGTGCTCGCGTGGCTAAAAAAACTTTCGCAATCGTACTAAACGGCATTGAAGTGAAAACCCTTGAGGAACTTCGCGAAAATTTCAATTTGGAAGAAGTCATCACGTACTTTAAAAGCGGCGAACTTTTGAATTGGCTCGTTGACAGATTTTATGACGACGAAGCAGACGCCATTGAAAAAATTTCCGCCGACGATAAAAATTTGACACATAAACTTTGTGCCGCGCTCGATGTGGAATGCGATGAGGATTTAGAATTTAACAAGCGGATTCGCGAAAAAAAAGAAATTCTTGAAAGCATGACAAACGACCAAAATGTTATCAACAACGCTCAAACTACCGCGCTGAATCAAGATGACCTTGCAAATTTGTTGCACATGGGCTATTCGACAATTTATCTCTGCGGTGAAAGTTTTTCCGTTCCCATTCGCGTTGCTGACAAAAAATATATCGGCGTTTTGTCCACGCCAAAAATTAAAATCAAAGCGGATTCGCAGGAAGACCTTGACGCAAAAAATCTTGTCTTTGAAAATTGCAAGTTGCCGTTCATGAAAGAAACTCCCGTTGAGGCGATGAAAGCACTCGTTGCAAAAATTTTCCGCACGAACGGCGAATGGCAAGTTGTTAACCGCTACAACAAAGTTATTTCAACCTACGATGAATTGACCAAAGAACAAAAAATAATTGCCCTTCACGTGTGCTGTCAACGCAAGTACAAAGAATCTGAAATTATTTTCTTGATGATTCGCGACGATTTTTCTGACGGGTTCGCGTTGACTGTCGATTCATTTTGCACGGGCGGAGCGTCGGGAAAAAATTTTGTCAAGTACAGCGACATCAGGGAAATTGACGAAAGATGTTTCAGCATTGAGACGAAGCACGGCGAAGTTTCCTTCAGCGAGTACACAAAATTTGGCAACAGAGTTATCAGCGTCGGCAAGCGAATCGGCATGCTAAGTAAATCCGGTTCAAACGTTTTTGCGCGGGTAAAAGAATTTCTCGACGTTGCAAAAAATTTTTAATCGTTAAGTGTGAACGAAAAAAAATCCCTGCGGTGAAAATCGTAGGGGTTTTAATTTTGCAAACTTGACGCCTTTCACGAAAAATTATAGACTTAATTAAGGAGTTGATTTTTTTGGGCGTGAGATTTATCAGCGCGGGCGAAAGTCACGGCGAACAATTAATTTGTATCGTCGAAGGACTACCCGCCGGATTGAAAGTCAGCAGTGAATTTATCAACGCGGAATTGAAACGACGACAGGGCGGTTACGGGCGCGGCGACAGAATGAAAATTGAATCGGACAAAATTATTTTTGCGTCGGGCATTCGTTTTGGTGAAACGATTGGCAGTCCCATAACGTTGATTGTAAAAAATCGTGACTGGAAAAATTGGACGAAAAAGATGAGTGCGGAGGGTAAACCTTGCGGCGAAAAAGTCACCAACGCCAGACCGGGACACGCTGATTTAACGGGCGCGTTGAAATATTCCCGCGCAGATATTCGCGACATTTTGGAACGTTCCAGCGCGCGCGAAACGACAATGAGAGTTGCGGCGGGGGCGATTTGCAAAATTTTTCTGCGCGAATGTGGATTAGAAATTTCAAGCAAAGTTTTGGACGAAGAAAAAATTAAAAGTCGTATCGACGAGGCAAAGGCGGCGGGCGACACGGTCGGCGGAATTTTTGAAGTGACAATCAAGGGCGCACCGTTGGGGCTGGGCAGTCACACGCAATGGGACAAAAAACTTGACGCGAAATTTGCGGCGGCGTTCATGTCAATTCAAGCAGTCAAGGGCGTTGAGATTGGCGACGCTTTTTCCAACGCGCAGAAGTTCGGCAGTGAAGTGCACGACGAAATTTTTGTCGACAAAGAAAAAAATTTTTTCCGCAAAACGAATCGGGCGGGCGGCATTGAAGGCGGCATGAGCAACGGCGAACCAATTATCATTCGCGCCGCAATGAAACCGATACCTACGCTGATGAAACCGCTTAGGAGCGTCGACATCGAAACGCGATTGCCCGTCACTGCAAGCAAGGAACGTAGCGACACCTGCGCGATATGGGCGGCGGCGGTTGTCGGCGAAGCAATGGCGGCGATTGTCATGGCGGACGCGCTCACGGAAAAATTTGGCGGCGATGCACTCCGCGACACGCTGAACAATTTGAAAAATTATCGTGCTCGTGTTGGAAGCAACGCCACAAAAATTTTTGACGAATTGCGAAGTTTTTTTTACGCAGGTATGAAATAGAAATGAAGAACAATTTAATATTAATTGGGTTTATGGGGACGGGCAAGACAAGTCTCGGTAAACTTTTGGCGGAAAAGTTGGGGCGTGCATTCGTCGATTTGGATCAGAAAATCGAACAGGACACTGGGCTTTCCGTTCCGAAAATTTTTGAGTTGCACGGAGAAAAATATTTTCGTGAGCTCGAAAAAAAAGCCGTTGCTGAAATTTCCCAACGAAAAAATTTAGTTGTGGCGACGGGCGGCGGCACTGTCCAAGACGAAGAAAATTTGCGTCTGCTGAAAAATTCCGGAATGCTCGTTTGCTTGACTACAACGCCGGAAGAAATTTTTAATCGCACTGAACGGCGCGGCGAACGTCCAATGCTTGACAGTGACAACGACAGATTAAAAACTATCAAAGAACTTTTAGCCAAACGCCAAAAATATTACGCGCAGGCGGATTACACTATCGACACTACGGATTGGTCGCCCTTGCAAATCATCAGCGATATTCTGAAACATTTTAGGGGTTAGTTGTTAGATCGATAGATCGATAGATCGATG
>JAFSXD010000103.1 GCA_017444245.1 Selenomonadaceae bacterium | reverse complement strand
GGAAATTAAACGCGAAAAAAATATCGACGTGGTAGTTGTCAACGGGGAGAACGCCGCGCACGGAAAAAGTTTGACGGAGTTGACGCTAAACGAAATTTTGTCCGGCGGCGCGGATATAATCACGACGGGAAATCATGTTTGGGACAGGAAAGATATTTTTGAAATTTTGGAGCGTGAACCTTTTTTGATTCGCCCTGCAAATTATTCCGAAACTTTACCGGGCAAAGGTTATTGCATTTATCCGCACCGCTCAAAAAATATTGGCGTGATAAATTTATTGGGTCGCGTCTTCATGCCGCCGATTGACAATCCCTTCACTATCGCGGAAGAAATTGTGAAAAAAATTCGGCGCGAATGTGACATCATCTTGGTGGATTTTCATGCTGAAGCATCGTCGGAAAAGTTGGCACTGGGATATTTTCTTGACGGAAAAGTTACGGCGGTTGTAGGCACGCACACGCACACGCAGACGGCTGATGAACGGATTTTGCCAAACGGCACGGCATACATCACCGATTTGGGAATGGTCGGCTCTCGTGATTCGGTTATCGGCGTGAAAATCGAACCGGTGCTGAAACAATTCTTGACCGGTTTTCCGTTGAGGTTTGAAGTTGCCGAAACGCCGCCGTACATTTATTGTGCGGTTGTCATTGAAATTGATGACAAAAATAATTTGCCGACAAAGATAGAACGTATAACTTTTGTTGGAAATTAAAATAATTTGTATGTACATTGTCGCCAAAAATTAAGGGTTTAGTGCAGGATTTTTTTGTTGGTTGACGAATTAACTGTTGAGAAAATTCAAACAAAAAATTTTACATTAAGGAGGCGGCGTCATGGAAATCCTGAAAGTATCGGCTAAATCCAATCCCAATTCGGTCGCAGGTGCTCTTGCGGGCGTGATTCGAGAAAGTGGGATAGCGGAGATGCAGGCGATAGGAGCAGGTGCGTTAAATCAGGCGGTTAAAGCTGTTGCCATCGCGCGAGGATTTGTCGCACCGCACGGCGTGGATCTTATTTGCATCCCTGCATTCACGGACATTGAGATTGACGGTAATGAGCGCACTGCAATTAAACTCATTGTCGAGCCACGCTGATTAACAGGAGGAGTTTCTCCTAAAGTGAGGTAGTTGACGCATGGCAAGTGATTTGCACACTCATACAAATTTTTCAGACGGAAGTTTAACACCCGAAGAACTTTTAGACAAGGCAAAAAACGTTGGTCTTAAATACCTTGCCATAACAGACCACGATACCGTTGACGGTGTCAGGTACATTTATGAGAACGGAATTAGTTCAGATAGGAGTTTGAAAATTATTTTTGGCGTCGAATTCAGCGCACTTGATTTGAATCACGACGTTCACATAGTTGGTTACAACATCGACATTTATAACGGCGCACTTTCCGACATGATAAATGAAATTATGGAGGCGCGCTGGATTCGTTTTACAGAGATGATTCGCAATCTTCAAAAACGAAAATATAATATTCGGGAAGCGGACGTTTTGCAAGTGACGGGCAGCAGTCGAACAATCGGCAGAGCGCACATTGCCCGTGCTTTGGTAAAGAAAGGCATATTTGAAAACATCCGCGAGGCATTTGAAAAAATGTTGGGCAAGGGAAAGCCCGCATACGCGCCAAGATATTTTCCAACGGTCGAAGAGATTATAACGGTTATTCGCAACGCCGGCGGCGTGGCAATGCTTGCACATCCTTCACTTGTTGGCGATGACGAGCTTGTTGAAAAAATTTGCAACAAGGTTGACGCTATCGAGGCGTATTATCCAATTCACAAGCCGATTGAAACACAAAAATATTTGAGCATGGCTAAGAAATACAATTTAATGGTTGGCGGCGGAAGTGACTTTCACGGCGTCGCGTCGAGGTACGTAGATGAGCTTGGAGAATTTACAATCCCAGATGAAATTGCAGAAAAGTTTTTTATTGAACGGTAAAAAAAAAGTAGCGTCAGAAATTTTCAATGACGCTATTTTTTTTGGATCGATGGATCGATGGTTATTCTTTCCTACTAAACTTTTTTTCTCAACGTAAAATAAACTATTTCGGGCGGGCAACCAATTCTGCAAGGAAACCAACTTCCCAAGCCCGTGTTGACGTAACCAAAACAATCTTCGTGGACGAACATTCCGCGCGTGTACTTGAAAAGCGGCAGGAGTGAATAGCCCAGCAAACCGAATTGTCCGCCGTGAGTGTGCCCCGTCAAAGTCAACGGAATATTTTTTTCCGCGCCGTCGTCAATGAACTCCGGATGATGCGCCAGTAAAACGCAAACCGAATCGTAGGGGACGCCCTCCAATGCCTTCGTGACAAATTCGCGTTTCTGATTCTCAAAAACTTTGTCCATTTCGCCGCGCCCGCCCGAACTCATCACCGGTGACGACGAAGGATAATCAACGCCGAGCATGTACAAATTCGCCGTGACTTTTTCCGAACGATTTACAAGCCAATGAATTTTTGTCCGCGTCAATTCCGTTTCAATCGCGGAAATTCCCCTGTGATGTTCATGATTTCCATGACAATACCAAATTCCGAATTTAAATTTGTCCGTGAAACTGTCGACGAGTTTAATTGCCGAAGGATTCATCGCGACGTTGTCAAAAATATCCCCCGTTATCGCGAGCAAATCCGGTTTCGCCGCCGCAATTTTTTTCAGCACAAGTTCCAGCCGCTCCAAAGAAAAATATGGTCCAATGTGAACGTCACTAATCTGCGCGATTGTAAAGCCGTCAAGTTCAGGCGGCAATTTTTTTACGGGAATGTCGAAAAATCTGTCCGTCACGTCGAAACGTTCGATTCTGTTTCCGTAGAGTGAAATTGCCAACGACATTAGCGGATAAATCATGCCGTATGATAAAACTCGTCGACGTTCGGGGCTGAATGGTGTTGCCTTGTGAAATTTTCTGTGGACTGCGCGAACCGCTACGGCAATTATGGTGAGCACGCCGCAGGAAAATTGCGTCAAGAAAAAAACTGCTGAAAAACTTCCGAAGGCGTCGACAAGTTCATTCGGCAAATTTGCGCGAATTGCAAAGCCGACAAACATCAATACGATAATTGCCACGTCGATGAACAAAATAATTTTGTAGATTCGCCGTTTAATTTGCCCGTCCAATAAAAAACTGACGCCGATTAAAGACAATGCGATAATCAACGCCAAAAATCCGAATACGTATAACAAAAACATTTTCAATCTCAACCTTTTAGCCTTTAGCCTTTAGCTTGTAGCTTGTAGCTGGTAGTTTTCAGGAAATTTTTAATTGTAATTTAGTAGCCGTGACGACGTTTTTCATGAGCATGGCAACAGTCAACAAACCGACGCCACCAGGCACGGGAGTTATCGCGCCGGCAATTTCTACCGCCGCATCAAAATCTACGTCGCCAACTAATTTTTTTGGCGCAATTCTGTTTATCCCAACGTCAATGACTACCGCGCCTTCACGAATCATGTCAGCCGTCACAAATTTTGGTCTGCCCATAGCCGCCACTAAAATTTCTGCCTCGCGCGTCACGTCTGCCAAATTTTTTGTGTGCGAATGACAAACGGTAACCGTCGCATGCCGCGCCATTAAAAGATGTAACATCGGCTTGCCGACAATATTACTGCGCCCGATTATGACTGCACGCTTGCCGTCAATCTTAATTCCCGCAAGGTCAAGCATCTCAATGCAACCCGCAGGAGTGCACGGAACGAGCGCGGGACTTCCCGTCACCAGTTTGCCGACATTCACGGGATGAAATCCGTCAACATCTTTCAGCGGATCTATCCGATTTAAAATTTCTTCGGAGTGCGCTTTAATTTCGGCGGGTAATGGCAGTTGCACCAAAATTCCATTAACATTTTTATCCGCGTTGAGTTCGTCAATTTTCGCGAGTAAATCTTCTTTAGTCGAAGTTTCCGGCATCGCAACGACCGTAGAATTTATTCCAAGTTCCACGCAAGTTTTGTGCTTGTTGCGAACGTAAACTTGAGACGCGGGATTTTCTCCGACAATCACGACGGCAAGTCCAGGCGTCACGCCAAATTTATTTTTGAGCGATTCAATTTCAACCCGCGCAGATTCTTTTATTTGTGCGGCAAAATCTTTTCCGTATAAAATTCTTGCAGACATTTCATCAACCTCCGCCAAGTAAGCGAGATTTTTCCGTAGCGGCAAGCACCGCTTCAATCAACGCGCTACGTACTCCATTTTTTTCTAAAACTCTTATGCCTTCAATCGTTGTGCCGGCGGGACTTGTAACTTTATCACGAAGTGCGGCGGGGTGTTCGCCCGTCTCCAAAACCATTTTTGCCGCGCCCAATAAAGTTTGTGCGGCGAGTTCGATGGCGGCGGCGCGTGAAAGTCCTGCGGCAACTCCTCCGTCCGAAAGCGCGTCAATCATCAAGAAGGCGTAGGCAGGACCGGAACCGCTTAAGCCTGTCACTGCGTCCATGAATTTTTCTTCAAGCTCTATCGCTCTGCCGATTGACGCCCAAAACTGTTCTACAAGTTTTCTGTCGGAAGGAACGGCTTGTCTGTTGATTGTGTACGCTGTCATTCCTTCGCCGACTAAAATTGGTACGTTTGGCATGGCGCGAACTATCGTGCTGTGCGGAAAAAATTTTTCCAGCAACTCAATTTTCAATCCCGCAATGACGGAAATTATTACAGTGTTCAGCGTAATTTTATTTCTGATTTCAGCGAAGGCGGAGGGCGCGTCTTTCGGCTTGACGGCAACCACAAGCAACTTAACTTTGTCAATGAACGGATCGACGCCTACGGAAGCGTTTACTCTGTAGCGGCTGGTAAGTTCAGTGCAACGTTTGCGCTTGTGATCGGAGACAAAAATATTTCCCGACGGCAACAGCGTCCCGCGTATCGCGTTTATGATTGATTCAGTCAACGCGCCGCCGCCAACAAAACCTATGTAAAGTTCGCTTTCGTCCAAGTCAAAAGTTTCTGTCTCCATTTACTCTTCCCCGCAAAAATTTTTTTTGATTCTACAAAATCGTTTTGACAATGTCAATAGTTTTCTTGACGCCGGAGCGTGTATCGTCCTTTGGCGTCCAGCCGAGCCCGCGCAATTTGTCGTTGGTTAAAATGGCGCGAACAGATTTTGAAAAACCGCGCGATTGAATTTCGTCGGGCAACTCAAAAATAACTTTCGTGCCGCAAATTTCGCTGATGTATTCGGCAATTTCTCTAAGCGTTAAAATTTCACTTGAATCGGCAATGTTATAAGCTTCGCCGCATTTTCCTTTCAGCAACGTGTAAAAAATTCCCGTCACACAATCGGCGACGTAGCAGTAAGAAAATTTTGGCAAGCCTTGACTTTTCAAAATAATATTTTCCCCGCGTGCACCATTCATTATAAATTCGGACATAGCTTTGCTGTCGTCCAGACGCATCGTCGCGCCGTAAATTCTGCAAGGACGGGCAATTACCGCGTCAACGCCATGCTGATTTATGTACGCATTGCAAAGGGCTTCGCTCGCGCGTTTACTTTCGGGATAATCTGCGCGGAGAGTATTGCAGTCAATGTAACCGCAATATTTTTCGTCAAAAACATCTTCGTCAGGATTTAACGCCTTGCCATAAATTTCAACTGAAGACAGAAATAAAAATCTCTCCAAGTCACATTTCAAACCGTATTCAAGCAAATTGTGCGTTCCAAAAATATTTGCCATCATCGTGTTGACAGGGTCAGTCGAATAAAGCACGGGATGTGTATTGCTTGCGGCGTGAATTATGAAGTTGACGGAAAAATTTTGATTAATCGGCTCGTTGACGTTCATTTTGACGAAATTAAAATTTTTGTCGTTCCAATAATCAGCGAATCTCTGCGCGGCAACTTTTTCATTGCGCCCGGCGGCGTAAATCGTGACGTTTAAATTTTCGTCATGATTTTTTTTCATCAGCACATCGATAATCATCGTGCCGATAAGTCCCGTTGCGCCCGTGAGCAACAAACTTTTTCCGCGCAGTTTGTTCCAGTCAAGATTTTCATTTGCCGTCGCGTCAATGTCAGCCTTATAAATTTCGTGATTGATGTACATAAATTCTCCTAATATCCAAAATCTTTTGCCCAAACAAAAATTTCACTAAGTTTAATTGTGAGGTCGGGGAAAATCGACAAAGTTATTTCCGATTTAACGGCGGCTTTATCTTCTTCGGACATATGAACCCATTCGACGTCGTCTTCTTCGTAGTGGGTGTATTCGCCGTCGAGTTGAAATTTTCCGTCGCGCAAAATGTAAACGTCGATACTTTGATAGAGCGGATCGACAATCCAATATTCCTTGACGCCGTTTTTTTCATAAGCATCTTTTTTTACGGTAAGGTCACGTTTTTTAGTCGAACGCGAAAGAACTTCAACAACCATGTCGGGGACGCCGTAAATTGCATTTCGACGATTGAGAATTGCCGCATTTTCTTTCGTCACAACGACCAAATCGGGCTTGAAAAAATTTCCGTCCGGCAAATGAACGTCAACGTCATCAGGAAAAACGTAGCCGCTATTATTGCGGCGCAAATAAAGTTTAATCGTAGTCGCAAGTTCAACAATAAAACTGCTGTGTTCAAGCGGTGCTGCAGGTGCCATAAATTCTTCCCCCTCAATAATTTCGTAAAGATTATAGAAAAGCGCGTCGTTAAGCATTCGGAATCACTCCAAAAATTAGAAATCGTAGCCCCAAGAAAAAATATCGTCGACCTTGATAAATAAATCGTCGAAGATTGAAACTTTAATTTCGGGTTTATAGGCGGCTTTTTCTTCTTCATCGAAACTGTCCCATTCGTCAGCGTCGCATTTAAAATATTCGTGTTCAAATTGAAATTTTCCGTCGCGCAGGAGATAAACCGCAACGCTTTTAGCCCAAGGATCGACAATCCAATACCCCTTGACGCCGTTGGCTTCGTAAATATCTTTTTTAATCGTCAAATCTTTATTTTTTGTTGAGCGCGAAAGAACTTCAACAACCATATCGGGCGTGCCGTTAATTGATTTCTGCCAATTAATTATGGCGGCATTTTCGGATTTAATTACGGTCAAATCAGGCTTGACCAAATTTCCGTCGGGCAAATGAACATCCATGCTGTCAGTGAAAACATAGCCATTCCTCCGCGTACGAACATAAAGCCCGATACGAATATAAAGTCCGCCCATAACGTTATTATGGTAAGCTCCCGCTGACGGTGCCATAATTTTTTCACCTCTGATAATCTCATAAGATTCATAGAGAAGCGCGTCGTTAAGCATGGAGTTCATCTCCTTCCGAAAAAATTTTTATTGTCCGTAGTAAGCGTTCGCCCCGTGTTTGCGCAGAAAATGTTTGTCAAGAAGTGTTTGTGACATTGGCGGAAGGTTGGCGTCCAAAATTTTGCAGTGCAACGCCATCATTGCGACTTCTTCCAAAACTACGGCTTTATACACAGCGTCCACAGAATTTTTTCCCCACGTAAAAGGTCCGTGATTTTTGACAAGAACGGCGGGAATTTGTTCAGGATTTATGGCGCGTTTTTGAAAAAGTTCGACGATAACAGCGCCTGTGTTGTATTCGTAAGAGTTTTTAATCTCTTCATCAGTCATATCGCGCGTGCAAGAAATTTCTCCGTAGAAGTCATCAGCATGCGTTGTTCCGTAAGCAGGAATATTTTTTCCCGCTTGCGCAAAAATCGTCGCCCAATTTGAATGAGTATGACATATTCCGCCGATACTAGGAAAATTTTTGTACAAAACTCTATGCGTTTCAGTGTCTGAAGACGGTTTCAATTTTCCTTCAACTACATTTCCGTCAAGGTCGACAAGCACAATATCATTCGGCGTCATTGATTCGTATTCAACGCCCGAAGGTTTAATGGCAAAAATTTTTCTTGCTCGGTCAATGCCTGAAACATTTCCCCAAGTAAATTTCACAAGATTATATTTCGGCAACAAAATATTTGCTTCGTAAACTTGCCTTTTCAGTTCCTCAAGCACAGCACTCACCGCCTATTTCAACCAATCGGTTTTCTTTGCGACAAGCAGTGCCTTGAAAATTTCAATATCTTCAACTGTAGTGAGCTTAATATTTTTTTCCGAACCGTAATACAGGCGAACGGTCTTGCCAAGTTCCAACATCAACGTATGAGAACCGATAGAATTTGTAATGCCCTTTTCGAGTGCGCGTCTGTGAATATCGCAAATTTCCCCGAGCATAAAGCCGTTGGGAGTTTGACCGCTCTTTAAATGTTCACGCGGATAATGACTCTTCGAGGTAACGCCGTCTTCCGTTTCCATCATTGTCCCCGTGCATGGAACTACACAAATTGCTGTGCCGTAATTTCGCGTCGTCATAATGCAATCGGAAATCATTTCGGCGGGCAAAAGCGGACGAATACCGTCATGAATCAAAACAACATCATCAGCCTTGTAATGTTTCTCAAGTTCGTACAAACCGATTCTTGACGACGCTTGACAGTTCTCACCGCCACGTACAACGTGTTTCAATTTGGTAATGTTGAATTGTTTTGCATAAGCCCAAAGGAAATTTTCCCAACCCTCAAGGCAAGCGACTGCGATAACGTCAATTTCGGGGTGTTTTTGAAAAACTTCCAAAGTGTGTATAATGACAGGACGTTCATTAATCGTCAAAAACTGTTTCGGAATATCCTGATGCATTCTGGCACCAGTACCGCCGGATAAAACCAATGCAATGTTGCTCATAAATGTTGCGGCTAAAAATTAACCGCAATTCACCTCCCTAATTGGAGGTTCATTTATCTAAGCCATTTAGGTTTTTGGACCTCCAATAATGATTGAAAAATTTCTATATCCGTAATGGTAGTGAGTTTGATATTTTTTTCTGAACCGGCCGCGAAATATAAAGTTTCGCCCAAGTCTACCATCATTGTGTTTGTGTAAGATGATCCGTGAATACCGATTCCCTTTTCGAAAGCTTCGGTATACGCCCAAAATAATTTGCCTAATTTGTAAGCCTGCGGAGTTTGAACGCGGCGCAAAGTATCACGCACAATATATTCTGTCGTGCAAATGTCATCTTTCTTTCTGAAAATTTGCTCGTTGTAGGGTAAAGAAGTTACGCCGTTACCATATTTTTTACAGGTCGCAATTACGCTTGATAAAACATCGATGTCAACTATCGGACGGATGCCGTCATGGATTATGACAATATCGTCGTCAGCGTACACCCCCCCCCGTGTAATTCAAACACACCGTTGCGGATGGATGCTTGAACAGTGTTACCGCCATTGAAAACGTGGTTTAACTTTGTTATTCCATATTGCCTAGCGTAAGCTTTCAAAACATTTTCCCAACCATCGAGACAGACAACGGCGATAGCGTCAATTTCCGGATGATTCTGAAAGGCCTCCAACGTGTAAATAATTATCGGGCAATCGTTTACTGTCAGGAACTGTTTAGGAATATCCTGATGCATCCTTGTTCCGCTTCCTCCGCCCAATACGAGCGCAATGTTACTCATGATTTTGTCTCCCTTGTGAATTTATTTAAAGTACGCCGAAGTTCTGTAATATTCGTTGTACGGAATATCCGCGCTCCATTCGATTGAATGGTTGTGAGTTATTTTCATTTCATGCCAATTACCGTATAGAGTTTTTAAAACGTTATCCCAATTCGACGGCGCACATATTTCAATATTTTCAAATGGCAGGTGAACGATCTTTTCAAAATCTTTTGTGTCATACGTACAGCCCTCAAATATTGCGTAATTTCTCATGTCTCCGATTTTTTCAGATTGAAAGAAAATTTTTTCGGCAAAAGCGTCAAATTGGAGACCGCGTTGCCTGTAGGGGAGCTTGAGAAATTTATTCAATTCATCGTAGGATATTAAAAGTGGCTGTTTACTATCCATAAACTGCTTTATTACTCGTGGCGTGGCAGTTGCCATTAAAAGTTCTCGTGCCGTTTCAAAATTCGCCTTATGTTTATCCTCTGTAAAAGGCGGCATAACGTCAAACGGAAAAACGTCGATCCAAATTCCCTGATGTATTGTGTTTACTCCGATAAAATCGCCCTCTGCAAATGTTGTGCGGCTATCGCGAATCCGAAAAGAGGGCCATTGCGTAAACCATCGCATTGGTCTTTTCATTTCGAGTTCACGCGAAATGTATTGAAATTTGGGAGCGTTTTTTTCTTCGGGAATTTCTTCACTCTCAATGGTGTAGTTATACCAGTTGTCTAAGAAGTACGGATACTTAATTTCTTCCGCAGCAATGCTAAGAAATTTATTGTAATCGGGGCGCATCATCGCAACATCAACGTCATCGTCCCAAGGAATGAAACCTTTGTGACGTGCCGCGCCCAAAAGCGTCCCTCCGCAAGCAAACCATGTCAGATTATGTTTTTTACATATCCGAGCAAATTCGTTTATCAGTCCAATTTGTACATTCCAAAGTTTTTTCCTGTGACTTGTCACCAAAAAACCGTTTCGCATTTCGTCACGGTCGATATTGTCCACGAAAATTTCTTTGGAAGGAGATTTTCGCCGCGTCAGTAAGTCGTTTATTTGTCCAAGTAATTTGTTTTGTCCTTCAAGCAATTTGTTTTGTTGAATCAAAGTTTCAGTAGGATTTTCCAAAAATTAATCACTCCGTTAAATTCATTCGCTAAGGTTTTGTTGTGCCAGCAAAGAGTTCATCTGTTCAAGTAATTTGCTCTGCTGCGCAATGAGCTCGTCTTTTTGCCGCAATAAATAATTTTGTTGCGCCAAAATATTCACCTGACGCCACATCGTATTGAATCCATGAAAAAAGTATTTAAAGAGTGTAGTATTTTCTCCAAAAATTGGAAGCAGTGCCTCATAAACAGCTTGATCCAGTTCAGGCGAAACTTGCCCGCTGTTGTAAAGCGGAAATATCACTTCATGAAAGTGATTCGTGATGCTTTGTATCATGCATTGTTCCCTTAATATCCGGTTATCACGAATTTGCGGAATACGCAAAATGTATTCTGAAATTTGGACAGCACATTTGGATATGCTGAATATGCAGTTGCGAAGTTGAGCAAGATTTTTTTGATGAGACAGTGATTCTTCAAGTTGACGCCAAATATAAACCGAATCTCTCAACATAAAATATTTTTTTGCAAAACACATTGCTGCAAAGGCAACGGGAACATCCTCACCGCGCTGATGGGAAAATCTGATTTTATTTTCATTCAAAAATTTCCGTTTATAGCAACCCATCCAAGTAGCAAGCCAAATTCTATTAGTAGCCCAATTTTCAGTTAACCTTTTCTCAATATTCTCATCTAAAAAACCTTCCGGTCTATTCTCCAAGTGCAAAGTTAATTCGGTTAAATTAATTGGCTTGTCGTCGTCCTGAGGAGTGGTGTAACGCCCAAGCAAATGAATTGCGTCTACTCCTCCGTCAAGTTGCGCGGCTTTGTGCAATTTTTCAAGAGCATTGGGCAATATTGCGTCGTCGTTGTCAACGAACCAAATGTATTCGCCGCGAGCTTTTTCAATTCCCTCGTTTCTGCCGAATGAAGGAAAGCCCAAATTTTTTTTGTGGCGAAAAAGTTTAACGCGTTCATTTTCGCCGTAAAGTTCTTTGCAAATTTTGTAAGAATTATCTGTTGAGGCGTCGTCAACGATTATAATTTCAAAATCTTTAAAAGTTTGCTCCAAGATACTGTTGATGCAAATTCTTATGTAACGTTCGGCGTTGTAGACAGGAACGATAATTGAAAAAAAAGGCGTATCGACCATAAAATTCTCCTTTCAGTCTTCGTAGCCCCAAGAGAAAATGTCGTCAACCTTGATGAATAAATCTTCAAAGATTGAAACTTTAATCTCGGACTTGTATTCGGCTTTTTCTTTGTCGCTAAGATTTTCCCATTCGTAAGAATCAAATTTTGTATAAGAGCCGTCAAGTTCGTACTTGCCGTTGCGCAAAATGTAAACGTCGACGGTTCTCATGTACGGATCGACAATCCAATATTCTTTAACGCCGTTTGATTCGTAAATGTCTTTCTTAATCGTCAAATCTCTCGTGCGAGTGGAGGGCGACAAAACTTCAACGACCATGTCGGGTACGCCATAAATCGCACCCCCCCAATCAAGGATTTTTTCATTTTCTTTAGTGACAACAACCAAATCCGGATCGAGAAGGTTTCCGTCGGGAAAATGCACGTCAACATTGTCGGTGAAAACATAGCCGTACTTATTAAGGTCAATGTAATTAAAAATTCTTGCGGCTAAACGCAGAACTATGCCGCTGTGATTAAGTCTTGGCATTGGTGCCATAAATTTTTCGCCTCCGATAATTTCGTAGTCACGATTCAAAGCTTCATTCAACAACATTTCTCTCACTTCCTTTTTAACTTCTAGCTTTTAGTTTTAGATTTTTAAATGACAACCGCGCCCGTCGACGCAGAAGTTGTAAGTTTTGCGTAGCGTGCAAGATAGCCCGTCTTAATTTTCGGTTCAGGCTTAACCCAATTAGCGCGACGTCTGGCAAGTTCCTCGTCGCTGACTTCAAGTTCCAATTTTCTGTTCGGAATGTCGATTGAAATTATATCGCCGTCCTCAATCAGCGCGATAACGCCGCCTTCCATTGCCTCCGGTGAAATGTGCCCGATGCATGCGCCTTGACTTGCGCCGCTAAATCTTCCGTCCGTGATTAAACCGACCTTCAAACCCATGCCCGTGATGACAGCCGTAGGATTCAACATTTCTTGCATGCCCGGTCCGCCCTTCGGTCCTTCGTAGCGAATAACAACAACGTCGCCGTCATGAATTTTTCCTTCCATAATCGCGTTGACGCCGTCTTCTTCGGAATTGAAACAGCGCGCCGTTCCCTTGTAAACGAGCATGTCTTCTTTGACTGCCGACGCCTTCACAACGGCATAATCAGGGCAAAGATTACCTTGCAAAATCGCAATGCCGCCCGTCGCACGATACGGATTATCGACGCTGTGAATCACTTCGGGATTTTCAATTTCCGCGCCTTCGATACGTTCGCCAATCGTCCCTTCAACCGTCAATGCGTCAAGGTGGATTAAATTTTTCTTTGAAAGTTCATGCATAACCGCAGAAATTCCGCCCGCCTCGTCAAGGTCTTGCATGTGATTCGTTCCTGCGGGGCTAAGTTTCGTGATGTACGGCGTCCGCGCAGAAATTTCATCAAACAGCGTCGCAGGAATTTTTATTCCGACTTCGTTGGCAATCGCCGTTAAATGCAAAACTGTATTCGACGAACCGCCAATGCCCATGTCAACCGTAATTGCATTTTCAAACGCCTTCATTGTCAAAATGTCACGCGGGCGAATATTTTTCTTGAGCATGTCCAACAAAACTTTTGCGGCGCGTTTCGCCAAAATTAAACGTGCGCCATTGTACGCGGCAGGAATTGTTCCGTTTCCAGCCAACGCCATGCCCAACGCTTCGCTAAGACAGTTCATCGTATTTGCCGTGAAAAGTCCCGCGCATGAGCCGCAACCTGGACATGCTTTCGACTCAAGCTCCGTCATCTCTTCCAAAGACATTTGCCCCGCCGCAAATTTTCCTGCCGCCTCGAAAGATTGACTTACGCTGATATTTCGCCCGTGAAATCTTCCCGCCAACATTGGACCGCCGCTTACGATAATCGACGGGATATTCAATCGCGCCGCCGCCATAAGCATGCCGGGTACAACTTTATCGCAGTTCGGAATTAAAATCAGCGCGTCGAATCCGCTTGCCATTGTCACAGCCTCAATGGAATCTGCGATAAGTTCACGGCTAGCCAGAGAATATTTCATCCCCGTGTGCCCCATTGCGATGCCGTCACAAACTCCTATTGCGGGAAATTCTATTGGAGTGCCGCCCGCCGCCGCGACGCCCAACTTTGCCGCCTCTGTTATGGACTTCAAATGCATGTGACCTGGAATAATTTCGTTGAATGAATTGCAGACGCCAATCAGCGGGCGTGAAAGTTCTTCTGCGCCAAAACCGTTTGCGTGGAAAAGGGATCTGTGTGCGCAACGCGTCGCGCCTTTTTTTACTACGTCACTTCTCATTTTTCATACTCTCCTATTTTAGATCGATGGATCGATAGATCAATGGATCGATGGATCGATGGAATTTTCTACTCACTTAAAAAGGTTGGAAAACTTACGGATATTTTCTTCCTTGTGCGGAAGAATTTCAACGTAATTAATTTTTATGCTGTTTTGCATTGCCTGTTCCGGCGTCGGCAAATTATATCTTTCCGGCATTGTCACATCAGTACGAACGGGAACTGTACCGGCGTTTGCAACTTTCTGTTGAGCCTCTTGGGACAAAACGTAATCGACAAATTTTTTTGCCGCCTCTTTGTGTTCAGAGTCTTTGAAAATTGCAACGGGACTGGGAATCATGATACTTTCCGGCATGTAAATCATTTTGAGCGGCGCGCCCTTATCAATTTTGTTGGCGGTTATGTAATCGACGCCGAGACAAGCATTCAATGTGCCGTTAGCCGTGTCGTCAACCACGCGCCCCGAACCTTTGCTTTTAATCGCGCCGTTGTCGTGAAGACGAATAAAGTAATCCCAACCAAATTGTTTTTCAAGAAGTGCCACGCTCATGTAAGCCGTACCTGAAAGCGCGGGGTCGGCAATTCCGAAAGCGTCCTTGTATGTGGGACTTGTCGCAATTTCTTCCCAACCTGCCGGCGGCGTAGAAACTTTTTCAGTATTTATCACGATACCCAACGTCCCAAGACGTGCCGCCGTGAATGAGCCGTCGTAATCATCGAAGGGATTTAAAATTTCGTCCAATACGGTTGGCTGATACTTTTCAAGCATTCCGTCATTGCGCATTTGATAAAAATCCGGAACTTCACTCGTCCAGATGACGTCCGCCATGATGTGACCGCTTTGCTGTTCTGCCTCAAGCTTAGCCATGATTTTTCCCGCGCCCGCCGACTGATAATCTACGTCAATGTCAGGATATTTCGCTTTGAAACCGTCGACAATTCCGCCGATTAAAGATTCTTTCATTGAAGTGTAAATGACAAGTTTGTTGCTTAAATTTTTTCCGCCTTCTTTTTTGCCGTCGTCCGCGCCGCAACCGCTAAGCATTACCGAAGCTAACGCGATGCCCGCCGCGATACACAGGCTGGTAATTTTTTTTAACACGTCTGTCCTTCTCCCCATACATTTTTGTGAAAATTTTTAGTTGGATTTTACTCAAAAGCAATTACCGTGTCAAGTTGGAACGCGTTTGCTAAAGACCGGCTCTTAAACATGTTAAAAACGTTAAAAGCGATTGACACTCAATTATTGTAATGTTAAAATCCTTCGCAGGAGGTGAAAGCTTATGTTAGCTAAGGATGTGCTCAGACTTTTGGGAATAACGCGACCGACGTTAACCAAGTATGTCAAAGAAGGAATCATTCGAGTTAATGTTTTGCCAAACAAGCGTTATGACTACAACGAAGAAGACGTTTATAAATTTTTGAACAAAGGGATTAAAAGAAAAACTGTAATTTACGCCAGAGTTTCAACCTCCAAGCAAAAATCTGATTTGGAAAATCAAATTGAAAGTCTCAAACAATTTTGCTTTGCCAACGGTTACATAATTGCGGATATTTATTCGGATACGTCCGGCGGAATAAATTTTGAAAAACGAAATGATTTTTTTGAAATGCTTGATGAAGTTATCGAAGGAAAAATCGAAAGAGTCGTTGTCAATTACAAGGATCGCCTTTCGCGTGTCGGCTTTGATTTTTTTCAGCACTTGTTTCAAAAGTACAACTGTGAAATTGTCGTGATGAGTGAAGTCGGCTCGGTGAAACTTGATGCACAGGAAATTTTTGAAGAGATCGTGAGTTTGTTGCGTTGTTATTCAATGAATTTAAGTAAGAATCGCAGGCGATTGAGAAAAATCAAAGAGGCAATAACCGACGCCGACGAGAATTGAAAAATTATTCGTTCCCTGCCCTCAAGCGGGGATTTTCACAGCATGATAATTTCAGTTTTTTAGAAGGAAGCGCGCGCGATGGATAAACCGCCACCTGTAGAAATTCAGACGAGATATTTTGAAAAAAAGAACAGAGTTATAACGGCAGCTGTGGTTCTGTCCGTTATCGTGCTTTTAATTTGTGTCGTGACATACTTAATCGTTTTCGACGTGTTCAAGCCCAAGCCGACAGTCGAAATTCAAGCGCAAAACACTTTCCAAAAAACTTTGCACGTCGTCACGAAAATTGACTACGAACCGTATTCGTACGTCGACGGAAACGGAAATTACGCCGGGCTCGATGTTGAGATGATGAATGAAATTGCCAACCGAATGAAAATGAATTTGGATTTGCGATTGATGACGGCAGCCGAAGTTCAAAAAGAATTTGAAGAGGGACGCGCAGATATTATCATGAACATGGAATCGGACATGATAGTAAATAATCCGAATGTAATAGCTACCCTTCCCACGACTGAAAAACAATACGTGGTTTACGGCAAAAAAGAAATTTCCTCTGTGGCTGATCTTTACGGGCGGCGCGTTGCCTCGTTGCACAAAATGCCGGGACTCGGTCTCGATGACGAAGTAGCTTACCTTCCCACTTACGACGCAATTTTTTCCGAACTGAAGCGCGGCGAATACGAATTTGCACTTTGCCCAATACAAATTGGAAATGTTTTTCTGGAAAGATATCACCTCGATGAATTTTTTCCAAGCTACGCCGTCATGCATGTTTACGGCACGCTGGCAATGCATCCGGAAGATACCATGTTGCGCGTGAAGGTAAACGCCTCGCTGATACAAATGCAACAGGAAGGCGTCTTAGATGAGCTTGATCAAAAATGGATCAGCCAACGCTACGAAAATATAACTCTTGCACAAATGATAAAAAGTCGTCCTTGGCTTGCAAGTTCCATTGCGCTTAGCGTCGGCGTCTTGTTTTTACTCTTCATTTACATTTTCTTGCAGTACAGAAATTCTCAAACTCAACGCGCTTACACGATACGCCTTCAAGAAAATTTAGAAACTATCAACAGTCAACAAGAGGAGTTGAAAAAGCAACAGGCTGAACTTATCGCCGCAAAAATTCGCGCAGAAGAAGGCAGCAAGGCAAAATCTCAATTCCTCTCCAACATGAGCCATGACATTCGCACGCCGATGAATGCGATAATCGGTTACATTGATTTGGCTAAACGTAAAAATGTTTCGGCGACGGAGATTAAAAATTTTTTGACGAAGATTGAAAGTTCAAGTCAACATCTTCTTTCGCTGATTAATGACATACTCGATATGAGCCGAATCGAAAGCGGAAAAATGGAACTCGATCCAATCGACATGGATTTAAAAAAGTCAATGGCTGAAATTTACGACATGTTCGATACCCAAATGCAAGGCAAGGAAATAGATTTTTCCGTTGACACTTCGCAGATAAAAAATCCGTACGTTTTGTGTGACAAAAATCGTTTGAACAGAGTAATTTTAAATCTACTTAGCAACGCATATAAATTCACTCCCAACGGCGGAAAAATTAGCGTGAAACTTACACAAATCGGCGACGCGGAAAATAACGTCGGCAACTATGAATTGCGCGTGAAGGACAGCGGCATTGGCATGACGGCGGAGTTTAAGGCGAAAGTTTTTGATGCGTTTGAACGCGAGCGAACGTCCACCGTAAGCGGCATACAAGGCACGGGCTTGGGCATGGCAATTACCAAAAGCATTGTCGACATGATGGGCGGCACTATCGAAGTTGAAACCGCGCCCAATCAAGGCACGGAGTTTATCATAAACGTCAGCTTTAAACTTTCGGACAAATCATTTGAAAACAGTTTAAGCGAAAATGAACAAGTTGATGAGGTAAGTTTTGATTCACTTCACTTGCTCTTGGTTGATGACATTGAAGTTAACAGAGAAATTGCAAAAATGATTTTGGAAGACGTGGGCTTTATCGTCGACGTGGCGGAGAACGGCAAGCAAGCGGTTGAAAAAGTTGCGGCGTCAAGCGGTGAATACGTCGTTGTCCTTATGGATGTGCAAATGCCGATAATGGACGGCTACACGGCGTCAAGAAAAATTCGCGAATTGGAAGACGAGCGGCTTGCAAAAGTTCCTATTATAGCGATGACAGCAAACGCTTTTAGCGAAGACATACAGGCGGCTAAAGATGCAGGAATGAATGATCACATTGCAAAACCTATCGACGTGGCGCAGGCTATGGAAAAACTTAGGAAAGTTGTGTTGAGTTCATCAAAAAATTCCGAGTCCGATGAATCAAAAGAGAAGGTGTGATTGTTGCCATATACAAATTTTTCTGAAGAAGACGAAGAGCATTGGGATAACCCGTTTGTCATTGATAAATTGACGCAGAGGATGCCGGGAGGATTTTTTGTCTACCGCGCGGATGAAGAAGAAAAAATTTTGTACGCCAATGATATTTTATTGGAAATGTTTGGTTGCAAAAATTTAGACGAGTTTAAAGACTTGACGGGCTATTCATTCAAAGGAATTGTTCACCCCGACGATTTGGATCGCGTCGAAAAATCCATACAAGAGCAAATTGCCGGCGACGACAGAAATGTTGACTACGTCGAATATCGAATTATCCGCAAAGACGGATCTATTCGCTGGGTTGACGACTACGGACGATTGGTCACGACAAAACAATATGGCGACGTTTTTTACGTTTTCATTCGCGACATAACCGCCCAACACGACGCCCGCGAAGAAAATATCCGTCGTGCAAAAGTCATTGAAGGTTTAAGTATCGGCTTCGGCTCAATTTACTTGGTGGACTTCGACAAAGGAACGATGCGCCCTTACAAGTTGATGAACAATTATTTTGAAGACATTGTAGAATCTTTGAACTTGGACAAAAAAAATGCGCCCTTTGAAACTGTCGTAGCCGAGTACGCAAAAAGACATGTAATTAAAAAAGATCAATCTTTCTTTCTTCAAGAAAATTCGCTGGAAAGAATTTTGAAACGAATACAGGACGAAGAAAATTATACTTTCCATTATCGTTGTCACGACGAAAAAGATCGTACGATTCACATGGAAGTTTTAATCGTGCGGACGCAAACTAAATCTCTCAAGCATCATGTGATTATGTGTTACCGTGACATAACCGAACACGTCATGAGCGTTCGCAAAGAGTTGACGGAAAAGTTGAATATCGAAATGGCACTGGAACGCGAAAAGCATGCCAACGAAGTAAAGGCAGCGTTTCTTTTCAGCATGTCACACGATATTCGCACGCCGATGAATGCGATAATGGGATTTACCGCGCTTGCTCAACGCCACATCAACGAGCCGGAACTTTTGAAAGAATATTTGACAAAACTTGACGAGTCCAATCATCACATGCTGGAACTCATTGACGATTTGCTTGAAATGGGCAAAATTGATTTCGGTCAAACGGAAATTCAGAACACGGCATGCGATTTGCGGCGGCAACTGCAAATTGTCACGGACATGTTTAAAATACAGGCGGAAGAAAAAGCAATTCACATTGAAACGGAAATTAATTTGCCGGAACAAGAAGTTTACGTCGATTCGTTGAGATTCCGCCGAATAATGAGCAACTTAATCAGCAACGCCGTAAAGTTCACGCCAAACGACGGCACGATTAAAATAACTGCGCGGCAAAAAAGTGTTTCAAATTCCGGCTATGGTCGCTACGAATTTTCCGTTGTCGACAATGGCGTTGGCATGTCCGAAGATTTCATGAAAAAAATGTTTGACGCCTTTGAACGTGAAAGCACGTCGACGCAGACGGGTTATCACGGCACGGGGCTTGGCTTGACGATAACGAAAAAATTGTTGAACATAATGGGCGGATCAATTTCCGTTCAGAGCAACAAAAACGAAGGCTCAACGTTTACCGTGAGCTTGCCGCTGAAAATTGTGCAGACGAATGAAGAAGAGGAATTGCCGCCAACTCCGCGCGAAGTGAAAGCACAGGGCACGTACAGGATTTTGTTGGTTGAAGACATTGACGTTAATCGAATGTTGGCTGAAACAATTTTGTCCGAAAGCGGATTTCTTGTCGAGTCTGTTGCGGACGGTTGCGATGCGGTGGAGGCGATAAAAAATCATCCGGCGAATTATTACGATTTAGTTTTGATGGATATTCAAATGCCGGTTATGAACGGTTACGAGGCAACGAGAGCAATTCGCGCGCTTGGTCGCAAGGATACAAATGTTTTGCCGATAATTGCGTTGAGTGCCAACGCGCGTGAACAGGATAAAAAAATGAGTATGGAAAGCGGAATGGATTCACACGTAGCCAAACCATTTGACATTGCTCATCTTATTTCCACAGTCAACGATCATATTGCGAAGGATTAATGCAACGAATTTACTTGCGAAAAAAGCGACGTAGAATTTTCAACGCGTCGCTTTTCTTGTTTGCTTGACACTGATTAAACGAACTTGTAAAATTTAATCAGTTAATCACGAAAGGAAGTGAACGGCGCGTCGGCTATGGAATTTTCCTCGCGCCAAATTTATGAAGTATAAGCGTGTTGTTTTGAAACTTAGCGGCGAATCGTTAGCGGGAGAAGACTCCTTCGGCATCAATCCGCCGGTTGTTGAAAGCATTGCCAAGCAGATAAAAAAAATTCATGAAGCCGGCTTGGAAGTTGCAGTAGTTGTTGGCGGCGGAAATATTTGGCGCGGGCTTACCGGTTCGCAAATGGGCATGGACAGAGCGTCCGCCGATTACATGGGCATGCTTGCAACGATTATGAATGCGCTTGCACTTCAAGACGCGCTGGAAAAAATTCATGTCTTCACGCGCGTGCAAACTGCCATTGAAATGCGTGAAGTTGCCGAGCCGTACATAAGGCGTCGCGCAGTTCGTCATTTGGAAAAAATGCGCGTCGTAATTTTCGGCGGAGGTACCGGCAACCCGTATTTTTCGACTGACACAACCGCCGCCCTTCGTGCCGCAGAAATTGAAGCGGACGTTATTCTTATGGCGAAGAAAGGCACGGACGGAATTTACGACAGCGATCCGAATAAAAATCCCAACGCGAAAAAATTTGATAAGCTTAGTTACATTGAAATTTTGAATCGTGAACTGCATGTCATGGATTCGACGGCAACGAGTCTTTGCATGGATAATAAAATACCTTTTGTCGTTTTCAACATTGACGACCATGAAAATATTGTTCGCGCTGCTCTCGGCGAAAATATCGGCACTACGGTAGGTCTGTAACAGCTTCAAGCTTTAAGCTTTAAGCTTCAAGCTCTTAAACGAAAGGAGTAATCTTGATGACAAAGGAAACTATCAGCACGACGGAAGAAAAATTGAAAAAATGTCTGGAGGCACTGAAAAAAGAATTCGGAACACTTCGCGCAGGGCGAGCTACCCCAAGTCTTTTAGATAAAGTACTGGTGGATTATTACGGCACGATGACGCCCGTCAACCAAATTGCAAACGTCACTGTCCCCGAACCGCGCATGCTCATGATTAAACCCTACGACAAAGGATCACTCAAAAGCATTGAACGCGCCATTCAAAAATCTGATCTCGGTCTTACGCCAAATTCCGACGGCATGGCAATTCGTCTTGCAATTCCCCAGCCCACGCAGGAACGCCGCAAGGAACTCGTCAAAGTCGTTAACAAAAAAGCTGAAGAGTGCAAAGTTTCAATGCGCAACGTTCGCCGCGACGCCAACGAAGTTATCAAAAAAATGGAGAAGGCTAAAGAAATTACCGAAGACGACCGCAAAGAGGCACAGGAAAAAATTCAAAAACTTTTGGACAAGTACATTAAAATGGTTGACGAGGCGCGCGCAATCAAAGAAAAGGAAGTCATGGAAGTTTGATTCGAGACGAGGAAATTTTAAATCGCGTCGACAAAGAAAAATTGCCACGTCACGTCGCCATAATCATGGACGGCAACGGACGTTGGGCAAGTTATCGCGGACTTTTGAGAAGTGCCGGGCATTCCGCCGGAATGAAGACGCTGAAAAAAATTTTGACTGTCGCAGTGAATTTGAATCTGGAAGCGTTGACGGTTTACGCATTTTCTACGGAAAATTGGAAACGCCCGCATGCCGAAGTTGATTTTCTCCTGAAATTATTTTCGGAGTACCTTGAAAAAGAAAAACTTGAGATGCATGAAAAAAATGTGCGCCTTCGATTTTTGGGACGCGTCGAGGAATTTTCTGCGGGTATTCAAAATCAAATTCGCGAGGCAACGCAACTGATGAAAAATAATACTGGCGTCAAGTTCAACATAGCGGCGAATTACGGCGGACAAGATGAAATTTTGCGTGCCGCGCAGAAATTGGCGCAGGATGTTGCCACAGGAAAAATTTCTCCCGCGCAAATTACCGCGTCGACTTTTGAGGACGCTCTGGACACTTGCGGACTTCCTCCCGTCGATTTGCTAATACGAACCAGCGGCGATATTCGCATCAGCAATTTTTTACTTTGGCAATCGGCTTACGCGGAACTTTTTTTTACGAATACTCAATGGCCTGAATTTTCGCCGGAAGAATTTGTCGACGCGCTGATTGATTTTTCCCACCGCGAAAGAAAATTCGGCGGCGTTAAATCCTAGCAAATTCTGACAAAAAATTTTTTCCCGATTCGTCGGGAATTTTTTTATTTTTGGATTTGAGCGACGAAACATTAACTTTGTGATAGAATAGGCAAAACTTCTTGAAGGTAAAAACTTTTTTTAGTCGAAATTTTTCCTGCTTTAAATTTTTTTGGAGGTCAAACTTTGAACGATAAAGCTTTTTCGGAACGAGTGCTTGCAGTCATCAAAAATAATTTGTTCGACGTTCAAAAAATGTTGTTCAATCTGGAAAATTTTGTTTCAAAGAGAGATTTCGACCAATCGCAAAATAAACTTGGCGATGCTCAAGTTTCCATTGAAAAGTTGCAGGGCGTTAAGTCGCAGTTGGAAAAAGAAATCTCCGACAAAAATTTTGAAGTCATTGACTTGTTGCGGCAAAATTCCGATTTAAACAGCGATTTGGAACGGCAATTTGAGGAAATTGAAAAGCGCGAAGAAAAGTTGAAGGCGGCGCGCACGCAGATTGAGGAATTGCTGGACTCTTTGGAGGAAAAGAAACGTCAGCTTGCGGAGAAAACTGCGCGGCTGAATTATTATGCGGAAAATTATTTGGAGGTTGAGCGGGCGTATCAAGCGTACAGAAATTTATCTGATGAAGTGAAAGTTTCGTTGCAAGAAATTTTTGGCACGGGCGACACGCCGACAAATTTTTTGGCGAATTTGTTACAGCAGGGACATCTTGAAATGCTTTTCGAGTACATAACGGATGCGCTTGAGGTTGGTTCGCCGGATGAGGACGTTGAAAATTTGTTGAGGATTTTTGATTTTGCATTCAAGGCAGTTAACGGGCGACTTGGAGAAGACGCGACGTACACCGTCGAACTTCAGGCGGAGAATAGATCGATGGATCGATAGATCGATGGATCGATAGAATTTCTACAAGCTACAAGCTAAATTGTGAGGTAAAAAATTTTTATGGGAAAAGAAATTGGAATTGATTTAGGTACGACTAACACCGTCGTTTCCTACGTGAATAAAAGCGGCAGGATTCGCGCCTTGCGCTACGATAAAAGTGAAATTATTCCGTCTGTGTTGTACTTCCGCAGTCCGGACGAATATTTTATCGGTAGCACCGCAAAAAAACTTTTGACGCAAAATCCGTCGGCGGGCGTGGAAAATTTCAAAACGACAATCGGCGATTCGCAACGTTACGAAATTTTGGCGGAGAACGGCGAAGAAATTTCCCTGCGCCCCCGTGACGCCGCAAAACTTTTTCTGAACAAAATCGTGCAGGGAATTGAAAGCAAACTCGTCAAAGAATTTGGCGCGGCTGTAGGTTGCATTGACCGCGCAGTTATCACAGTGCCCGCAAATTTCAGTTCGACGGAAAAAAGCGCAGTGAAAAACGCCGCCTCTGCCGCCGGTCTTGAGAACGTGAAACTTGCCGCAGAACCAACCGCCGCTGCCGTTGCTTACGAAAGCGCAAAGGACGCGGACAGCCCCGACGAAGTCATTTTGGTTTACGATTTCGGCGGAGGAACTTTCGACGTTTCGGTTATTCAAAAAATTCATGGCGCGTTTGAAGAAATTACGACGGGTGGCGACAAACATCTTGGCGGAAATTTGCTGACGGAAAAAATTGCCGAAAAAATTTTGGCGGAAGTCAATTCAAAATTCGGCACGCAATTTCCCGCAACCGAAGAAGAATTCGACGAAGACTTTCATAAAATTTCCGCCGCGAATTACCGTTTGAACATGAGCGAAATTTGGCGCACGGCTAATTTAATTAAAGAGGATTTGTCCGACGACGAAAACGCCGAAGAATTTTTCAACATCGCTTTGCCGGACGGAAAATCTGATACGTTTGAATTTTCTTTGACGCGTGACGAATTGGAAAATCTTATCGGCGAATACATCGGCAGAACCGCTGAAATAACTTTGAATACAATCCAATCTGCGCGGGAAAAAGGCGTTGAGAAAATCGAGCGGATTGTTTTGGCGGGCGGAAGTTCCAACGTGCCGCTTGTCAAAAAAATTTTGGAAGAACGCTTGCAAAGTCAAGATATAATTTTCAGCGACGACGTTTCAACTTTAATTTCGCGCGGCGCAACGATTCTTGCCGGACGCTACGCCGAGATTGACACGTTGACAAAACACGTAACGACAGTGCAAATGGGAATTACCGCCGCCGAAGGCATGGAGTTTGAAAAATTTCAAATGATTATTCCCGAAGATGAGCCTCTGCCATGCACGCGCAAGCGGACGTTCTATCTTTCCTACGACAATCAACGGCGGCTTGAAATTAATTACTACGAACGCGATATAAAAAATTATCCCGCCGCGAAATACGGTTACGACAAAGGCGTAGATCAGATTGATTCATTGATTATTGACAACTTGCCGCCGAATTTGAAGGCAAGCGATGTGAAAGTTGAAGTTACCTTCACCGCGCAGGTGGACGGCAGCTTGGACATAAACGTTGAGCTGAAAAATTTGCAAGACGAAAAAATTATTCAAGGCGACATGAAATTTGCCAAACGCAGTGATTTGGAGTAGTTGCCTGAAACGGGAGGAAAAAATTTGATGGATATGATAGGCTTAGGCGGTCTTTTGGGACTTCTTGGAATTTGGGGCAGGAGCAAACTCACTGAACGAATTGACGAAGTTCAAGGCAACGTGGAAAAAAATTCTGAACAAGTTGAAAGCCAAGTAAAGAACATTGAAAAAATTGCCGCCGACGCTAGCCGTAAAGTTCAAGACTTGAGTTCGACTTCAAAACAGTACGCAACGAAGAGCGACGCAGAAAAAATTTTGGACAGATTAGTTGTAGTTGAAAAAGCTGACGTTGCAAAAAAAGTTCCCGCCCTTGAATCGCGCATTGACGAACTTCAAAGAATTTTACTCGACGTGCTCAACGTTCATACGAATTTCCAAAAACGAATTGAAAAACTTGAGCGCGTGGATTACAGCGAAATTTTGAGCGGCTTTGACGAAAGAATTACCGCAGTCACTGACAGCGTTCAAACTTTCAGCGCGCAATTTGATTCACTTGAAACGCGGATTCAAAGTCTGGAAGAGACGCTGAAAAATGTCATGGAAGGCGTCGACATCATGGACGGCAACGTAAAAAATTTTGGCGACGATTTACAAAATCTCGTTGTGCGCGTGACGACGCTGGAAACTCAACCGCAGGCAACGACTGCCGACGGCGACGTTTCAAAATTTGCCGAACAAATTGCGGCGTTGGAAACTTCTCAAAAAACTTTGGAAGATACGCAGAAAAATTTGGCGCAGAATTTCAACGAGTTCAATAAAATTTTGCAGGATCATCATAACGCGTTGATTCGTTGGCAAAATAATTTCGCCACGATACAAAATTTCATGAACTCCACGCAGGCAACTTTTGAAGAGCAGAAAAAATTTTTGGCGAACTTGCAGGGGCATATCGACGAGCAGGAAAAATCTTTAGGCGAAGTCAAAGCGGACGTTCAAAATAAATTCGACGCGCAAGAAAAATCTTTCACGGAGTTTAAATCTCAATCGGACACGCAAAGTTCTGCTGAAACGCTTTCAGAAAATCTTAACGCAATAGAAAAATCTTTAGGCGAAGTCAAAGCGGACGTTCAAAATAAATTCGATGCGCAGGAAAAATCTTTGGGCGAAATTAAAACGACGGTTGAAACTCAAGCCGGCTTGATTGAATCCGTACAGAAAAATATTTCCGAGTTTGAAAAATTTTTTGACACGCTGAAGGAAAAAGATTATCTCACCATTGAAAATTTTGACATCAAGCCGACGGGCAGAGTTTTTTTCTCAAATCATCCCGACGAAGTTTTTAAAAATCTCAAAATCGCTACCGACTTGTCAGGCATTACGTCGTTTCTTGAAAGTTCCGATTACGCCAAAAAAGAAAGTTTCATTCGCATCATAGAAAATTACCGGCAGAATTTGAAAAAAGTTTCGGACAAAGTTCGCCGCAAAAAATTTAATGAAGACGCATTGTCCGAAGAAGTCACGGAAGCTTTCTTCAACACACTGTCAAAATTTTTCTTGGCGACGATTCCGATTTCAATTTATCGCGGCGCGCGTCAGGAAACTTTGGACGCATTCGACGACGACACCCGCGCAGAAGAATCAAAATTTTACATGACTTTCTTGAAAAAAATTAATGAATACCTCACGGCTTGCCACGTTTACACCGCGTCAGTCTTGCCGAAAGAGCCGATGACTTCCGGCGACATTGACAGGATGAGCGTAACGCGCAAGGAGACGACGAACGAAAACGAAGACAACGTTATTGACGAAGTGGAACGCTTGCCGTACTATATGGATTATTTGACGGAGAGCGGCGACGTTGAAAGTTTTTTCTCCGAAGGGAAAATGGTTGTGCTGAAGTTTGACGGTGGGGCGGCGCAGTGAAAACATACGTTGGCATAGATTTTGGCGCGTGCTACATCAAGGCGGTAAAATTTTCTTCGCAACTCCGCAGAGTTCAGCCCGTGAAATTGAACATGAACATTGCCGGAAATTTCGCGTTGCCGTCTGCAATTTTCTACGACAAAATCAATGGCGAAGTCGAAACGAAAATCGGCGATGCCGCGTTGACGAGTGCGGACGTTGACAATAAAATTTTGCGGTTGACGCCGAAACTTGCTCAAAAAAATTGGAAAAAGTTCATTCCAAATCTTGAGCATGAAATTTCTGCGGACGCCGCGCTAAAAGACATTCTCACAAAAATTTGGCGCAACATTTCCAACCAAGCCGCCCGCGATGAAAATTTTGACGTGACAATTACCGTTCCCGCCGCATTCTCCGAAGTGCAAAAAAAAATAATTCGACGCGCCGCAATTTGTGCCGACGTGCCGATTTCGACGATTGTAACTGAACCGTTCGCTGAAATTTTTTCCCGCGAAGAAATTTTTCAAAACGATTCCGCGCAGATTATTTTAATTTTCGACTTTGGCGCGACGACTTTGGACGCTACACTTTTTCAAATTAAACGCACACCAAAAATTTTTTCCGTCACGCAACTTTCATCAGCGACTTTGAATTACGGCGGCGTCAACGTCGACGATTCGATTTTGAAAAATATTTTTACGACGAAGTACGCGGCAGAAGTAAAAATTTTCGGCGCGGAACTTGTACGATTGATTCGGCAAATGAAGGAAGAAATTTTTTTCGACGAGGAAGAAATTTCCGGCGGCAGTTTGATTGACGGCAAAGGAAAGTTGCATGAATTTGAATTGACGCGGCAGGAAATTTTTTCGGCGATTGAGTGCGACGACGTGAAGGAAAAAATTATTTCCCTGCTTGACGGCGTGCTTGACGACGCGGGAATTTTTCCTGAAGAAGTCACGACGGTAAAAGTTTTTGGCGGCACTTCGTCAACGGATTATTTCTTGGAGATTTTAGAAAATTATTTTGGCGCAGAAATTTTTGACGCCGCAGAAATTGAGCGTGAAGATTTGACGTTGGGCGCGGCAATCGGTGCGGTGAAGTATCGCCGTTTGACGGACGAAGAAAATCTGCGCGTGAAATCAAAATCTGTCGTGCCCTGCGGGATTTACATTCAGCGCGGCGAAAAATTTTTGCGTTGCATAAAACGAAATGAAATACGCGGATTCGTGACGCCGTACAAGCCAATTTTCGTGGACGAGTTGAAAAAAAATAAGTGGCGTCTTTCGCTGTACCAAAGTTTTTGTGACGAAATGGAAATTTCGGCGGAGGGCGGCGCGGTTTTCATTGGAGACGTTCAACTTGATTCAATCCTGTACACGTCGGCGCAAGCAATTCTTTTCAAAATGCGAATCAACGCGGCGGGACAAGTTTGCTTGAAATTTTTTGAGGAAAGAAAAGCTGACGGCAAGGCGCAGATCGTTTTCATCGAAGAAAAAATTTTGAGCTTGGGCAGGGAGCACGGCAGAGGGAAGAAGGAAACTTAAATGGAAGAAATTTTTGTGGGAATAGATTTAGGCACGACGAACACGCTGGCTTGTTACCTGCGACGCGGCAGACCAAATTTCATACGCTTTGCCGGCAGCGGGGAAATGTTGCCTTCGGTGTTGTACGTCGACGACGAAAAAAATATTTTTGTCGGAGAGAAGGCGAAGCAACGCGGAATTATCGACCCCGTGAATGTAATTCGTTCGTCGAAAACTTACATGGCGGATTTTGAAAAGACATGGAATGTTCACGGAAAAAGTTTCACGCCGACGAAAGTTGCCGCCGAAATTTTGAAGGAAGTCAAGCGACAAATTATAAAAAAACTTCGTTGCGGTGACGACGCGAACATTAACGCAGTCATAACCGTTCCCGCGTACTTCACGGCGAACCAAAAGGACGAGACGAAAAAAGCGGGCGTTGCGGCGGGTTTCAACGTCTTGCAAATTATCACTGAACCAATGGCGGCGGCGGTTGCGGTTGTCCATGAACTTGGTCTTGACGAAAAAATTTTTGTCGTGGATTTGGGCGGCGGAACTTTTGACATCAGCGTTTTGCAGGCGGATCAACAAAATCGTACGTATCGCGCGCTGGATATTGACGGCGACAGAAAATTGGGCGGCGATGATTTCGACGCGCTGATTTACAACTACTTCATTGAAATTATTCAGAACGAAACGGGATTGGATCTTTCGACGCAAAAAAAATCTTCGCTGGAGTACAACGAATATTATTCGATGAAAGGGCGCGTGCTTGAGGCGGCGGAGGATGTCAAAATTGCGTTGAGTGAGCAAGAGACGTACACGGCGGACTTGATGAATCTTTTTCAATATGACGGAAAAAATTATGACTTCAGCGTTACGTTGACGCGGGAAAAGTTCAATGAAATTTGTCAGCCGCTGTACGAAAAAATTTCTTCGCGCATAAATAAATTTATCGCCGAAAGCGGAAAGTTTAAACCGGAAGAAATCGGCACGGTAATTCTTGCGGGCGGCAGTTGTCACATTCCGAAAGTTAAAGCGGACGTTGAAAATATTTTCGGCAAGCGCACGGACACGCAACTTGATTTAGGTACTCTTGTTGCGGTTGGCGCGTGTTTTGTCGCAGAAACTTTTAGCGGCGTCAAAACGGAACTTGAACAGAGCGGACAGACTGAACAGAGTGAACAAACTGAACAGCCGCAAGAAAAATTTGAAGATATAATTTCGCATTCACTCGGCGTCGAAGTTTTGGCGTCGGACGGCGTGAGCAAAGTTTTGTCAAAAATTATTCGTAAGGGTGACGTTTATCCGTGCGAAAAAACGAAACTTTACACCACGACGATGGACGATCAAACGACGATACCGATTTATATTTACGAGGCAGGTTCAGACTGCGAAAACATTGCGGACATTGACGCGCATGAATTTTACGGAGACTTGTTGCTTGAGATTGAAGACACTGCGCCGGCGGGCGTTCCCGTCATCAACGTCACGTTCAAGTACGACAAGAGCGGCACGCTTGAAGTTGTTGCACGCGACGAAAAAAGCGGCGTCAACAAGTCAATCAAAATTAAAAAGGGCGTCAGATAATTTTTTGCAGTCGACGCTTGAAGAAAAGGGGTTAAGTTCATGGCAGAATCAAAAGTAAAATTTTCTGCGGTTGTCATTGGCAGCATCACTGTTGAGACGGACGCGCTGAAAAATATTGAGGGCTTGAAAATTTTTAAAGTGACGGACAAAAAATCTTGCGAAGAAACTATTCAGCAAATTTCAAGTGACGACGTTGTTTTCATCATTTCCGACGGGCGCGAAGTTTATTACGCGGAAAAATTTTTCTCACGCCTTCCCGTGCTGAAAATTTATCTCGTGACTGAAGCTCAAGCCGCCGACAATAAAAATTTGAGTGATGCGATTGTCCAACTTCCCGCGCAGAATTTCAGCCAAAAAATTTACCAAGTTATTCGCGCGTTCGACGACTTCTTGAACGTTGAAGGAACTTTGAATTTAGATTTTGCGGACGTGAAATCTGCGCTGAAAAATTCCGGTAAAGCCGTTTCATCTATCGGCGCGGGCGCAAATATTGAAGACGCGGTAACGAATGCGTTGGACGGACACGAAATAAAATCTGCGCAGGCAATTTTGATGAACGTGAAGGCGGCAGATTCAATGACAATGCCGGAGTTGAAGGCGGCGTTGGAAAAAGTTAAAGCGGCGGCGCACGAAGACGCAAAAATTATTTGGGGCGTGACTGTCGACGAAACACTTGGCGACAAAGTTAAAGTTGCAATCCTTGCCGGAAAATTGGATCGATAGATCGTTAGATCGATGGATCGATGGATCGATGGTAATTTGGTTGTGCTGAAAAAATTTAGGTGAACAAATTGGAAGAAAATAAAAATTGGATAACGTACCAAACTGAAATTAACGGCTTGCCGCAGGAAGTTCGTTTCAGCAAGGGCGCGATTGAAAAAATTTTTAAGCCGTTCCTGATGAAACTTAGCGAACTGCATGAAATTACGGACAGAAAAGTTGTAGGATTCATTGCCGCGCCGCCCGCTGTCGGAAAAACGACGCTTGCACAATTCCTTGAACGGCTTAGCCGCGAAAACATGGAAATTTCAAACATTCGCGCGCTCGGCATGGACGGCTTTCATTACCCCGCCGATTATCTCAAGGCAAATAAAATTTCGCGCGACGGTCAAGAAATTTTGATGAACGACATCAAGGGTGCGCCTGAAACTTTCGACGTTGACACTTTGCAGACGAAATTGCGCGAAGTTCGGCAAGAAGGCACGGACTGGAATATTTACGACAGAATGATTCACGACGTTGTTCACGACGTGTTGAGCGTTGAGGACGATATAATTTTGCTTGAGGGAAATTATTTGCTGTTGAAAGAGCCGCGCTGGACAAATATTCGCGTGCTGGCGGACTACACGGTTTTCATCAAGGCACGTCCGGAAATTTTGAAGGAACGTTTAATCGCGCGAAAAATTCAAGGCGGGCTTTCTCCTGAAGAGGCAGAAAAATTTTATTACGCAAGCGACAGCAAAAATGTTGAACGCGTACTAAAAAATTCCGCGCCCGCAAATGAAACGTGGATGTTGCAATCTGACGGCGACTTTTTCAAAATCGAAGACGACGAAGACGTTGTACTTGACGACGTGAATTTGGACACGACGGAAGAAATTCCGTTTGAGGATTTGAAACTTGAGTGAGCAATTAGCGGAAACGTTGCAGTGGTTTCCGGGACACATGAAAAAGGCGGAACGACTGATTGAAGAAAATTTGAAATTAGTCGACCTCGTGATAGAAGTTTTGGACGCGCGAATACCGTTCAGCAGTCAAAATCCAAATTTGCAAAAATTGCTCGGCGAAAAACCAAAATTAATTGCGCTGGCGAAATCGGATTTGGCGTCCCCCGAAGACACAAAACTTTGGCTGAAAAAATTTCATGACGACGAAATTTCCGCCGTTGCCGTCGACGCCGTGAAAGGTACGGGAATCAAGCAATTAATTGCCGAAGCGAAAAAGTTAGCTGAAAAAAATACGCACAAGCTCGTAAAGTACGGAGCAAAACCGCGTGCCGCCCGCGCAATGGTTATCGGTATTCCGAACGCCGGCAAGTCGTCGCTAATCAATCGGCTGGCGGGAATCAATCACACGAAAATTGAAAATCGTCCCGGCGTCACTCGTGCCAAGCAGTGGATAAAAATTGCTGACGGACTTTTACTTTTGGACACGCCCGGAATTTTGCCGCCGAAATTTGAGGATCAAACTGTTGCGTTGAAGTTGGCGTGGACTTACGCGATTAGTGATGAGATTCATGATTTGGAGCCGATGACGTATTTGTTGCTTGAGACGCTTGCAAAAAAAAATCCCGTCGGCATCTGCGAACGGTTTAAATTTTCTGATTCACTTCCTGCAACGGGTCAAGAACTTTTAGAAAAAATCGGATTCAAGCGCGGTTGCATACGTCGCGGCGGAATTTTAGACGTTGACAAAGCCGTTAAATTAGTTTTATCGGAGTTCCGCACGGGCAAGCTCGGTAAAGTGACGCTGGACGAAATTCCTGCAAATTACTAGTTGAAAAAATTTTCTACAAGCTACAAGCTACAAGCTACAAGCTAAATCAAATACATTTCGTCAAGCCGCCGCAAATATTTTTCAAGCCGCGCCAATTCTTCAGACGACGTGACGCGCCGCCCCGAGTAGAAATACTCAACGGGCGGATTTTTTTTTCCTTCACCAAATTTCAAATTTGCCAGCCGCGCCAAATAATTTATCGTTCCCGCGTTGCCGTCCAAAAATTTCATGTGCGCGGGCAAAATTTTTTTCATGGTGTCCTTGAAATAATTGAAGTGCGTACAGCCCAAAACCACCGACGAAAAATTTTCAAAGTCGTACGGCGCAAATTCTTCACGCAAATATTTTTCCACGTCAGCTGAATTAAATTCTTGACGCTCCGCAAATTCCACCAACTTCGACAGCGCGCGCAATTCAACAAATTTTTTTGCGTTGAGGCGGTCAATCAAGTTGTGAATTTTTTCTCCGCGAATTGTGATTTCAGTTGCCGTGACTAAAACTTTTTTTTTCGGATACAAATCCAACGCAACTTTTATTGCCGGTTCCATTCCAACTATCGGCAGAGAATATTTTTCGCGCATCGGGCGGACGGCTACCGAAGTTGCGGTGTTACAAGCCACGACGATTGCGCCGACGTTCTGCGCGGTTAAAAATTTAAACGCCGCGTCAACATAACTCAAAACTTGTTCGCGACTTTTCACGCCGTAGGGTACATTGTCTTCGTCAGCAAAGAAAATAAATTCTTCGTTCGGCAAAATTTTCATGGCGTGATGAAGTACCGACAGCCCGCCGATTCCCGAATCAAAAAACGCTATCTTCAACCAATTACCGCCTCCGCTCATGCAACCAAAACTTTTTTTTTGCTCATCATTTTTAAATCTGTAACGCGGGTTTGCCGCCGTTGTCATTGCAAGTCATTGTGCAGTTCGGATAGTTGCTGCAACCCCAAAAAATTCCGTTCCTGCCGTTGCGTTGCACTAACGTGCCGGTTTTACAGCGCGGACATGAATACGCGCCGGAAGTTTTTGGAAAATTGGCGTTGACTGCCGCCTTGCAAAGTTCTCCCGTGAATTTCGCTTGCCCGCTCAAAAAATCTTCAAGCGTGCCGTTTCCTTCGGACATAGAATAAAGTCTGTCTTCCCAAATCGCCGTTGCGTCGGGATAAGTCAAGGCGTCCGGCAAGGCGTCAATCAAAAGGAACGCTTGCTCTGTCGGTTGCAAAGTTTTTGAGCGCGATTGAATTAAAAATTTTCTCTTTATTAAATCTTCAATGATTGCCGCCCGCGTTGCTTCCGTGCCGATTCCGTAAACGTCTTTGAGTTTTGCGCGCAACTCCGCATCCTTCACGAACTCATGAATATTTTTCATGCCTTGCACCAAAGTTGACGCCGTGAACCGCGAAGGTTTTTTCGTCGTGCCGATTTTTACTTCGGCGTTCTCGTAAGTGACTTCATCGCCTTGCGCCATTTGCGGAAGTTTTTCAACTTCGTCGTCGGCAACAACCTTTGGCATGGTGTAAAATTCTCGCCAACCGTTTTGTAAAATTTTTTTCGCCCGCGCAGAAAAAATTTCTCCCTTGTAAGTGACAGTCACGGCGGTTTCTTCGTACAAATGCAACTGATGAAATTGAACCGCGTAATTTTTCGCAATGAGATTGTAAACGTTCAATTCAATCTGCGTGACGCCGTCCGTCAACGGTTTCACGGTTGGAATAATTGCATGATGCGCAGAAACTTTTGACGTGTTCCAAGCGCGACTTTTAATTTGCGTGTCGGCATGGTCAACGAGTTGCTTTAAAATTTCGTCGTCAAAATTCGCCAAATGCGCCAAAATTTTTTCTGCGTTGGAAAATTGCGTCATCGGAAGGAATTGACAATCTGAACGCGGATAAGTCGTAAATTTTTTTTCGTACAAACTCTGCGCGGCGTCAAGAACTTGTTGAGGAGTGTAACCAAATTTTTTTCCTGCGGCAATTTGCAAACTCGACAATGAAAAAGGCAACGGCGCAGATTCTTTTCGTTTCGTCGTGACAAATTCGGTAATTTCGGCGTCGTGCGGCTCTTGAGAAAATTTTTTCAAATAATACGTGACAGCAGATTTGCTTAACAACCGCCCGTCTTCGTCAATGGCTTTCGGACTTTCCGACTTGATAAATTCTTCGTCGGGTCTCCAAATCGCAGTGAAAGTTCCGTTGACGTGACGAAACTCCGCATGAATTTTGTAAAAATCTTTTGGTTTGAAGTTTTGAATTTCCCGTTCACGACGAACCACAAGCGCAAGCGTCGGCGTCTTCACTCGACCAATCGGCAAAACAATTCTGCGGTAACCTGCGCGTTGAGCGGCAAGAGTGTAGGCGCGTGAAAGATTCATGCCGATAAGCCAATCTGCGCGGGAACGAGCCAACGCGGATTGCTTGAGATTGAAAAAATTTTCGTTGTCGTCAAGATGTTCATTCGCGTACAAAATGCTTGCCCTGTC
>JAFSXD010000102.1 GCA_017444245.1 Selenomonadaceae bacterium | reverse complement strand
AGCCAGGATCAAACTCTCCAAAAATTATATCGAGTTCAATCTACTCAAAAAAAAAATCATAAAGGTCTAATAAAAAGACCTGCACTAGCAAATACATTGTTCAGTTTTCAAGGAGTCCTGAGCGAATCAGCTTGCATAGGATACAACTTTAATTCTTTTTTGTCAACCCCTTTTTTCAAAAAAATTTAGAGCCAACGAAAAATTCCCGTCAACTTTAACTAAACTCATCAAAAATTTTTTCGTCAAGAAACATTATCCGATTAGAACATTAAAAAAACGTTCCACTTGATGAGAGTACTCAATACCAATTTTACACCAAACTACGAAGTGCTCGCAATTTTCTCCAAAAAGACTGTAGCTCCATTTCGGGTTGTACATACACTCTTCGGCACGTTGAAGCGTTTCAGCGTCGCTAAAAAATGATATTTTGAACTGTCAAACTCGTTTAAAAGACGCGCAATCGCACCCGAATTCATCTTTTTTTGTTTCAGCATCAGTTCAAATTGTTTCCTGTTCTCCGGAAAATGTTTAACATAACATTCGGAAACAGTATTGGGCGATAAAAATTCCTGAAGGGACACCTTATGAATACACTCTTTGCCAAAACGATTAAGCGGCGCAAAATGTATTACCTCGTCGTTGCCCGCGTAAATCCCATAATGTTCATGAGAGCCACACAAAACGAAAATTACCATGCCGGGATTCCAAGAGTATATCATAATTTAAACTCCTTTTCTTATTTGCGTGGGTGCATTTTGCGAAGGCAAGCAATGTACGTTACCGCCGGAATAATTACTTTGTAGTTTGGACCTGCGAGGTCGTAAATTCCCCACAAAGTCGTTAACCAAAACACCGGACCGCTCGACAAAATCGACAGCGTCTTTGTAAGTGTAGCGTTCGCCACAAAAGACAGCCCCTTGCCCAAAACCAATTTAGAAAGACTATTCGCAATCACTACTGACATTTTGTGGGATTCAAAGCCGCCTTTGTTAAACAGTTTAATGAAGAGTGCCGCGTTAATTTTGCCTCTTGAACCTTCCTGCACGCCAAGTTCTTGAATGAGGGCTTTTTTTGCATTTTCTGACAACGAATTAAATGCGCCTTCAAAAGTTTTTCCCAAAAGTTGATTCTCAATTTTTGTAACCGTATCTGAAGGGCGGTAGGAAACATCCATCTTGTCGCAAACGGAAATCAAAATTTTTTTTGTAATCATCTTGAAGATCGGGACTATCGAACAGATAAGCAATTTGATTAAAAAGTATTGTTACCGAATGTGATAATTTCTTCTTGAATCAATTTCAAATATGATTTGTGATTGGGAGAATTTTTTTTGTAAATTTCGACGCAACAAAAATTTTTCTGGAGTAAAAAATAGAGTCAACGAAAAATCTTTCGTCAACTCTAATCAAACTCCTCAAAATTTTTTTCAAATGCGCACTTTGATTGTCGTCGTGCTGTTCGGTTTACATTCAAAGTCGCGCTCTTCCGGAAGAGAAATTCTCAAAATAAATTTGTCGTTGCGTGGCGGCGCGTCGTCCGTTTGTGTTTCTGAAATTTGCGGCGCGGCAACTTCCTGCGCGGGATTTTCTTCGGCAGGACTTTCAACCGTAGAATTTTCTGTAGCGGAATTTTCTTGAGCAGAATTTTCGTCCGTAGAATTATTTTCCGTCGCCGTTTCAGAATTTTCGGCAGTCGCAGGATTAGTTACCTCTTCAGAAATTTTTTCAGCATCCGTCGAAACTTTTTCTTCTTCAGTCGAAACTTTTTCTTCGGTTGAAACTTTTTCTTCGACTTCTTCAACGGGATCAGGAGAAATTTTTTCAATGACTATGCCCGTCAAATTTCGCCCGTCGATTGAGTAGCTGACCAACTTGCCAAGCGCAACTTGATTGAAAATATCTTCGCTGACTTCTGCCGCAAGCCAAAGTTCCTTGCTGTCGCCGATTTTCGCAATGACATCGCCCGCTACCAAATCTTTTTCAACTTCGGTTGAATAGTAAATCGTGCCGTCGACGGGCGCAATAATTTCTGTCTGCTGGGCTTCCTGCAAGGCAACGTTCAATGAAAGTTCCGCTTGCTTGACGGCATTTTCTGCGCCGTACAAAATCGCGGCGGGCGTCTCTTGAAATTCGTCGACGTATTCAATCTCTTCAATGTAAGTCGTCTCGTAGGAAGTTTCTCCGTCGGAATATGATGATGATGAATAAGAATTATTTCTGGCGTTTTCATAGGCTTGTATCGCCGCGTCGCGTTGAATGGCACTGACTGCGCCCATTTCAAAAAGTTCCTTCATGCGGTTGGCGCGTTCCTCAAGGCTTGCCAAATTTGCAGAACTTGAGCCGGAAGAAGAACGCGAAGACGAACGATGCGTAGGCGTACGAACTGCGCGAACTCTTTTAATCGGAACTTTAACCCAGCGTCCTTGTTGAAGTTCCTCGTAATTTTGACGCGCAAGATCGACGGTGTTTTGAAGTTGAGCGATTGTCTCTTCGGTCACGCTGACTTCAATTCGCGCGATAACGTCGCCGGCTTTCACTTCCGCGCCGTCCTCAAATAAAAATTCGCTGACTTTGCCGTTAACCAACGTGCGAACAGAAACCATTGTACCCGTGACTTTCGCGTTTTCAATTTGCAATTCACGAGTTGCATGATAACTTTCAAAGACGCCGTAGCCAATCATGCCCGCCGTTATCAACAATGCGACTAAGCCAAAATAAATTACGTGCCTAGCCGCATCAGAAAGATCTGTTTTCTCCAAAATTCCACCCCCCTTAGGGATTTTTTAAATCAAAGTTACAAGCGTTGCACCTGCGCCGCCTTCGTCAAGGTCTGCCGTAGAAAAATCTGCTACGGAATTGTGACGCCGCAAAAAATCTTGTATGCCTTGCCGCAATAATCCCGTGCCCTTGCCGTGAATTATCAAAATTTGTTTCAGTCCGGCTAACTGCGCGTCGTCGATAAATTTTTCGCAAACTTGTTCCGCCTCGTGAACCATCATGCCGCGTACGTCCAAATTTCTTTTCGCGCCCATGACTTTTTGCAAAAGTTTTTCTGAACCGCGCTCCTTATCAGTCGTTGGGGCGGGGGCAGAAAATTTTTCTTCATGGCTGATGAATCGGCAATCAGAAAATTTTATCGTCGTGGTAAGTGAGCCGACCTGCGCGGTTAACTTTTCGGCGTCAAGGTCTATTGAAATAATTTTTGCGTTTTGATCCAACGGCTTGATATAAATTGTGTCACCAATCATCAAAGAATTTTTGTTAATCTTCTTGCCAACGGATTTATCGGAAAAAATAATCGGCGCAGTTTCAATTTCCGCTTCACGGATTTTGTCGCGGGCGGCTTGAATTGCTTGTTGACGACGCTTTACGCCCAAGTCATCAAACTGTTCTTTCAGTGACGCGATAATTTCTTCAACTTCGCGCTTGGCTTCGCGCACCATTGCGGCAGATTTTTCACGCGCCTTTTTTATAATTTCGCCTTTACTTTTTTCAATCTCGCCGCGAATCTCCGCAATTTTTTTCTCTTGAAATTCAATTTGCTTTTGTTGAATTTGCATTTGAATGTTGCGTTGCTCGTAAATCGTCCGTTCTGACTCCAGCTCCGAAATAACTTGTTCAAAGTTTGCATGATCTGCCTTCAGAAATTTTTTTGCGCGGCGAATCAGACTTTGTTGCAAACCAAGACGTTGACTGATTGCAAAGGCGTTGCTTGAACCGGGAATGCCGATTAAAAGTCTGTAGGTCGGTTGCAAAGTTTCGCCGTTGAACTCGACGCAAGCGTTTTCAATTCCCGTTGTCGTGTACGCAAAAGTTTTCAGCTCCGAATAGTGCGTCGTGGCAATGGTGGGAGTTTTTATTTTCAGCAGACGGCTAAGGATTGACATTGCCAACGCCGCGCCTTCGTCGGGGTCTGTGCCCGCGCCGATTTCGTCAATCAAAACTAAATCAGTTGGGCGAACTTCCCGCAATATCGTGACAATTTTTTTCATGTGCGCAGAAAAAGTTGAAAGACTTTGCTCAATGGATTGTTCGTCGCCGATGTCCGCGTAAATATCTGTGTAGACGGCGATTTTTGAATTGGACGCGGCGGGAATGTACAAACCGCATTGCGTCATCATTACGAGCAGTCCCAAAGTTTTCATGGAAACGGTTTTGCCGCCGGTGTTTGGTCCTGTGACGAGCAAAATTGTAAATTCGCCGCCAAGTTTTATGTCAATCGGCACGACGACTTTGGGATTTATCAGCGGATGCCGCGCAGATTTTATATCCGTGACGTTTGAAAGAATCGGTTCAGTGGCGTTGAGTTCGTACGCCAACTTTGCTTTCGCGAAAACTAAATCGACTTCCGCGAGTATATCGACGTTAATTAAAAGTTCTAAAGAATTTTTTCTGACGGCGTCACTAAGAAGGCGGAGAATGCGGGCAACTTCATTTCGCTCTGCAACTTCAAGCTGACGGATTTCGTTGTTGAGATTGACGATTGCCATAGGCTCAATGAAAAGAGTTGCGCCCGTCGCGGATTGGTCGTGAACGATGCCTTGAACTTGTGATTTATATTCCGTCTTCACGGGCAAAACGTACCTGTCGCCACGCATGGTAACGATTGCGTCTTGAAAATATTTTTGTTTAGCGGGGTCGTGAAGGATGCTAAAAATTTCTGTCTTAACGCGTCCTTGTGCACTGCGAAGTTCACGACGAATTTTTTGGAGTTCGACGCTTGCCGTGTCGCGAACAAGTCCGCGCTCGTCGACGGTATTTTCAATTTGCTTTTCAAGGTTGCCGAGAATTTCAATCTGCGCGGCTTGAGTTTTTAATTTAGGCGCGTCAATTTCAGTTTCCTTGAAAAATTTTTTGACGTTGCGCATGGCGTACATTGTGGAAAGTATATCTAAAAATTCTTCGGAAGTTGCGGAACTGCCGAGTTTAATTTTTTCCAACGTTTCGCGAATGTCACGCACACCACCCAATGGCGGCGCACTTACCGCAAAAATTTTTACGGCTTCGGTAGTCCATTGAAGATTTTCATGGACTGCGTCAAAATTATCGTCGGGGACAATCGCGGCGGCAAGTTCTTTACCGAGATTGCTTGACGCACAATTTTTTAGTCGTTGACGAATTTTTTCAAACTCCAAAACGTTAAAATAATCTTTCGTGACAAAAGCTCCTTTCGTTGACTAGATCGCTAGATCACTAGATCGCTAGATCACTAGTGATAGAAAAATTTCTGGCGATCTGGCGATCTGACTAACTGGCGATCTACAAATAATTAAACGGGCTGACGGGTTCTCCGTTCAACCTAACTTCAAAATGACAATGAGGACCGGTAGAATTTCCCGTCGAGCCGCAATAAGCGATAACGTCGCCTTGATTGACGTACTGCCCGACGTCGACGGCAAGCCCTTCATTGTGCCCGTACAGCGTGACGATACCGCCGCCGTGTTCAATCATTACCGTGTTGCCGTAGCCGTCAATCCAACCCGCATGAGAAACAATTCCGCTTTGTGCCGCGTGAATCGGCAAGCCGTAATCTCCGCCAATGTCAATTCCGCTGTGAAATCTTTGTCCGCCAAAAATCGGATGACTGCGCCAGCCAAACTCCGACGTTATTGGTCCGGTGAGTGGCCAAATCATTGCGCCGGAATTTGTTGCGGGAATGTACGCTTGATAATCTCCGTCGTCCGAAGTTTCATAATCGCCTTGAGGTTGTTGCTCCTGCGCGGCTTGACGTGCCGCCTCCGCCTGTCGACGCATTTCCTCTTCTTGTTGACGGCGCGCCTCTTCCGCCGCCTTGCGATACTTGCTTTCTTGAATCATCTGCGCAACTTGATTTGATGCCGCCATCATTTCATCATACTGCCTGTTGTAAACGTCCTTGTCATTTTCCATCATGTCAATCAAGGCTTGTTGCTCGGCGACTTTGGAAAGTTTTACGTCCTTAGCGTCTTCAGCAATCATCGTTTGTTCGGCTTGCCTCAACCTGTCCTGTTCAAGTTGACGCCCAATTTCTTGAATTTCATTTCGGTAAGCCAAAACTGAATTGACCAACTCCGAATCTTGAATCATAACGCGCTTGAGCAAATCCATTCGCGTCAAAAAATCTTCAAAGTCTTGTGCGCCGAACATTACATCGAGGTAGGAAATTTGCCCGTTGATGTAAATATCACGAACGCGCTTTTCAAGTTTGTCATGCCGTTCGGTGTACTCAACTTCAATCGCTTGCAATTTCTCCTGATTTTCTTCAATGCGCCAGAGAGTTTGTTCAAGGTTAGATTTTTTGTATTCGTAGTCAGCGATTGCCAAGTTGGCTTCTTCGTCAAGAATGCGCTTGACTTCGGAAATTGAATCTATTTTCGCTTGAATGGCGTCGACAACTTGACGCGCTTCCTCTGCCGCCGCGTCGTACTCGGCTTTTTGTCCTTCCAGCTCTTCGATTTCGTCCGCAAAAACAATTCCATGCGTCAAAATGATTATTGCCAAGACCATTTCAAAAATTTTCCGCATCAGTCCATCTCCCGGTTACAAGCTTCAAGCTTCAAGCTTCAAGCTTTAAGCTACAAGCTACAAGCTTTAAGCTACAAGCTACAAGCTAAACTTGCAAAAATCTTTTGAGCGATACAGTACTGCCCAAAATGCCAACAAAAATTCCCGCCGCTATCAGCGAAAGTGTGACGTAATTCATGAACGGATATTGCTCAACCATCGGGAATATAGCAAGCGTCGTGTAAATTTTTGTTTCCATTGCGGAATAAAAATTTCTAAGTGCAAACGCGCTCAACGTGCCGCCGATTATGCCGAGCCCGATTCCTTCAAGGATGAACGGAATGCGGATAAACCAATCCGTTGCGCCGACGAATTTCATAATCGCAATTTCTTTTCTGCGCGCAAAAACCGTCAACCGAATTGTGTTAGCGATTATAAAAATTGTCGCCGCCGTCAAAATCACGGAGAGAATTAATCCGAAAAGTCTAACCAAGTGCGTGAGGTTGAAAAGATTTGACGCTACGTCCTGCCCGTATTTAACTTCTTCGACGCCGTATAAATCGGCAACGGCATCAGCAGTCGGCTTGACAAATTCTGCCGCGTTAACCGTCACCAAAAAAGAATTTGGCAACGGATTTGATTCACCGAGCGCGTCCAAAATTTTCCGATTGTCGCCGAGTCTGTCCTGCAAAATTTTCATCGCGGATTCTTTTGGAATGTATTCGACTTTGGAGACGGTGCGCAAATCTTTTGTCATGCGCTCAATGTCGTCGCGTTCCTCCTTAGAAATTTCGTCGTTGAGGTACGCGGAAATTTGCACTTGACTTTCCAAAGACGACGCCATTTTATTCATGTTCATCACGAGAACCAAAAACACGCCGAGAATGAAAAGAGACACCGCCACCGTTCCGATTGAAGCAAAACTCATCCAGCGATTGCGAATCATGGAAATTATGACTTCGCGAAAATAATATTCAACCGTCTGCAACTTCATGAAAAAAATCACCCCGAAAAAATTTGACACGTAGTATATCACAGATTCTTAAAAATTAAATGTAAACTTTCGGCGAAAAAATTTTTTTCTTCGCAACTTGAAATTTTTTTTCGCCCGCCGCGTGAAAGATTTTTTTTCTTGCAATTAAGAAAGTCTAATGCGATAATTACAATGTACGTGAAGATAAAAATTTTAGTAAGTTAACCAAATTTTTGGGAGGAAGATTTATAAATGTCAACAGTAATTATAAGCGGCACGCAATGGGGCGATGAGGGCAAAGGAAAAATCGTCGACTATCTCGCGTCGCAAGCCAACGTTGTTGTTCGTTTTCAAGGCGGCAGCAACGCGGGACACACCGTCACCGTCAACGGCGAAGAATACAAATTGCGGCTGATACCTTCGGGGATTCTCTGCAAGGATACTCTTTGCGTCATTGCCAACGGCGTCGTCTTCGATCCGCAAGTTTTTTTGGAAGAAGTCGAGACGATTAAAAGTCGCGGCATTGACACTTCCAACATCAGAATTTCTAATCGCGCTCACGTCGTCATGCCTTGGCACAAAATTTTTGATGAGCTCAATGAAGAACTGCGCGGCGATAAAAAAATCGGCACGACGAAACGCGGAATCGGTCCGTGCTACATTGACAAGGCGGATCGAATCGGAATCAGAGTTTGTGATTTAATCGACCCTGAAGAATTTGCGGCAAGGTGTAGAGAAGTTTTGACGCAAAAAAATTTTATTCTGCGGAAAGTTTTCAATCACGCGCCGATTAGTTACGAAAAAGTTTTGAACGAATACGAAATTTACGCAGAAAAAATTGCGCCGTACGTTTGCGACACGATAACTTTGCTCAACGAAGAAATTGACGCGGGCAAAAAAGTTTTGTTCGAGGGCGCGCAGGCAACGATGCTTGACATTGACTACGGAACTTATCCTTACGTCACGGCAAGTCATCCAATCTCAAGCGGCGTAGGCGTCGGCACGGGCGTTGCTCCGAAAAAAATTGACAAAGTTTTTGGCGTCGTCAAAGCATATTGCACGCGCGTCGGCGAAGGTCCTTTCCCAACTGAACAGTTAAATGAAATTGGCGATAAACTTAGAACGGCGGGACATGAATTTGGAACAGTGACGGGGCGTCCGCGCAGAACCGGTTGGCTGGACGCTTGCGTTGTGAAATACGCGGGGCAACTTTCCGGCATTGATTACATGGCAGTCACGCGGCTGGATATTCTTGATGACTTCGACGAAATTAAAATGTGCGTCGCCTACGAAGTTGACGGAAAAATTTTGAATGAAATTCCCGCAAGCTTGAAAGTTTTGGCGCGCGTCAATCCGATTTATGAAACTTTTGAAGGTTGGAAGTCTGATATTTCTCAAGTGAAAACTTACGACGAACTTCCCGACAATGCAAAAAAATATCTTGAAAGAATGGCGGAGGTTACGAAAATTGATCTGGGAATAATTTCCGTTGGACCTAATCGAGATCAAACAATAGTTGTAGCAGAAAATATTTTTGAGTAGCTTAGAGCTTGAAGCTTAAAGCTTGGAGCTTGAAGCTTTTGTAAAGGGGGTTACACTCCAATGGATTTTGATGCATCCGGAATAGGCATGGGCGAATCTTGCGGCGTCTTCGGAATTTACGATTTATCGGGAAATGATGTTGCGTCGACGATTTATTACGGACTTTATGCGTTGCAACATCGCGGACAAGAAAGCGCGGGCCTTGCCGTGGCGAATACTTTCAATGGAAAGGATCAAGTCCTCGCGTACAAAGATTTGGGGCGCGTCAACAAAATTTTCAATCAAGAAAATTTGTCCAAGTTGACGGGAAATTTGGGAGTCGGTCACGTTCGCTACTCAACGGCGGGCGCGTCCACTCGTGAAAATTCTCAACCGCTCGTGTTGGCTTACGCGAAAGGAACTTTGGTGCTTGCTCACAACGGTAACTTGGTCAACACGCCGCAACTTCGACGCGAATTAGCATTGGGCGGAGCAATTTTTCAGACGACGACTGACACCGAAACCATTGCGTACCACATCGCGCGTGAAAGAGTGAAAACCCCCTCCGTGCAAGCGGCGACTGTTAACGCCATGAAAAAAATTTTGGGGTCGTACTCCCTTGTTATCGCCAGCCCGCGAAAATTAATTGGCGCAAGAGATCCTTGGGGCTTTCGTCCGTTGGTTATCGGCAAGCTGGAAAATTCTTACATAATAACTTCTGAAACTTGTGCGTTGGAAACTCTCAATGCTGAATTTGTTCGCGATGTTTTGCCGGGCGAAGTCGTGGCGATTTTGCCGAACGGAAAAATTGAATCCAGTTTGGAATTAGCCATTGACGCAAAAAAAACTGCGCGATGTATTTTCGAGTACATTTATTTTTGCCGACCGGATACGAAATTTGACGGAATGAGCGTCACAAAATCGCGAATCATTGCGGGAAAAATTTTAGCGCAAACTCATCCTGTCGACGCAGATTTAGTCGTAGGCGTTCCCGAGTCAGGAAACATGGTGGCGTTGGGTTATTCAATGGAATCAAAAATTCAATACGGCATTGCGTTCACGAAAAATACTTACGTCGGACGAACTTTCATCAAGCCGGGACAATCCGGGCGCGTGAAGAGCGTCAAAATAAAATTGAATGCACTGCGCGACGTTGTGGACGGAAAAAGAATTGTGATTGTCGACGATTCGATTGTACGCGGCACGACGAGCGATCAAATTGTTACGATGCTTAGGGAGGCGGGCGCGCGTGAAGTTCATATGCGTGTTTCGAGTCCGCCTTTTCGTCATCCGTGTTATTTCGGAATTGACATTCCCGCCGAAGATCAACTGATTGCCAACGGGCGCACCGTCGAAGAAATTTGTAAAATTATCGGCGCGGATTCGCTCGGCTACCTTCCGATAGAAAATCTTAGCGAACTTTCCGGCGGACTTCCAATTTGCGACGCATGTTTCAGCGGAAATTATCCTGTCTCCCCGCCCGTTGAAGATATTCGCGGCGACTACGAAAGATGATTTAGATCGATAGATCGCTAGAAGTTAACAGCTAATTGGAGGGAATTTTTTTGAGCGAAGTTAAACCGTCGGATATTGAACTTGTAGTCGACGCTTATAAACAATGGATTGCGTGGTTTGAAAAAGCTCAACGGCTTAACTTGAGAGATTTTAAGAGATACATGGAGCCGCATTTTAAACGGGCGGGATATCGTGACGTTGAACTTGGCAGACAAAATATTCTCCTGCTTACGGACGGTCCTGTAGGAGATTTTATTTTGACTTCACCCGCCATTCGCGAAGTTCGCCGCATTTATCCCCAAGCGCACATTTCATTGATGGTAGATCCGCCCAACGTAAATTTTGCGGAGAATTGTCCTTACGTCGACGAAATAATTATTCGCGCGCGCAAACCGGAACCCGACTTCAAACAGGATGCGTTAGATATTATGCCGCAACTTCTTCGGCGACGATACGATGTTGTATATTCCTTCAAACATTTTTCTGATACGTTGTGGCTGATGTATTTGAGCGGTGCGCGTGAGCGAGTAATTTTTTCATTCTTCAGCGCAAACGAAAACGAAAAAGAAGGAAAGTTGAGCAAGTACTTTGATCAGTTGGCAACAAATGTATTACCCGTTCGGCGATTTGGTTACCACGTGTTGGATTGTTTTTTATCCGTCATTGACGGAACTTTGCATGCTCCCGTTGCCAATCGCGAACTTGAAATTTGGTACACGCCAAAAGATTTTAACGTTGCCAAAAGTTTTGTGGGAGATTTGCCACGCCCGCTTTACGCACTTGCAATGGGCGCGCGAAATGCAAAACGTCGCTACCCGCCGGAAAAATTTGCTCAACTCCTCAAGATGATTTTGAATGAAGAGCCGACGGCACATTTCGTAATTCTCGGCGGCGGCGAATCCGAAGTGAAGTCCGCGCAGATTTTGAAAGAAAATCTTGGCGAAGAAATTTTTGAAAAGCATGTTTTGAATTTGGTGAACAAAACTACTTTCAGAGAAAGTTCCGTAGTTTCAAAATTCTGCGACATGTACATTGGCAACAACACCGGAAATATGTGGGGTGCGTGTACTTTCAAATGCCCCGTCCTCGTCGCCGAATGTTTCCCAAAAGATTTGGACACGGGCGTTGAAGATGTTCCTCGTCTCTTCGGACCGTACCACGTGCCGGCAGTTTCCGTTCAGCCTGAACATGCTTTGCCGGAGTGCGCCGAAAATAAACCGTACTATCTTTACGGTTGCAGGGCGGACGAGCCGCATTGCATTACTCAAATTGAGCCGGCGACTTTGTTTAGGGGATTCAAACTTCTCAAAGAAAAAATTGCAAAAAAAATCGTCGACACCACTTACATCAGCTAGGGATTAGGGGCTAGGGGCTAGAAAAAATTTCTTCAATCTTCCCCAGTCCCTAAATCTGATTGGAGGAAAAATTTTGAACGAAGTCAAACCGTCGGATATAAAAATCGTAACGGACGCCTATGAAGAATATTTCGCGTATCTCAACAAGACAAATATTTTTAACTGGCAAGAATTTAAAAGTTTCATTGAGCCCTATTTTAGAAAAGCAGGTTACAGGACGCCGCCGCGTGCCGAAAATTCCAACCCAAATATTTTAATCATTCACGATTCGGCGGCAGGAGATTTTATCACGATGTCGGGGGCGATTCGTGAAATTCGGCGGCTTTACCCTACGGCTAACATTACCCTTGTCGTTTCGCCTCTGGCAACGTCACTTGCCGAAGGTTGCCCGCACGTTCAAGAAGTCATTGTCAATCCGCATCCGTTTCATTTGCGATTCATGCCGAGTTTCATAAGGAACATGGAATTTTCCAAAACGCTGTTGCAAACTCGTTTTGACATTTGCTATTGCTTTACGCGATTGCCGGGAACTCCCGCGTTGATGTACATGAGCGGCGCGCGCACGAGGATAACTAATCTGCTCATGGATACGGATTTGGAAAGTGCCGGCGACGTTCCGTTGAGGTTGTCCATAAATTTGGCGACGAATATTGTTCCGCCGTACAAATTCGGTGAAAGTGTCGTCGACGCAAATTTTTCTTTGGTGGATTATTTTTTGCAAATGCCCGTTGCCAATCGCGAACTTGAAGTTTGGTATACGTTGCTGGATTTGAAATTGGTTGAAGATTTTTTCAAAAAAGTTTCGCATCCGTGTTATGCGTTGGCAATGGGCGCGAGCGATCCGAAACGCCGTTATCCGCCGGAAAAATACGCTCAACTTATCAAAATGATTTTGAATGAAGAGCCGACGGCAAATTTCATAATTTTGGGCTCGGGCAAGGACGACGAAATTTCCGCGCAGATTTTGGGCGTACATCTCGGCGAAAATATCTTTGCAAACCGCGTTGCAAATTTGGTTGGCAAGAACAGTTACAGACAAGTTGCCGCAATTTTAAAATTCTGCGACTTCTACATTGGAAATTACACCGGGATAATGCATGCGGCGGCGGCAGTGAAGTGCCCCGTTTTAGCCGTTCATTGTTTCCCAAAAAATTTGGAATCCAATCAAGTCATGGACACAAAACTTTTTGCGCCGTACAAAGTTCCCGCCGTGACAGTTCAGCCAAAAAAATCTTTGCCGGAGTGCGCGGTAAACGAACCGTATCACTACGTCGGTTGCAGGCAAGACAAGCCGCATTGCATTACTCAAATTGAGCCGGCGACTTTGTTTAAAGGTCTTAAAATTTTGAAAGAAAAAGTTACGCGAAAAATCATTGACACAACTTTTATCAGTTAGTGGCTTAAAGTTAACCCATCGATCCATCGATCTATCGATCCATCGATCCAAAGGAGGAATTTTTCATGAGTTTTTTGGAATTGGCAAAGGCGCGTTATTCTTGCAGAAAGTTGACTGACAAAAAAATTGAGCCGGAAAAAATCGAACGGATTTTGCAAGCCGCTATCGCCGCGCCCACTGCAAAAAATGTTCAGCCGTACAAAATTTGGAAAGTCACTTCGCCCGCCGCAATGGACAAACTCAAGCAGACGACAAATTTCACTTTCGGCGCGGGCTTGGCATTAATCGTCGGCGTCGATTATACTGACGCTTTTGTTCGCCCCTTCGACAAAATTAATTTCGCGCAGATTGACGGTGCGATTGTTGCGACACATTTAATGCTTGCCGTTCAAGACGAAGGACTTGCCACGACTTGGGTCGGTTACTTCGACGCGCCAAAATTGAAGGAACTTTTCCCCGAAATGGACGGCTACGAATTAATCGCGGTTTTTCCAATCGGCTATCCGGCAGACGGCGCAAAACCTTCCAATCGCCACGAAGAACGCAGAAATATTTCCGAAGTCGTGACGGAACTTTAAATGACTGCGCGGACAAAAAATTTGGGAAACGCGGGAGAAATTTTCGCCGCAAATTATCTCGAACAGCTCGGCTACAAAATCCTTGAAAAAAATTTTCGCGTTCGCTCGGCAGAAATTGACATCGTCGCGGAAATCGACGGCGTGATTGTTTTCGTGGAAGTGAAGACTCGCTCCGATACAAAACACGGTTTGCCCGCCGAAGCCGTCAACTTTCGTAAGCAACAAAAAATTATTCAAGCCGCCGGCGTCTTCCTTCAAGACGAAAAATATTTCGACGCCCCATGCCGTTTCGACGTAATCGAAATTTATTCCAACGGCTCACAATTTTCTGCGCGGCACATTGAAAACGCTTTTGAAGTCACAGATTAATTAGGGGCTAGGGATTTTGCACGGGAGGTAATTTGAATAATAGCTTACTTGGGGCTGGGCGCGAATTTGGGCGACCGCATAAAAAATCTTCGTGCGGCGATTGAGCGCGTAAAAAAAATTCCCGCCGTTGAACTTCTGCGCGTGTCGTCATTTTACGAAACGGCAGCTTGGGGAATTACGAATCAACCTGATTTTATCAACGCGGCAATAAAAATTCGTACGGAACTTGAGCCGTTCGCCCTGCTTGACGAACTGCAGAAAATTGAATCGGAACTTGGACGCGTGCGCACCGGACACTGGGCGGCACGAACAATCGACGTTGATATTTTGATGATTGACGGGTTGAAAATAAATTCCGAACGTTTGACAGTGCCACATAAATTTTTATACGAAAGAGATTTTGTTAAAATACCGTTGGCTGAAATTTCTCCGCTAAAATTTAATCTGCACGGTGACAGGGTAGAAAAAATTTTCGGCAGTCCAACGGATTTTAATTTGAAATTAATTTCCTGCGTCGATAAAAACTTTGGTATCGGTTGCAAAGGCGAACTTCTTTTTCACATTGCCGAAGACTTGAAAAATTTTCGCAGACTGACGATTAACCAAACGGTAATTTACGGCAGGAAGACGCTGGCGACTTTGCCGAACGGTGAGCCGCTGGAGTCCAGACGGAACATAATTTTTTCGCGAAATTTGGAAAAAATTTCCGGCGCAGAAATCGTTCACAGCGTCAATGACCTTTGGGAAATTTTAGGAAACACGGACTCTTCGCTAAACTTCGTCATCGGCGGCGGGGAAATTTTTCATGAACTTTTGCCGTACGCGAAAGAAATTTATCTTACGGTAGTTGACGAAGAAAAAGATTTTGACGTAAAATTTCCCAACTTCGACGAAGATTTTTTTTTGACTGACAGTAAACAGGAAATTTTTTGCAACAAACCTGTTGAGTTTAGAATTTATACGAGGGTGGATTATGCAAAACGCGACTAAAGCAACAATGACATTGGCGGCGAGTGCGGTACTTGCGGCAAGTACGACGCCAAATTTATCTCCGCTGGTAAGCGCGACGACGGGAAGTTTTTTTTTGGGGCTACTGAATCACGGATTCATTGCGGCGACAATCGGCGGCTTGGCAGACTGGTTCGCAGTGACGGCACTTTTCCGCAAGCCATTGGGCATAAGCTACCGTACGGAAATTTTGAAACGCAACCGCACCCGCATTACCGACGCCGTGATTGACTTCGTAAGCAGCGACCTGCTCAATACGAAAAATATCATGGCGACCATTGAAGACGAAAACACCGCGCAGATGTTGATTGATTATTTTCAACGTCATCAAGGGCGGGAAAAAGTTAAAGACTTAGCCTTTGAAATTTTGAACGAACTTTTTGCGCAGATGGACAGCAAATTTGTTTCAGAATCAATCGCGCCGATTTTGGAAGAGGAAGTTCGTCACTTGAACGCGGACAAAATCACCGAAGCCGCCGTTAGAGTCGTGACGAAAGAAAAGTACAGCCGAAAAATTTTGACGGCGTTGTTGAGCACGGGGAAAAAAATTTTGCAATCTCCTCACATGCAAGACGCCATTTTCGGAAAAATTGTCGAACTGCGCGAAGCCTACGAAGGCGATTCAGTCGGGCGGGCGTTGGTTCTTTCATCAATGAATTTGACGGACGAAAAAATTTTGTCGATACTCAATGAGAACGTCGAGAAAAAAATTGATGACACGCTGAAAGTTTTGAACGTCAAAGGAATGGTTGACAACGAAACTGCCGAGACAGCAAAAACTTTCATTGACACGTTCACAAAATTTGTGCAAAGTGCCGCCGCAGGTTTCGACAAATCCACTTTCCACGCGCGAATCAGAGATATTCTCCGAAATAAAATTGACATTGCCCAACACATTGAAAATTGGATTGATGTCAACGTACGCGGCGAGACAGACCCCGTGATTTTGGAAAAAATTCGTCGTCAAGCCGCCGCCAATCCGAAAAACCGTAGCCGCATAATCGAACTGGAACGCCACGAACAAATTTGGCATCCGATTCTTGAAAATATCATTGACGAAAAAATTGACGAGTTCATAAGAAGTCCCGTCCTCCAATACAAATTTGACAAGCTTGTAAAAAAATTTGTCGCGCAGATGTTGGAGCAGTACCACGACGAAATTCCAACCATGATTCGTGAACGTCTTGACAAATTAAACGACGAAGAGTTGACGCGATTCGTCGAAGAAAAAGTTTCTGACGATCTGCAAATGATTCGTATCAACGGATCAGTCTGCGGCGCGGCTGTGGGAATGTTGCTTTACGTCGTCGCTCACATAATCGAAAAAGTCATCGGCGGTTAAAAGGTAGCTGAAAAAAATCTGTAAAAAACTATGGAAATTCTCCGCAAATTATGTATAATAATTGACGGACTTATTCTTACAATTAATTATACGGGCGGTGATTTCTTTTGAGAGATATTGTAAAGATTAGGGGGCTGAAGTCGGGGTTGCAACTCAGCTTCGCTAACGGCGCAAGTTTTGAGGATGTTCAAGCGAATCTTTTGGACAAACTGGAAACGGGCAGTAATTTTTTCATTCGCGGGACGACGGTTTACATGCAGAAGGATCATTTTTCCGAAGAGCAAAACGAGGCGTTGCGCAGAATGTTTCATCGGCACGGCATGCTTTTCAGCTACGATTACAAGCAGCCGGTTTTTGCGCCGGTGCGTGCAACTCAACCGCAACAGGAAATTATTGAGCAGCCGCAAGTTGAGACGAAACCAAGCCCCATGTTGGTGATTAACAAAACGATACGCGGCGGGCAGGAAGTTCGTACAGAATCTTCAGTGATGATTTGCGGCAACGTCAATCCCGGCGCGCAGGTAATTTCCGGCGGCAGTGTCGATATTCGCGGAACTTGTCGCGGCATGGTGCATGCGGGGGCTTTTGGAGACGAGACGGCGTTTATTGTGGCGGATAAACTCATGCCGACGCAAATCAGAATTGCCAACGTTATCGCGCGTTCTCCTGACGACGTGAAAGATCCCAACAAGGCTGAACGTGCGTCAATTAAAAACGGGTATATTGTCTTTGAACCAATTATGAGATAAAATTAGGGAGGAGCTTAAAGCTTGAAGCTTGAAGCTCTTTTCGAAGGAGATTAATATGAGTGAAGTTATAGTTATAACGAGCGGCAAAGGCGGCGTAGGCAAAACAACTACGACGGCGAATATCGGCATGGGCTTGGCAATGCGCGGAAACAGAGTTGTCCTCATCGACACTGACACGGGATTGAGAAACCTTGATTTACTGCTTGGGCTTGAAAACAGAATTGTCTATGATTTGGTTGACGTGACAAGCGGGCGCGTTCCCTACAAAAAAGCTCTGGTGCGTCACAAGAGATTAGAAAATCTTTACCTTATGCCAACGTCGCAAGTCAAAGATAAATCGGCAATTAATCCTGAACAGCTCGTCGAACTTTGCAAAGAGTTGAAAAAAGAATTTGATTTCATTATAATTGATTGTCCTGCGGGAATTGAACAGGGATTTAAGACGGCGATAGCTGCGGCTGACTGGGCAATAGTTGTGACTATGCCGGAAATTTCCGCCGTTCGTGACGCAGACAAAATTATTGGTGAGCTTGGTCGCGCTGACAAGGAAAACGTCAAGCTGATTGTCAATCGTATTCGTCCGCAGATGGTTGAAAAAGGCGATATGTTGGATATGTCCGATATAAACGAAATTTTATCAATCGATTGCATTGGACAAGTTCCGGACGACGAGTCCGTTGTTATGGCTACGAATCGTGGCGAGCCCGTTATAATGATGAAAGATTCGTATGCTGCGCAAGCTTATAAAAATATCGTTGGCAGAATGTGTGGCGAAAATATTCCTTTTCTGAAACCGCCAAAGGATGGTTTTTTCACGAGACTTAAGCGACTGTTTGGAATGATTTAAGGGGGCTCGCTTATGTTCGACGTTCTTATGAAAATTTTCGGAAGACAAGACAAAAAGTCGGGGCAAATTGCCAAAGAGAGATTGCAAGTTGTTCTGATTCACGACCGCGCCTGTGTATCCCCTGAAACTATGGAGCAACTCAAGGGCGACATCATCACTGTGCTTTCAAAGTACATGGATATTAACCGCAGTGCTATGGAAATTTCCCTTGAAAATGATTCAGATTCGGTGGCACTGGTAGCAAACATTCCCGTCACTTCTTTGCGCCATGCAAAGTAGCTTGTAGCTAAAAGCTTCAAGCTTAAAGCTTTAAGCTTAAAGCTTAAAAATAGGAGCTTATGTAGTTTGTTCATAAAATTTTTGGAGGCGGTCGGCGGATTCGTAATTCGACGCTTTGAAGAATTTGGTACAATCGTTTTACTTTACGCCGAAACAATTAAACAACTTCGCCACAAGCCGCGCATTGGTCACATCATCGCGCAGATGGCGCACTTGGGCGTTGACTCTCTATTGATCGTCACGTTGACTTTGCTTTTTACCGGCGTGGTATTCACGTTGCAGACGGCGCATGAATTTATACGTTTCGGCGCGCAGTCAACGGTTGGCGGCGTAATTGCCATTGCCATCGGGCGTGAACTTGGTCCGGTTCTCGTCGGCGTGGTCTGCGCGGGAAGGGTCGGCGCGGCGATAACGGCGGAGATTAGCACAATGAAAGTCACTGAACAGATTGACGCGCTGAAAGTTATGGCGGTTAGTCCTGTTGATTACTTGATTGTCCCGCGAATGTTGGCGTGCATGTTTGTAGTGCCAATCCTCACGATTTTTGGCGATATAATCGGCGTCGCCGGCGGCTGGCTCATCGCGGTGTACTACTCTGACATCAGCTCCTACCTGTTTATGGAGTCGATAAAAACTTTTGCGAAGATGTACGATTTGACGGGCGGCTTGATTAAGGCAATGTTTTTTGGAAATGTCATTGCAGTTTTGGGTTGCTATTACGGCTTGAATTGTCCTGAAGGCGCGGAGGGCGTTGGCAAGGCGACAACCAAAACTGTCGTGACTTCCATAATCGTAATTTTTATTTTGAATGCGCTTTTAACTTTCGTGATTTACAGGTAGAAAGCTTTAAGCTTCAAGCTTTAAGCTTTAAGCTGAACTATGATTAAGATAAAAAATGTAAGCAAGTACTTTGGTGCTAAGGCGGCACTGAAAAATATAAATTTGGAAATTGGCACGGGCGAAACTCTGGCGATAATCGGCGGTTCAGGTTCCGGCAAATCTACTCTCCTTCGGCTGATGATAGGATTGATTAAACCTAGTGAAGGCGAAGTTTGGATTAACGACGACGAAATTTCCAAAATGGACGAAGACGAAATTACTCGTGTCCGTCTGAAAATGGGCATGGTGTTTCAGTACTCCGCGCTGTTCGATTCCATGACGGTTGGAGATAACGTCGCCTTTGGTCTCACTGAACATACAAATTTGGACAAAGAAAAAATCCGCCAAATTGTGCGGGAAAAATTGAAACAGGTGGGACTTGAAGGCGTCGAAAATCTCATGCCGAATGAACTTTCCGGCGGAATGAAAAAGCGCGTTTCGTTGGCGCGGGCTATTGCCTTTGGTCCGGAAATTATTTTCTACGACGAGCCAAGTTCGGGACTAGATCCAATAACGACGAATCGAATTGACGAGTTGATAATTTCGACGCAACGGGCTTTGAAAGTTACGAGTATCGTCGTCACTCACGATATGGTTAGCGCGTGCAAAATCGCTGACAGGATCGCGATGGTTTACAATGGCGAATTGATTGCGGTTGATACGGTTGAAAATTTTAAAAAGATTGACGACCCACGCATTAAAGAATTTTTCAGAGTAGTAGACTAAAAAGCTTGAAGCTTGAAGCTTAAAGCTTAAAGCTTAAAGCTAACAAAGAGGTGGTATAATGTCGGCGGCGGCAAAAGTAGGGGCTTTTACAATCGGCGGACTGATGATGTTAAGTACGGCAATTTTTACTTTGGGTAATTTCAATTTCGATTCCGAAAACGACATGGTTCTTTTCGCGAACTTCAAACAAGTTTTGGGACTTTCGCCCCAAGCTGATGTAAAGTTGAACGGAATATCCGTTGGCAAAGTCGAAGATTTAACGGCGGCGTCGGGCGGCGTCACTGTCGTAATGCGCGTTAACGCCGAATCAAAAATTCCTACTGATTCAAAAGTTACGATAACCAGCGTGGGAATTATGGGCGAAAGGTTCATTAATATCATTCCCGGCACAAGCACCGGCGATTATGTTAAAGACGGCGATTTTCTTTTGGGCGTCGAAGAAGTCGGAATGAATGCCATGTTTGAAAGTCTCAACAAAGTCATGGGAAAAGTTGAAGACTTGCTCGGCTCTGTGCAATCAATCGTTGGCGATGAAAACTTTCAAAAATCCGTTGTCGTGATGAGCGATAACATTAAAGAGGCGTCAGGACACATCAACGGCATGACGGAAATCATGGAGCGCACGGCGGCGAACAACGAAGAGAACATCAATAACATTGTGGCACAACTGGACGGAGTTTTGTCCGGAATGAATCGAAGCATGGCGACTGCCGAACACATGATGCAAAATATTGACAAGTTCGCGGGCGATCCGCAGACCGTTGAAGATTTGAGAGCGACGCTGAAAAATATTTCTGACACGACAAAAAATGTTGCAAGCATGACTGAAAGCATGAACGGAATCGTGAGCGATCCGAAAGTTGCCGAAGATATGAAAGCCACCATAACCAACGCAAGAAGTTTGACGGCACGCGCAGATAAAATTTTGGGCAAGGTTGAAGGCATTGCCGACGGCGCGTCGAAAGTTGAAGTCACTCCCTCTGTCGATGTAATGTACAGCGGCGGCGAATCTCAATGGAAAACAAATTTTAATGTGGACGTTGCCGTTGGGGAAACTTCGTTGGATATTGGCGCAGAAAGTATTGGCGACGGCACGAAATTAAATGCTCAAGTTGGAAAAAAATTTGGTACGGATTTCGGCGCGCGGGCGGGAATTATCGCAGGCAAGCCCGGCATTGGTCTTGACGCTTACGCAGGCGACAAATGGAAGTTTACCGCCGAAGCTTACGACCCCAACGACGCCACGTTAAGATTGAAGACGCAATACAAAGTTAGTGACTCAACTTATATTTTGGGCGAATGGCACAATGTAAATCACAAAGATGAGCGCGCCGCATACTTAGGCATCAAGCAGGAATTTTAAACTACAAGCTAAAAGCTACAAGCTACAAGCTACAAGCTAAAACGGGAAGGTGGTAACGTCATGAATTTGTTCAACAAAATTGGAAAAAAGTTGCGCTTAAAAAAAATGGCGATGGCAGTTGCCTTAGGGCTGATGAGTTTTTCATTTTCAGCGGAGGCAGCACCGGAAATAAATTTGGATTTGGACGAAACAATACAGCGGGCATTGGCAAATAATCGTGTAATTAAACAATCCATTGCAAGCCGTGAATCCGCTTATTGGAGTTTAAGAAACGCGCGCCGTCAAACTACTCCGATTGTCAGCTTGGGTGGAAACTGGGGATTTGGTGGCGGTCCCGCGAATGCAAGCACTTATTCCGACGACAAACACCGCCGCTTTGGCGAAACTGCGTCAGTCACTCTTCCCATTGACATTGCGGGGACGTACAAGGAAGGAAGAATCGCCGCACGTTACGGTTTGAATGCCGCAGATTTAAATTTGGAAAATACTTTGCAGGCAGTTCGTCAACAAGCGACGATTTATTATTTCAACGTCTTGCAGTGCCGCAATTTAATCAAAGTTGATGAAGACAACGTCCGAACTTTGCAAGAACATTTGAAAAACGTCAACGCACAATTCCGCGCAGGTACGGTTGCGAAAGCGGATATCCTTTCTTCGGAAGTTCGTCTGGCTAACGCGCAACAATCTTTGGTAAACGCGCAAAATGATTACGATATTGCCGTTGCAACTTTAGCAAATTATATTTTGCTCTCTGCTGATACGATTATCCATCCGCAGGACACTTTGACTTATAATAAATACAATCTGGATTTGCAAACTTGCACGGCTTACGCTTTGGAAAATCGCCCCGATGCCGCCGCCGCCGATTACGCAGTTAAACGCGCAGAATCTGATATACGTTCAGCGAAGGCGGGTTACAAACCGTCTCTTAACGCCGTCGGTTCTGTTGGCATATCTTCAAATGAATTTCCTTTCAAACCAAATTCGGACGGCGAATCATGGTCAATCGGCTTGAATGCGTCGTGGAATGTTTTTGACGGCGGAATTACCGAAGCGCGAATCAGACAAGCCGAAGCCGCACTCATCAGCGCACAAGAAGACGCCGCCGCTACTCGTGAATCAATTCAGCTGGACGTTCAATCGGCGTTCTTGACTTTGCACGCGGCAGAAAAAAATATTTCCACAACTCAAGTTGCCATAAAGAGTGCTGAAGAAGATTACCACATCGCTCAAGTTCGTTACGCGGCGGGCGTCGGCACAAACTTGGACGTTATGGACGCGTCGGATAAATTAACTCAAGCGAAGACAAATTATTACACGGCACTTTACAATTACAACACGGCTAAAGCGTCTCTCGATAAGGCAATGGGTATTCCCGTCGGAATTGATGTCACTCGTTACGTTGCCGCCGAAGAAGAAGGAAAAACCGCGCAAGAGGCTCGCGAAGACGCCGCGATTGTTCCGGACGCATCAAATGAGCCGCAGACAGAAGAAGTTGCTCCACCAGTCACGATAGACCTTTCAAACACCGATTACAATTCAAATTACGGAACTAATACAGATTCAAATAACAGCGGCGTTGTAATTGCGGAGTAAATGAGGACTGGCGATAAGGAGCGGTTAACCCGTGAATAAATTCGTAAAAGTCGCCGGAGGCATACTCACTACCTGCGCGCTTGTCGGCGGAGTTTACATAAATTCACAGCGCGACGCCCTCATACAAAATGCCTTGAAAATGGCGGAGAAAGAAACTTCTGCTTACATTGGGACTGAAGTCAAAATCGGCAAAGTCGACGTTGACGAATTGAATTTGTCAAATATTCTCGGCAGTTCAATTACGATTCATGACATTGAAATTTTTGACAGAGATTCAGAAAAAATTTTGACGGCGGACGCGGCGCATGTCGACTTCAAACTTTTCACGCTGTACGACGATCCTTCAGCCGCCATTGATGAAATTAAAATTGTCGGCGCGAAAGCCAATTTGAAAAAACGTAGCGACGATTCATGGAATTTTGATGACATAAAAATAAAAACTTCAGGCGAAAGTCATTTCGGCGCGACGGTTATCGTTGAGGACAGCTCACTTGACGCCACTTTTGACGGAAAAAATATTTCTGTTGACGGCGTTTCCTTCACTGCAGACTGCGCGAATTTGTCGGCGGTTGACGTTGTCGCGAAAGCTGATGTGCTCGGCTCAAAATTAAATCTCGTCGGAACTGTCGGCATGGAAAATCAATTTATCCGTGCAAGATTCGACAGGGTGGACGTGAAAAAAATGTTGCCTTACCTGCCGGAAGGTACATTGCCGGAGTCGCTGGAAATTCACGACGGAATTTTAGATACGCCCGTTTTGAAAATTGCGCGGCGTGGAGATTTTTTGAAATATAATTTGACTTCGCAAGTTCATGGCGGAGCAGTTAAAGTTGAAGAAACTGAAGTTAAAAATATTCGCGGCAAAGTTACTGTCGACGAAAAGGAAGTTAAATTCACTGCAACGGCTGTAGCCAACGGGCAAGCGGCAAAAGCTAGGGGAAAAGTTCGCACGAATGGCAGCGAACCCTTTTTTGATATTAACGCAGAGGCTGAAAATTTTTCGCCCGCCGCTATCATAGAAAATATTGGTGTCGAGGGCGCGGCAGATTTTACGGCGCATATCATCGGCACTGCAAAAAATCCGCAAGTTGAGGCGGATATTTTTTCGCCCTTCGTTGCCTACGAAAATTTTTCTGCCGGCAATGTTCGCGCTCACGTAAATTATGTTGACGGAAAAATTTATTTGACAGACGTAACCGGCGAAACTTTCGGCGGACAAATAGCGGGGGAATGTCAAATCGACACGCGGAGCATGGCTTACAACGCCCACGCAAAAGCAAACGGAATTGACGCCGCACAAATTTTATCTTTCGCCGAATCGGACGCCCCCTTCAACGGAGAAATTTTCGCGGACGTTGCTTTAAACGGCGTCGGCTCGGATATGTCGAAGTTTAAAATTTTTGGCAGTGCTGAAACTTCCCGCGCAGATTTTCAAGGATTCAACATTGATGATGCTAAGGCGTCGTTTTACTACGACGAAAATATTTTGAAAATCGACAATCTCAACGCAGTTTTGCCGAACAATGGCGCAATCGGCGTTGAAGGCGTAGTGGCGAAGGGAAATAAACTTGACTTGAATTTTTTTGCGTCGCACGTCGATTTGGCGGCGTTGAAAGCGTTCAATGATTCGATTGATGTCAGCGGACTGTCAGACTTAAGCGGAAAAATTTCAGGCAGTGTCTCCGCGCCGGAAATTGCGTTGAAACTTTCAGCCGTTAATAATGAACGCGACGAAAATTTCAAAGGCGTTTTATTCAAGCAACCGTACGATTCAATTAAGCTTGAAGCTTCAGGCGGTCTGGACAACATCAACGTCAACAAATTTACTTTGGAGCGGGACGGAAAAATTATTTGGACAGTCAATTCCGGAACTGTCGGCTTGACGGGCGATAAGAAAATAAATTTGGAAGTCGATACGGTTGACGCGCGGCTTGAAGATATTGTTGCGCTCGTTGCGCCGGATCAAAAATTGACGGGCAACATCAGCAACAAGTTGAGAATTACGGGGACGCTGGACAATCCCAACGTCGTCGGCAATGTTCATTTCAAATACGGAACTTATTACGGATTTTTAATCAGCGGCATGGAAGGCGAATACTCCTACGAAAATGAAAAGTTGCGGCTGAAAAATTTCTACGTGACTTCGCCGATGGTTGACGTTGTTTTGGACGGAACTTTTGACAACAAGACAGGCGCGCTTGATTTTGTCGTTGAAGGTAAAGACATCAGCTTAAAACGCATTCAATACAAGTTGCCGGAAAATTATCACGCGGAAGGGCATGGAACTTTTGAAGGAAATTTGAGCGGAACTTTGGATTCTCCGGAATTTGTCGGTCGTTTCAATTCGCCGGCAATGAATTTGAACGGCGTCGATATTGAAAATGTTCATGGAGAAGTTGACATAAGTAACGAGCAGTTCAGGTGCAAAAATTTTGAATTTAATCAAGGCGACGGTCTTTTCAAAATGAATTTGGATTCAAATTCAACGACTGATTTAATCAACGGCTTGGTTACCGTGCAAAACGTTGACATTACTTCGTTGCTGGCACTTTTCAACACAAAAAATTTGCCGATAACGGGAAACTTGAACAGTGAAATTCGTCTCGGCAACACGCTGAAAAATCCTTCCTTCGTCGTCAACGGAAATATTATGCAGGGCGAAGTTGGCGGCTGTTACATTCACGATGTGGAACTTGAAGTGACGCTTGCGGATCGAATGATTTACTTCAAAAAAATGCACGGCAGGCAGAACGAAGAAGGAGAATTTAATTTGCTGGGGACGATAAATCCGTCGGGCGATTTGGATTTGGATTTGACTGCAAAAGAAATTGAATTGAAAATGTTCAGCGGGCTTGCGGGCGTGGACGTGGACGTAAAAGGGACGGCGAACGCTGAAGTAAAAGTCGGCGGCAATCTGGAAAATCCTCAAGCTGAAGGAAATTTGACGGCGGCGGGCAGCGTCAACGGAGCGGCATTCGATTTACTGAAGGCTCACATTTTATTCCGCGATTGGGTCTTCGACGTTCAAGAATTTTTTGTCCAACGCAACATTGCCGAAAAAAGTTTAAAGGCAAGCGCAAAAGGTAAAGTTCCAATTCAATCTTTGTACATAGATCCCGGCGAAAATCTTTCAAGCAATCAGCAATTCGATTTGAAAATTTCTTTGAACGAGGCGGATTTAACTTTGTTGCCGGTCTTCGACAAATATGTTGAATGGGCGGTCGGCGACGTTGACGGCAACTTGGACGTGACGGGAACGCTGAACAATCCGAAAATCAACGGAGGAATTTTAGTTAAAGACGGCACGATTAAATTAAAATTCATGTCCAATCCGATTGAGCACTTTAATATTTCTTCGGTGTTCAAAGACGATCGATTTGATTTAGAACAGTTCACGGGCAACATCGGCGGCGGAATTTTTAATCTGAACGGCGGATTTAACTTTGCAAATTTCTCACTCAACGGTTATAATTTCAACTTAACGGCTAATGAACTCGATATAAAAAGTTCCTTCTTCAACGGTCCATTGAACGCAGAATTTTCCGTGACGGAAGAAAAAACTTTCTTTGGAATTTTGCCGAAGATTGCGGGGCATTTGGATTTGGACAAGTGCACGATCAGCGTACCAAGTATTCCGGATTCTGATGATCCGTTGCCGCTGGCGTTGATGGACATCATGATAAATCTCGGCGACAAAGTTCATCTGTACAGTTCGCACTTGTATGACATGTACTTGGTTGGTTCGGCGCACTTTGAAGGCTCGACGCAACATCCGCGTCAATCGGGAACAATCAGCGTCAAGCGCGGCGGAACGTTGACTTATGCAAACAGCGTCTTCGATATTCGCGAAGGGGAGGCGTCTTTCAATCAAATGGATTCGTTTTTCCCAAGCATTCATTTTGCGGCGGATACGAAATTTTCACGCACGCAAGTTTTCTTAAACCTTGACGGTTCTCTAAACAACATGCAAGTCAATTTGAGTTCAAGTCCGGAGATGACGCAGACGGAAATTATAAATTTGCTGACACTGCGCGAAAATTACGCTGAAGGCAAAGGAAATATTACGGCGTCGGATATTTTGGCGATTGGCTTGCAGATGAGTTTATTGGCGGACGTTGAAGATACCGTACGAAAGACTTTAGGCTTTGACCAATTCAGATTGACGCGCGGCACGGGCTCGGCGTTCGATAACCACGACGACGAAAGTAATAACCGACAAAATGAATTTAACATCTTTATCGGCAAGTACATTTCTGATAAAATCATGTTGCGCTACACGCAGGGCATCACGGGCGACAAAATCACTCGTTACGGTTTTCAGTATGACATTAACGATCGCATTGGTTTCACTGTTGAGCGCGAGGACGGAAAATATATTTTCGGTCTTGAGGCGAAGTTTAATTTTTAGTGACTTGGAAATTTCTACAAGCTAACAGCTACAAGCTACAAGCTAATTTGGGAGGATTGAAGTTTGAGAACTAAACGATGTTTATTGAAAAAAAAGATAGCCACGATAGGCGCGGTGCTACTGGCTCTGCCGCTTCTTTTCGGATTTACATCAAAGGGGGGCGACGAAAATTTAAACAATAAAACTCCCTTAAATGCCCAAACTTCAGACCAAACCGTTGACAAACCCTTTGAAGACACCAAGCCGCTATCAGAAGGGCATATCAATTCGCATGAAGAAGTTGCGCCCGCCGCAGAAAAGAAAACGGAAACACCTGCGACGCCGGAAAATTCTAAGCCGCCGGAAAATTCCACGCGGATTTCTGCAAGCGACGCCGAGTACTTGGAATATATCAAAAAGTTTGAAGGAAAGACCGTCGTCCACATTGATTTTGAGGGCGCAAGCTCTTCAACTTTGCCAACGGTAAAATCTGCCGTGCTCATGCACGAAGGCGATGCGTTCACTTCGGCGGGAGCATTGCGCGACATCAACGCCATTCGCAACAGCGGATATTTTTACGAAGCCTATCAAACTTTTTCCGAAATTCCCGAAGGCGTGATGATAACCTACCACATGCTGGAACATCCCGTAATGAAAGATGTAGTCATTGAAGGCAGCACCGTTTACAAAGAAGGCGAACTGGAAAAATTAATTACGGTAAAGCGCGGCGAAGTTTTGAACGCCAACACTTTGCATGACAATATCACGGCGATGCTGGAGAAATATCACAACGACGGATATATTTGGATGAAAGTTGCCGACTTGCAAGTTAGCAACGAAGGCGTTGTAAAAATTCGCGTCACCGAAGGAATGTTGGAAGGCTACAAAGTCAAGGGCAACACAAAGACGAGGGAAAAAGTTATCCTGCGCGAAATGCGCCAAAAAGTTGGAGAACCTTTCAACGCAAAATTGGCGCGGCGTTCAATGGAAAGGGTTTACAATCTCGGTTTCTTTGAAGATGTCAACGTAAAGATGAGTCCCGGTTTTGAGCCCGACGGCATAATTATGGAAATTAACGTCGAAGAAAGACGCACGGGCACTTTCGGAGTTGGCGCGGGCTATAACACGTCTGAAGGCATTATCGGTTCAGTAAATATCGCGGACAGAAATTTTCTCGGCATGGGCGATTCAATTGCAGTGACGTATGAAAAAAGCGCGAACGAACGCGACGCACAAGGTTTTACTTTCAGCTATCGTCGTCCTTGGCTTGACAGAAAAGAAACCGCAGGCGTTTTAAAATTCTACCACCGCACCTATCAATACTACGATTACGATACCGAAGGCGACTTGAAAGAACGTTACATGAGAAGGTACAGCGGCGGCGAAATTACTTTGAGCAGACCTTTCAGCGAATATTCCACAAACTTTATTACACTTCGTCAACGAAAAGATTCTTACATCCGGCACGTGTCAAGCGGCAACGCGGGCGACAGAAGCGGCGCATCAGGCGAACAGTGGCGCAACGAAAATTTTGGCACGACGCGTAGCATTGAGTTCCAACACATCACTGACACCCGCGACAATATCTATAACCCAACGAGCGGCGGACGTTCCTCCATTGATTTTGAGTGGGGCGGTCTTCTCGGCGGAGACTTCAAATTTCAAAAAATTTCCGTTGACAACCAACAATTCATCAAGGCGGGAAATCACGATCAAATTTGGGCATGGCGCGGCTCGTACGGTTGGGGGCGCGGCGATTTGACGGAGTTCAACCAATTCCGCGTCGGCGGACAAAGCAGTTTGCGCGGTTACCGTGACGACCAATTTCGTGGAAACAGAATGTTCCTTGCAACTTTAGAATATCGTTTCCCGCTGACAAAGAGAGTTCAAGGCATCGTGTTCACAGATTGGGGCGGCGCGTGGAACTCAAGATTTTTCCCTAAAGGCGGCGATATTCATGGCAGTATCGGCGTTGGCGTCGCGCTTAACACTCCGCTTGGAGCATTTCGGTTGGACTACGGGCGCGGCAAGCAGGGCGGACGTTTCCACTTCTCCATTGGCGGCGGATTTTAGTTAGATCGATGGATCGATAGATCGATGGATCGATAGTTTAGTGAAAGGCTGTCTAAGTGAAAATTTTTTTAGTGGCGGGCACTGAAGACGGACGCAAGCTCGCAGAATTTTTGATGAATCACGGAAATTTTGTGACGGCGTCAGTTGTCAGTGAGTACGGAAAAAAAATTTTGTCCCAACACGAAGGAATTACCGTCAGCGAAAAAAAATTGGACGCCGACGAATTTACAAAACTTCTGCGCGGAAATTTCGACGTTCTGGTTGACGCCAGCCACCCTTACGCCGTGAACGTTTCGCAAAATGCAATCGACGCTTGCCGCCGCGCGGAAATTCCATACATACGTTTTGAACGCGCCGAAGTTGAAGTTGACGACGAAAATATTTTCAAAGTTGACAGCTACGAATCGGCGGCAGTGAAGGCGGCGGAACTCGGCAAAAATATTTTCATCACTACCGGCAGCCGTAATTTGAAAAAATTTTTGACTTCGCCCGCGCTGAAAAATTGCAACTTGACGGTAAGAATTTTGCCGACGGCTGAAGTTTTGGCGGAGTGCGAAAGTTGCGGATTGACGCCGAAACAAATTATCGCCATGCAAGGACCGTTCAGCGTTGAATTGAATGTGGAGACGTTTAAACATTGCCGCGCAGAAGTTATCGTCACGAAGAACAGCGGCAAAGTTGGCGGGGCGGATACGAAATTGGACGCCGCAAAAATTTTGAACTTGCCCGTTGTAATTATCAATCGTCCAAAAATTTTTTATCCGAACGTCGCCGTGAATTTCAACGAAGTTTTAAATTTCGTCAACTCTTCGGCAATTCAAAAGAAGGAAACTTAACCATGAATCTCTTAAAAATTTTTGTAGTGACGTTTGCTCTGATGATTGTCCCCTGTCAAAGTTTTGCGGAAATGCCTGAAATTACGGCGGGCGAAACTTACTTTGACGTTATGAAGGGGCATTACGTCCTGAAAGATAACGTTCACGTCGTGATTAACAATAAAGGTTTTAAGTCGACGGTTACCGCAAATGAAGCACGCGTCAATGTCATTGCTCAAAGGTGTTGGGCGTTCGGCAACGTCAAATTCAGCCACGAAAATTATAATTTGAAATGCGACGAAGCTTATATGAATTGGCAGGCGCACAAGGCGCAACTTGTCGGCAAAATTGATTTTGAAGGCAAGCAAAGTGTTTTTATAAAATCCAAGACGGCAACTTTTGATTGGGACAGCAAGGAGGCAGATTTTTACGGCGACGTGAAAGTTGTTGCGAAAAAAAATTTGCTCATTGCTGACGGCTTGAAAATTGAAAACGGAAATTATGCTCACGTACGTTACAACGTCGTGGAGAATAAAATTTTGCAACTTGACAAGACGTTTGACATTCCAAAGATTACAATTCCCGACCCTGATAAATAGCTTTAAGCTTCAAGCTTCAAGCTTTAAAAAAAAGTGATTGTATGCTGAAAAATTTTTCGTTGGATCGCGCAATGTACGGAGTGATTTTATCAATCGCTCTGTTCGCGACAATTTCGACGGCATTGGCGACCATTGCCATAGCCGTTGGCGCACTGCTCATAATCTACGAATATGCTCGTACAAAAAAATTTCCGCAGTTCGATTCGGAAATGGTAAAGGTACTTGTAATTTATTTTGTTGCGCAGATTTTCATAGCGGTAACGTCCGTGAATATTGCCACGAGTTTACGCGAAGTCGTCGGCGAAATGCACAGATTTTTTCCGCTACTGTTCGCAATGACTTTTGTCAAGGACAGAGATCAACTGCGCGGGGTGATGCTGGCGACGCTGGTTTCAAGTTTGGTGAACGACGCGGCGGGAATTTACCAGTACTTCATCGAGGGAACGCCGCGTGCGGAAGGCTTGGAGTATTCGCCAACATTTTTTGCGTCGTCAATGCTGATACAAATACCAATTTTAATTTTCATGGTTGAAGAAAAACTTTTGCCGGAAAAATTTCGTTCCGTAGGAATTTTTGCAACACTGCTTAGCGTTTTGTGTTTAGGTTTGTCAATGACGCGCGGCGCATGGCTGTCGTTTGTCGCCGTGATTTTTTTGTTTGTCGCGCTGGAAAAGAAACATCGCAAGCGAACGGCAAAACTTTTCGCGGCGTTGTTCATCATTTTCTTAATCGTGTTGGACATGTCGCCAAAACTTCAAGAGCGAATCGAAACGTTGACGGACAAAAATTTTCAGAGCAACACCGAACGCGTTTTGATGTGGGAATCGGCGATTGAAATTTTCAAAGATTATCCCATTCACGGCATTGGGCAAAAAATGTTTGAGAAACTTTACAACGAAGAATATATTTCCCCCGACGCAAAGGAACGCCCTGATGAAACGATGAGCGGACACACGCACCCGCACAATAATTTTTTGTTCGTGTTGAGTGAGGGCGGAATAATCGGACTGGTTTCGTTCGTCGGTTTGTACGCGTACTTGTTCCGAAGATTTTTTTTGCAATATCAGCGCGAAGATTCCATGAAATTCAGCGCGGGGTTGACGTTGCTGTTGATTCTTGCCGCGTTGCATTTGGAAGGGCTGACGGATACGAATTTGAATCAAGTGAAATTGATGCGGGAATTTTGGATACTGGCGGGCTCGTTGATTGCGGCGAATAAATTTTTAGTGAAGAGTGAAGAATAAGCAGTAAGCAGGGAGTAGGGATTAAGGATTAAAATTTTTCCGTTACGCATTGCAAAGTACATCGTACGAATTGAAAATATTTTGTTGATACTGCTGGCGTTGAGCGTCTGCATTTCAGAACCATTGAGCCGCAACATAATCAGAATTATTTTCGTAATTGTTGCGGTGAAATTTTTTATTGGGCGCGATAACGGCATGGATTTAATCAAGCGTTACAAAAATTTTTTGTTGCCAATATCTGCTTTTGCGTGGTGGATGATAATTTCTTCGGTGTACGGCGGGCATCTCGTTTCGGACAGCGACAGCAATGTTTACTGGTTTTTTTTCAGCCACAACATGATTTTGTTCATACCGATGATTACCATAATTCGCCAACAAAAAATTTCAGAAAAACTTTTTGTCGCGCTGGCTGTTTCTCTGCTGATTGACGACGTTTTTATTTTCGGACAGCTTGCCACCGGCGTTGAAAATCCGATAACTTTTTTGAACGACGCGCCGTTGCAAAATTTAATTCTGTACGCAATTTTACTTCCAACTTTTTTTATTTTGTTCACTGACGAAAAAGACTTCAGAAAAAAAATTTTTTTTTGCGCGACGTTCCTCGTATCGTTGGCGGCATTTTTATTTTTGTACACTCAATTTGCCTTCAAAGACGTGGAATATTTCGGCACGGACGAGATTTTCCGGACGCAAAAAATAATTTGGGCGGCGTCATTTGAAATTGTGAAAAATAATCCGATAATGGGCGTCGGGCTGGGAAATTTTAACGAAGAGCTGGATAAAATTTTACCTGAAGCGCAAGATTTACACATTCATCACGCATTCAACACGTACTTGCAATTTTGGGCGGAGACGGGAATTTTCGGATTGATTTTATTCTGCGGAATTTTCGGCGCAATTTTAGTTTGGGCGAAGAGGCGTTCGGAAAATTTATACGGGCGCATTTTATTTTTTTCCACGCTGTTGCTGATGATTTATTCGTTTACGGATTTTATTTTTGAAAATTACAGCGCAATGCGGGCTTACTGGTTTTTGCTTGGCGTGTGCGTGGCGAGTTTGCACAGGTGAATTTTATGAGAAAGTTTTTTAAGTACGCCGCAATTTTTTTCGCGATAATAATTTTAGTCGGCGTCGTCATACTGGAAATGGCAAGCCGAAGTGCCACTGAAACTTTCAACGCGGCTATGCAGGAACAAACCATGTTGAAAGGAAATATTACCGTCGAAGAAATTTCAGCAAATTTGAAAGGCGAAGTTGTTTTTGAAAATTTGTTGTGGAAAGATGAGCGCGGCGGAACTATTTTAGAAATTCCTGAAGGAAGTTTCAAAGTTCGGCTGTGGGACGTTATCACAAATGATTTTAAGTCGACCACGATACAAAAATTATCTTTGCGTGGCGCAAACATTTCTGTTCATCTTGATGAAAACATGCAGGTTGACTTCATTCGTCATTCGCAGGATTTTGGAAAAGTTAACGACAGCATGAAAAAAGACAGCGACGATTGGGAAGAAAAAGTTAGCCGCGCAAACAAAACCGAAGAGGAGTTAAAAGAAATTGGCGAACGCAGGCGACGCTTGCAGCAGTCGAAGATTGAAAAGGGCTGGAAAAATTTTGAGATCGAGGGTCATCCGCTTAATTTGGCGTTGAATCTGGAGGACTGCCAAATTGAAGTTCTGTATAAAGAAAGGCATTATTTACTGCGCGGCGTGAGTTTTGAAACGGAAATAGATACAGGCAATGAAATGACGTTGAAACTGCACACGGGGACATTTGGCGGAACTATGATAGGGCGCGGCATGGATATTAACGGCGGCGTCGATTTTAAAGCGGAAATTCCTCAATGCAATTTATTGATTTCATTTATGGAAGTTGATCCGTCGTCACTTGGCTTCGGATTAAATCTTCATGACAAAATGACTTTATATGCGCGGTTCACAGGTCCGATTACTCAACCCGTCGGCAATGGAACAGTTAGAATGGACGAGTTGCACTTGCCGGGAATTGATTTTAAAAATGTTGCAGGAAGTATTTACTACGAAAATGCACTGGTAGATTTCAAAAACGTAACGGCGGATGTTTACGGCGGAAAATTGGACGCGCATGGAGATTACAATATCGACACACGCTATTACAATATTTACGGGCACGGCGATAAGTTGAAAGCCTATATTGCTCTGCCAAATTCAGGTCTTCATTGCGACGTAGATTTAAATATTACGATACAGTCGAAGGGCAACGCGCGCGAGACAATTACAAGCGGCGATTTTGTTTCCGGCAACGGACGTTACAGCATTTTGGCTTTTAAAAGTTTGTCGGGGAAATTTAAAAATGAGTACAAGGATTTAAGTTTTTATGACGTGAATATTGACTTGGGAAATTACAAATTGTCCACCGACGCGTTTAGCATTTTGGACGGAAAATTGCATTTCGATCCGATAAAAGTGGTTGACAAAGACGGTAACGTTGTTAGCACTTACAAGCAATAAATTTTAGGAGGACTTATTTTGAGTGAATACATTGGAGCGCAAGGAATTTTAGAGAAGAAGAAAAAATTCATCATGCCATGTTTAGGGCATTTTTATTTTTCGCCGCCGCAATTCGTACGCGGGCAAATGCAATATCTCTTCGACGACGCGGGGAAAAAATATTTGGACATGTACGCCGGCGTTTCCGTCATTAATTGCGGGCACTGCAACCCGTACATCACGGAAAAAATTATCGCGCAAATTCAAAATCTTCAACACGTCTGTAACATTATCTCACGGAAAATTTCGTAAACCTTGCCGAACGTTTAGCCGAAGTCACGCCTGGAAATTTGCAAAAAAGTTTTTTCTGTTCGACGGGCACGGAGGCAAACGAAGGCTCATTGCTTTTGGCGACGATTTACACGAAGAGTTCAGAATTTATCGCGTTGCAAAACAGTTTGCATGGACGGACAAAGTTGACGATGAGCTTGACGGGAATCGGAATGTGGCGGACGGATCCCAATCCTGTCGGCGGAATACATTTCGCGCCGAATCCGTACTGTTACCGTTGCCCGCTGGGAAAAAAATATCCCGAATGCGATTTGGAATGCGCCAACAAAATTGAAACGGTCATTCAAACTTCGACTTCGGGAAAACCTGCTGCGCTCATTGCTGAACCGATTCAAGGCAACGCGGGAATTGTCGTGCCGCCGAAAAATTATTTCAAGCGCGTTAAAGAAATTTTGAAAAAATACGGCGCGTTGCTTATCGCGGACGAAGTTCAAACAGGATTTGCGCGAACGGGAAAAATGTTCGCGATTGAAAATTTTGACGTTGTGCCTGACATTATGAGCGTGGCGAAGGCGTTGGGCAACGGGCAACCGATTAGCGCGTTTATCTCGACGGCGGAAATTGCTGACACGTACACCCGCGCAGGAGCGTCGACACTCGGCGGCAATCCCGTTTCCTCGACGGCGGGGCTGGCAGTGCTTGACTACATCGCTGAAAAAAATCTCATGGCGAATGCGAAGGAACGCGGCGACCAACTTAAAAATGGTTTACTCGAATTGCAAAAAAAATATTCCGTGATTGGCGACGTGCGCGGAATCGGATTGATGATTGGCGCGGAATTTGTCAACGCGGATAAATCTCCTGCGCCGCAACTTTTGGACAAAGTTTTGGAAGAGCTGAAAGACATGGGATTCATCATCGGCAAAGGTGGCGTCGGGCGGAACGTCATGGCATTTCAGCCGCCGCTTGTCATCACTGCGCAAAATGTTGACGACGTACTTAACGCGATTGATTTTGTCTTGGCGAAAGTTTAGTGAGTAGGAAGTAGTAAATAGAGGTTAGGGAAAAGTTTTTCTGAATTACTTTTCCCTAACCCCTAACGACTAACAACTAAAATAAAAACGCCACACCCCAAAACTGATTTATTTCAATCCCCGTCGGTATTTTCAGAAGCACGACAAGCCTACATCGCGTGGATTGACTTCTTGTGAGTGGGGGATACCGTTTCGCTCCGCCCCCGCTCACGCGATATAGGCTTTTTGCTCTCGCTTACAGAAACGGGAGACTCATTTTGTCTTGTTAAAATTATCTGCCAAAAGATTTGTTGAGAAGAGGAGCGCGTTCATAAACTGCGTTTTTGCCGAGTTCTTCTTCAATGCGGATGAGCTGGTTGTACTTCGCCATGCGGTCTGTGCGGCTCAATGAACCGGTTTTGATTTGTCCGCTGTTTGTGGCAACTGCGATGTCCGCAATCGTCGCGTCTTCGGTTTCGCCGGAACGGTGCGAAGTGACGGTGGTGTAGTTATGACGGTGTGCCATTTCGATAGCTTCAAGAGTTTCAGTGAGAGAACCAATCTGATTGACTTTGATAAGAATCGAGTTAGCCGCGCCCATCTTGATGCCTTTTTCAAGGAATTTGGTGTTGGTAACAAAGAGGTCGTCGCCTACGAGCTGGCACTTGCCGCCGATTCTCTTCGTGAGTTCAACCCAACCTGCCCAGTCGTCTTCTGCCAAGCCGTCTTCGATTGAATCAATGAAGTAAGTGTCGACGAGGTGTTCAAGGAAGTCGATTTGTTCGGGGACGCTAAGCTTTTTGCCGTTCGGGTCTTTCAAAATCGGGTGCTTGCCGTT
>JAFSXD010000101.1 GCA_017444245.1 Selenomonadaceae bacterium | reverse complement strand
CTAGTGGCTAGTGGCTAGTTACTAGTAGCTAGTGGCTAGTGGCTAGTAGCTAGTTGCTAGAAGCTGAAAGCTAACCGCTAAAAGCTAAAATGGAGGTGATTTTGTGGTTAGTGATGAAACGAGGACTTTTAAAATCGGTTCGGAAGAAAACCGCGCCGAAAAAGTTATAAGATTGGCTTACGTTGCGATGAACGAAAAAGGCTACAACCCCGTCCACCAACTGGTAGGCTATCTATTAAGCGGCGACCCCGCATACATTACAAGCCACCTTGACGCCCGCAGTAAAATTCGTAAGGTTGAACGCGACGAACTTTTGGAAGAGCTTGTCCGCACTTACTTAAACAATTTGGAGAAAAAAAATTGAGGTGTCTTTCGCTGGACGTCGGCGACAAAACAGTCGGAATTGCCGTAAGTGATCCGCTTGGACTTACCGCGCAGGGCGTCAAAACTGTTTTGCGCACGTCAAACAAAAAAGATATTGCGGAAATAGGCGAATTAATTTCCCAATACGAAGTTGAAAAGCTGATAATCGGTCTGCCAAAAAATATGAACGGCACGGAGGGCGAACGTTGCGAGATTGTCAGAAAGTTTGCGGCGAAAATTTCAGCTGCGTATCCCGAAGTCGAACAAATTTTTTGGGACGAAAGACTAAGCACCGTTGCCGCAGAAAAATCTTTAATCGCGGCTGATGTCAGTCGCAAAAAACGTAAAAAAGTTATTGACAAAATGGCGGCAGTTTACATTTTGCAAGGTTACCTTGACAGCTTATCTGCCAACGATTTATCGAAAGGAGAAAATTTATAATGGCTGATAAAAAAAATTTTGACGATGAAAATTTTGACGAAGAAGAATTTGGCGACGTTGTAGTTGAGATGACGGACGACGAGGGCAACTCCTATTTTTACACGGAAGAAATGATTATCCCCGTTGGAGATGATACCTACGCGCTTTTGGTTGAAATTCACGACCACGACGATTGCGATTGCGAACACGAACATAAACACGACCACGAAGGTTGCGATTGCGGCTGCGACGACGGCGACGTTATCATTGCAAAGATTGTCAAAGACGAAAACGGCGAAGATATTTACATTGAGCCGACGGACGAAGAATTTGAGCTGGTTCAAAAAGCCTACGAAGAAATGATTGACGACTTTGACGAAGACGAATAATGAAATTTCCGTTTTTCAATTCCGGTAAAAAATCTGACGGAAAAGTTAAAAATATCAGTAGCTTGGGCAGTCGTGTAGAAAAAAAACGTGAGGAACGCGCAAAAATAATTTCTGCCGTTGTGAACAATTTGCTTGCGCCGTTTCGCTGGATAAAATCTGCCCTTGCCGAAATTTCTTGGAAATATATTTTGTCCGTAGTCGGCGGCGTAATTTTTTGTATCGCGGTAGTTGGCGCGGTTTTAATTTTCGTCGACCCTTCGTCGATTAAGCCGACCCAAGAACTTAAGCCGAAAGTTGTTGACGACTCGGCGGAAAATCATGTTCACGTAAAAATTGCGGAGGGCATGACGACTGCTGAAATTGCCGACGTGCTCGAAGAAAAAGAAGTTATTTCAAGCAGTTGGAAATTCAGAATCGTTTCAAGACTGCGCGGCTACGAAGGACAGCTTAAGCCGGGAACTTACATTTTTTCGGCGGACATGAACGATGAGGACGTTTTCGCAAAACTTTTGACAGGTGAAAAATATCTCGTACACTTCACAATCCCTGAAGGTTTCGGCGTCAAAGAAATTGCCGAGCGCCTTTACAGTCTTGATTTGGTTGACAAGGAAGATTTTTTGAAGGCGGCGGAAGATTTTGCGCCATACGGTTACATGCGCAAACATAAAAATGTGCGTTACGCGGCGGAAGGCTTTTTGTTTCCTGAAACATATTCGGTAGAAAGTGACATGCCGATTGAGGAAATTTTAAAGATGATGGCGGGCGAATTTGATAAACGAATCACGCCGAAGATGCGCGAACGCGCCAAAGAGTTGGGATTGTCTCTGTATGATTTGACAACGTTGGCGTCGCTGGTTGAACGTGAGGTGCGTTACCCCGAAGACCGAGCGATTGTCGCACAAGTTTTCCTTAAGCGCTTAAAATTGAATATGCCTTTGCAAACTGATGCAACGTTGCAATATTTGTTGGACGAGCCAAAGGAAGATGTGACGTTGAAGGACACGGAAATTGATTCGCCGTACAACACTTATAAAAATGTTGGACTGCCGCCCGGTCCGATAGCAAATCCCGGCATGGAATCTTTTGACGCGGTTTTAAATCCTGCGAACACGGATTATTTGTACTTCGTGGCGGACAGGCAAGGGCACAATCATTATTCGTATACTTACGATGAGCATTTGGTTTTGGTTAATCAGTATCGTTGACAGGCTGTAGGTTGTAGGAGGTAGGTTGTAGGTTGGAACTTTTGGCGCCTGCGGGAAATTTTGAAAAGTTGCAAGCCGCCTTGACTTACGGCGCGGACGCGGTTTATATCGGCGGGAAAAATTTTAATCTGCGCGCATGCGGCGACAACTTCGACGACGCGGAAATTATTCAAGCCGTCAACTTTACGCACAATCTCGGCAAGAAAATTTATATTACGGTAAATATTTTTGCCAACAACGCGGACTTAGACGAACTTGCCGCGTACTTAAAATTTCTTGACGACGTTGGAGTTGACGCCGTTTTAATTTCGGACTTGGGCGTTTTCACTTTGGCAAAGGAAGTCACGAAAAATCTTGCCTTGCATGTAAGCACACAAGCTAACGTTACGAATTATCGGGCGGCAAATTTTTTTCATGAACTTGGAGCAAGCCGAATCGTTTTGGCGCGTGAATTGTCCCGCGAAGAAATTTTAGAAATTAAATCGAAGTCGGACGTTGAACTTGAAATTTTTGTACACGGCGCAATGTGCATTTCATATTCCGGACGTTGCTACTTGTCACACTACTTGACCG
>JAFSXD010000100.1 GCA_017444245.1 Selenomonadaceae bacterium | reverse complement strand
TGGCTCAACACGTCGTGACCAAACCGGTTTTGAGGCACTCTTTGAAAATTATTCTTTCGTCAACAACAACGCCGTTTCAAAATCCATGCAAAAAATTTTTAGTCTGCTTGACACCGAAGACGACAACGAACACATGAAAAAATTTTCCGAATCCGTCCGCCAACGTTGCGAAATTGCCACAACCGCCGACCAACGCCAAAAAATTATCATCGAACTTTACGACAAATTTTTCAAAACGGCGTTGCCTTTAACCGTCGAACGTCTCGGCATTGTTTACACGCCCGTTGAAGTCGTCGATTTTATTTTGCAGTCCGTCAATGACGTGTTGAAGAAAAATTTCAATCGCACGCTGTCCAATAAAAAAGTTCACATACTCGATCCTTTCACAGGCACGGGAACTTTCATTACGCGGCTGATTCAATCCGGCTTGATTCAACAAAAAGATTTACTCCGCAAGTACCAAAACGAACTGCACGCCAACGAAATTATTTTGCTTGCCTACTACATCGCCGCCATTAACATTGAAAACACTTTCCATGACGCGCTGGGCTTGAAAGATTTTTTCCCGTTCGACGGAATTTGTTTCACTGACACTTTCCAAACTTTTGAGGACGACGACAAAAACCAAGCTCAAACTTCTCTGGAAAATTTCAAAGACCCTCTTCAGGAAAATTCCGAACGCGTCAAAGAACAAATCGACACCGAAATTAAAATTATCATCGGCAACCCGCCCTATTCCGTCGGGCAAAAGTCCGCCAATGACAACGCTCAAAATAATTTTTATCCGAAGATTGAAGAAAGAATTTCTCTGACTTACGCCGCCGGCACGAACGCCACAAATAAAAATTCTCTCTATGATTCGTACATCAAGGCGTTTCGTTGGGCGAGCGACAGAATCGGCGACAGCGGCGTTATCGGCTTCGTCACGAATGCAGGTTGGATTGACGGCGCGGCTATGGACGGTATGAGAAATTGTTTCGTCAAGGAATTTTCCGAAGTTTACGTTTTCAATCTGCGCGGCAATCAGCGAACGCAAGGCGAAATGTCACGACGTGAAGGCGGTAAAATTTTTGGAAGTGGTTCACGTGCACCGATCGCAATTACAATTTTGGTGAAAAATCCTGCGCACATCGGCGACGCTGAAATTTTTTACTTGGACATCGGCGACTATCTTTCACGCGACGAAAAGCTTTCACGCATTCAAGCTGTCCGCACCGTGTTGAGCGACGAATTTAAAATCATCACGCCCAATGACAAAGGCGACTGGATTAACCAACGCGGCAACGATTTTGAAAATTTTATCCCGCTTGCCCCCGCAAAAAAATTCGACGCCACCGCACAAAGTTTTTTCTCAACGTACAGTTGCGGCTTGCAGACTAATAGAGACGCTTGGGTATATAATTTTTCACACTCCGAACTTGAAAAAAATATTCAGCTGACGATTGACTACTACAATACACATACGCCGCTTGACGTTGACCCAACTAAAATTACTTGGGCAAGTTCAACCGTTTCTTATAAAAATCGTGGGCAGAAAATTATTTTTGATTCAGCGAAAATTTTTCATGGAATTTACAGACCTTTTTGTAAGGAAAATGTTTATTACGATGAGTATTTAAATCATCGCCGTTATCAACTTCCAAAAATTTTTCCGACTGGCAACGAAGAAAATTTTTTAATCTGCGTGCCGGGCATTGGCGACAGCAAAAATTTTTCAGCGTTTATCGTCAATAAAATTTGTGATTTAGGCATTGAAGGCGCGAGCCAATGTTTTCCGCTGTATTGGTACGAGGCGGCGGCGCAGGGAAATTTATTTGGCGATAGTTACGAGCGGCGCGACGGCGTGACGGAATTTATATTGGGGCGGGCGAAAATTTTGTATGGGCTTGACGTGACGCGTGAAGATATTTTTTATTACGTGTATGGATTTTTGCATTTGCCGGCGTACCGTGAAAAATTTTCAGCGGAGTTGAAAAAAAGTTTGCCGCGAATATTTTTAGTTGAGGACGCGAAAAAGTTTTGGGCGTTGGTAAAGGCGGGGCGAGAATTGGCGGAAATTCATTTGCATTACGAGGAGCAAGAGCCGCCCGCGCAGGTTGAAGTGGTTGGCGGTGGGAATTATCGCGTAAAAAAATTACGGTTCGCCAAAGACGACCGCACGACGCTGATTTATAACGAGTACATCACGATAAAAAATATTCCGCTGAAAAGTTTTGAATACGTAGTGAACGGGCGGAGTCCGCTTGAATGGATAATGGACAGGTATCAAGTGAAAGTTGATTCGGCGAGCGGGATAGAAAATAATCCGAACGATTGGTGCGACGAGCACGGCGACGAAAAATATATTTTGAACTTGATATTGAGTTGCATAACCGTGAGCATGAAGACGCTGGAGATAGTGGAGAATTTGCCGGCGGTTGAATTTTGAAGAACGAAATTTGAAAAATCTTGACCAAAATTTTGAAAAATGCTAAAATTATTTTGCTAAAGGCTGTAGAAAAAAAAAACGAAGTACTATACAAAGACGAATTGTCAGCAAAAAATACACCGCCGTGATATTAGCGACGGATTTTTTTTTCAATGGAGGTGGACGACATGAAAATTGGCGACAGAGTTGTTTACCCGATGCATGGCGCGGGGGAAGTGGCGTGCGTCGAGGAACAGGAAGTAGGCGGCGAAAAAAAATCTTACTACGTGCTTAAATTGCCAATGGGAAATCTTAAGCTGATGATTCCCGTCGATAAGGTTGAGGAAATAGGACTTAGGGAGATAATAGACGAATCAAAGCTGGAAGAATTGAAGGAAGTACTTGGCGGAGATACGGAATTATCTCAAGGAAGTTGGAATAAAAGATTTCATGCAACGCTGGAGCGATTGAAAAGCGGCGACATTCTGGAAGTGGCGGCAGTGGTGCGGAATTTGACGCGCCAACACGTACGAAAAAAAATTTCAAGCGGCGAACGTCGACTTATGGAACTTTCCAGACAAATTTTGATAAGTGAACTAACCTACGTGCTGAATAAAAATTCAGATGAAGTTACAGAATTGGTTGACAAAATCGTTTTGAAAGACGAAAATATTTCCGGGCAAACGGATGATTCGTCGGATTAAAAAAGGAGGTGTCAGCAAGTTTGCGCCGTGAAAAATTATCGGACAGACTTGCGATTTTTTTATGAACGTTCACGAATACCAAAGCAAAGAGATTCTGAAAAGCTACGGCGTGGCAGTGCCGAAGGGCAAGGCGGCGTTCAGCGTCGAAGAGGCAGTGGAAGTTGCAAAGGAACTCAACAGCCCCGTTATCGTCGTCAAGGCGCAAATTCATGCGGGCGGACGCGGTAAAGCCGGCGGCGTCAAGTTGGCAAAAAATCTTGACGAAGTGAAACAGTACGCGACGGAACTTCTCGGAAAAGTTTTAGTGACACACCAAACCGGACCTGAAGGAAAAAAAGTAAATCGTCTGCTGATTGAAGAAGGTTCAAACGTTGCGAAAGAATATTACCTTAGTTTCGTCATTGACAGGCAAACTGCGCGGGTTGTGATGATGGCAAGTTCCGAAGGCGGCGTCGAAATTGAAAAAGTTGCGGCGGAGACTCCTGAAAAAATTTTCAAAGAGTACATTGATCCTGTGATTGGACTTGCACCGTTCCAAGCGACGCGCATGGCTTACGCGCTTGAGTTCCCGCCCGCCGCAATTCGCAAGGCGTCAAATCTCATGCTGAAATTGTACGACGCATTCATTGGCAAAGATTGTTCGCAGGTTGAAATTAATCCGCTCGTGTTGACGAAGGAAGACGACGTTATTGCGCTCGACGCAAAATTAAATTTCGACGACAGCGGGCTTTTCCGTCATCCCGAAATTGAACAGCTGCGCGACGAAAGCGAAGAAGATCCGAAGGAATTGCGGGCGTCAAAATCCGGATTGAATTACGTGAATTTGGGCGGCGACGTTGCTTGCATGGTAAACGGCGCGGGCTTGGCAATGGCGACTGTCGATATCATAAAATATTACGGCGGCTCACCCGCGAATTTCCTTGACGTTGGCGGCGCGTCCACTCCCGAAACGACGGCTGAAGCGTTGCAAATCATGTTGGACGGCGGGCAAGCAAAAGGAATTTTCATAAATATTTTTGGCGGAATCGTGAAATGTGACAACATCGCGAAGGGAATTATTTCCGCCGCAAAATTAATTTCGATAAAGGCAAATGCCGAATCCAAAACTGAAAAACCGAGTAGCATTGCGCAAGGAATTTTTGCCGCCGCTCAAGCAATTTTGAAAAAAGGAAACAAATTCCCCGTGCCCGTTGTTGTGCGCCTTGAAGGTACGAACGTGGAAATTGCGCGGCAAATGTTGAAGGACGCGGCGATTGAAAACGTCATGGTCGCTGAAACTATGGAGGGCGGCGCAGAAAAAATCGTTCAGCTTGTAGCCGCCAATCACTAAAATTTTTTTTACAAGCTTCAAGCTTCCAGCTTTAAGCTAACATCGAAAGGAAAAAATTATGGGAATTTTAGTCAACAAAGATACAAAAGTAATTGTTCAAGGAATCACGGGGAAGGCGGCGTCGTTCCACACAAAACAAATGCTCGACTACGGCACAAAAATTGTCGGCGGTGTCACTCCGGGCAAGGCGGGGCAGGAAGTCGAAGGCGTCCCCGTTTTCAACACAGTTGCTGACGCGGTTAAAGCAACCGGCGCAACGGCATCAGTCGTCTACGTTCCCGCGAAATTTGCCGCTGATTCAATCCTTGAGGCTGTCAACGCCGATTTGGATTTGGTAGTTTGCATAACAGAACACATTCCCGTTTTGGACATGGTAAAAGTTCGCCGTTACATGGAAGGAAGAAAAACTAAACTTATCGGTCCGAATTGTCCCGGTATCTTGACGGCGGACGAATGCAAACTCGGAATTATTCCGGGCTACATTCATCGCAAAGGACACGTCGGAGTAATTTCACGTTCAGGAACTTTGACGTACGAGGCGACGTTCCAGTTGACGGCGGCGGGAATTGGACAGACGACGGCTATCGGAATTGGCGGCGATCCCGTCAAAGGAATTGATTTCATTGACGCGCTTAAACTTTTCAAGGAAGACGACGACACCAAAGCTGTTTTGATGATTGGCGAAATTGGCGGGAGTGCCGAAGAAGACGCCGCGCAGTGGATTGCCGAAAACATGCCGGAAAAACCTGTTGCCGCGTTCATTGCGGGGCGGCAAGCTCCGAAGGGCAAACGCATGGGACATGCGGGCGCGATAATTTCGGGCGGCAAAGGCACGGCGGCGGACAAAATTTCTGCACTCAACGCCGTTGGAATTGAAGTTGCTGACACCGTCGCGCACATTGGTGAAACTGTCGTGAACACTTTGAAACGCGCGGGAATTTACGACGAATGTCACACTTGCTAAAAGCTTGAAACTAAAACGGTGAATTTTATGATTGCGATAATTGATTACGGCGTTGGGAATTTATACAGCGTCGAAAAAGCAGTGGCGGCGGTTGGCGCGGACGTTCTCGTAACCGGCGACGCAAAAGATTTAGAATCGGCAGACAAATTAATTTTGCCGGGCGTCGGTTCATTCGGCGATTGCATGAAAAATCTTGAATCGGCGGGATTAATTCCAACGCTCCTTGAACAGATTGAAAAAAAGAAACCTATCATGGGAATTTGCGTCGGACTTCAGATTCTATTTGACGGCAGCGAAGAATCGCCGAACGTTAAAGGATTGGGAATTTTCAAAGGTGTTGTCAGGAAAATTCAAACGGACGGGCTGAAAATTCCGCACATGGGCTGGAACTACGTCAAAGTCGGACGCGGGCGCAATTCAAAAATTCAAGACTCGAAATTCATGGCGGGCTTGGGTTTGACGCCGTACTTTTACTTTGTGCACAGCTACCACGCCGAACCTGCAGACGATAATGTAATAATCGGGCGAACTTTTTACGGAGAAGAAGTGACGGCGGCGATTGAATTTGAAAATATTTTCGCGACGCAATTTCATCCGGAAAAATCCGGTGATGTCGGATTAAAAGTCTTGAAAAATTTTGTGAGTTAAAAAACTAAAAGCTACAAGCTAACAGCTACAAGCTAAAAGGATGTGTTTAAGTTGATAATTTTACCCGCAATAGATATTCGCGGCGGAAAGTGTGTTCGCTTGACACAAGGTGATTTTGCCCAAGAAGCCATGTATTCAGTTTATCCAGAAGATACGGCAAGGGAACTTCAAGACGCGGGCGCAACTTTTCTTCACGTCGTGGATTTAGACGGCGCGAAAATGGGGCATCCCGTGAATGTTTTTACCATAAGGAAAATTTTGGATAACATTCAAATTCCTATCGAAGTTGGCGGCGGGATTCGCAGCATGGAAGAAATTGAAATGATGTTGGATCTCGGCGTTGAACGCGTCTTACTTGGGACTGCCGCCGTACAAAATCCTTCGTTAATCAAGCAGGCGGCACGGGAATTTGGAGAAAAGATTGTAGTTTCGATTGACGCCCGCGACGGAATTGTTGCCGTGAACGGCTGGAGTGGCTCGGGAGAAATTCGCGCAGATGAACTTGCGTCACGTGTCGGCGATTACGGCGTAACGACGATTGCTTACACGGATATTGGTCGTGACGGCATGCTTTCCGGTGTTGACGTTGAGAAATGCGCGGCCATCGCAAAAAGTTCCGGCTTGCTCGTGATTGCGTCGGGCGGGGTGAATTCCATTGATGACATCCGCGCTTTGAAAGAATATGAATCTGTCGGCGTGATTGGCGCGATTGTCGGCAAGGCGATTTATGAAGGCGTTATCGACGTGAGTGAAGCTATTGAAGTTGCGCGGGCTTAGGTTGCTAGATCGATGGATCGATGGATCGATAGATCGATAGTTAGTTAGAGAGCTTAAAGCTTAAAGCTTTAAGGAGGTGTCCGCATGAAAAAAATTTTTAGTTTTGTTTTGACAGTTGCTTTGATTCTTTGCACGCAGTTAACTTTTGCGGCGACGCGGACAGTTCATTTAAATTTTCAAACTTACGTTGAAGGCATCGGCTGGCAAAAATCCGTCGGCAACGGCAAAGTCGCGGGGACTGTCGGCGAAGGCAAAAGACTTGAAGCGTTGCTGATAAATTTGATGGACGGCACAAACAACATGATTCAATACAACGTTCACGTCCAAAATGTTGGTTGGCAGGGCTGGAGAAGTTCAGGCGAAGTTGCCGGAACGCTGGGGAGAAATTTGCGAATTGAGGCAGTGAGCATTCGGCTCGTCGGCAACTATGCAAATTTGCTTGACGTTTACTACAGAGCGCACGTTCAAAATGGCGGCTGGCTCGGTTGGGCGGCGAATGGTGAACCTGCGGGAACGGCGGGCGCGGCTCTTCGCATGGAAGCGTTGCAGATTCAAATTGTCCCGAAAGGCACGCAGGTAAATCGCGGCGGCAAGGCGTACTACGAAAAAAATAATTCCGGCATACCCACGATTTAAAAGCTGGGAATTAGAGAAAAAAATTTTCCGCACCAAATCATGATGCGGAATTTTTTTTAGTCGCAGACGCAGATTATCTTTTATTTTTTTCGTCGTCCATGTACTGGAAATAAAAATCGTCGATTGGCATGAACAAGTACCGAACGCCTTCGATGAAACTAATCCACGTCGGGAGTGTCGTCCAAAAAAATATTATGTACAAGACGCCTTGAAAAGTTTTTCCTTGATAAAATTTGTGCGCGCCAACCCAACCAAGAAAAATTGCAAGCGCAGATTGAATTAATTTTCGCTGAACAATTTCAGGGCGTCGCTCTTCAGGAAAACCGTTAGACGATTGCCGAAATTTTCCGTTCTTCTCCCGTGAACGCGTCGAAGTGTAGCGAACGTGGCTTGAAGTTTCGTTTGGGTGTCGCGTACTTTGGTTTGGCATTATCGGCAAATTTCTTAAGTCCGTATCCACGCCGCCCAACGGCTGATCCAAAAGGTCCGTGTCGATTCGGACGTTGTCATATTCGTCACGCTGACCAACTTCAACGGGGTTACGCTTAATTCCCTCCGCGTCAAGCTGTTGTTCCATGACTTTTAATTCAGCGTCCGCAGAAATAATTTGATCGTTGAGGACGTGCTCAAATTGATCTTCATAAGCCGCGTCAAGTGACGAAAGCATTAGACGCATTTTATCTTTCAAATTTTGCACGCGCTCGGTTGAAAGTTGCGTCGCCTCCAAATCTTGATATTGCTTGACAATTTTAACTGCGCGGTCTTGATAATAATCAATAAACTTGTACGCCAAAGGAATACGTTCAGGATGTTTTTCCAAATTCGCAATCAAATTTTTGGCAACGCGTTGCATTCTGGAAATCTGCGCGGAAAGTTCACGGTCTGAAATAGTTTTTTTTGCGTCCTCGATGAAATTAAAATCGGCAACGGCTTTATCAAAATTTTCTTGGAGGTATTCGGCGCGCTCCTGTTCAAGGTCATCTAAATTTAGTTGCGGAGTTCGATTTTTGTGCCAATCCCAAAGAGCTTTCGTGCCAAATATAAATCCAACCGTTGCCAGCATTATAATCAAGTAATCCACGTTACACGCCCCCTTGAAAAAATTTTTGTCATGACTTGCAAAATAATTCTAGCACAAATGCTTTTAATCCGCCATGATTTTGAAAAAAAATTAATCCAAAGTTAAATCGTGTCGACGAAAATTTTTCTTGACAATTCGCGGCAAATATTTTAACATAAGCAACGCTTGAAGTGCGGGGGCATAGCTCAGCTGGGAGAGCGTTTGACTGGCAGTCAAAAGGTCAGGGGTTCGATCCCCCTTGTCTCCACTGAAATTATTTTCGTGAAAGAATCGGTTCAGCCGATTTTTTTTTGCAAAAGATTGTAGGTAAAAGTGAATGGAAAATATTATCGGATTAACGCAGGACAGAGCACCGTTGCTTGAAGCGTTGGAGAAAATGAAAGCAAATCGGCTCGTGCCGTTTGACGTGCCGGGACACAAACGCGGGCGCGGCAATCGTGAGCTTGCGGAATTTTTGGGACAGCAATGTTTGGACGTTGACGTAAATTCCATGAAACCGCTGGACAATCTCTGTCATCCCGTGTCCGTGATTCGTGACGCGGAAATTTTGGCGGCTCAAGCATTCGGCGCGGCGAACGCATTTTTCATGGTCGGCGGCACAACTTCTTCTGTGCAAGCAATGATTTTGTCCACCGTCAAGCCGAACGAAAAAATTATTTTGCCGCGAAATGTTCATCGCAGTGCAATTAACGCGTTGATACTTTGCGGCGCGTCGCCCGTCTACGTCAATCCTCAAGTCGACGAACGGCTTGGAATTTCTCTCGGCATGAAAGTTGACGACGTTGCAACTGCGATTGAAAAAAATCCTGACGCTAAAGCAATTCTCGTGAACAATCCGACGTATTACGGAATTTGTTCAGACGTTGAATCCCTCGTGAAATTGGCGCACGCTCATGACATGAAATTTTTGGCGGACGAAGCGCACGGCACTCATCTTTATTTCAATGAACGCTTGCCCAAGTCCGCAATGTCCGTCGGCGCAGATATGGCGGCGGTTTCCATGCACAAATCCGGCGGCTCGTTAACTCAATCTTCGTTACTTCTCATCAACGAAAAAATTCACGCGGGATATGTTCACCAAATTATTAACCTCACGCAGTCAACAAGCGGGTCGTACTTGCTCATGGCAAGCTTGGATATTTCGCGCAGAAATTTGGCGTTGAACGGGAAAAAAATTTTTGACGGCGTGATTGATTTGGTTGAATATGCCCGCGACGAAATTAATTTTCTCGGCGGCTGGTACGCTTACGGGCGGGAACTCATCAACGGCGATTCTGTTTTCGATTTCGACACGACGAAACTTTCAATCTTTACCCGTGCGGTTGGACTTGCCGGCGTCGAAGTGTACGATATTTTGCGCGACGAATACGATATACAAATGGAGTTCGGCGACATCGCCAACACGTTGGCTTATATTTCAATCGGCGACAGGAAAAAAGATATTGAACGGTTAATTTCTGCGCTGGCTGATATAAAAAGGAATTATCGAAAAGACCCCGCGCGGTTGTTGAAGACGGAGTATATTGAACCGATTGTCGACGCGACGCCGAAGGATGCATTTTATTCAAAGAAAAAATCTCTGCCGCTTGAAGAGTGCGCGGGAGAGACTGCCGCAGAATTTTTGATGAGTTACCCGCCGGGCATTCCGATTCTTGCGCCGGGCGAACGCGTCACGAAAGAAATTATTGATTACATTCGTTATGCGAAGAAAAAAGGTTGCCAAATTACCGGACCTGAAGACATGACGATAAAAAATTTTCAAGTGATTGATTAGAGCTTTAAGCTTTAAGCTTTAAGCTTCTATCGATCCATCGATCTATCGATCCATCGATCTAACGTTTATCCAAATGACGCGCTAAAGTATTTCCGCAAAATTGTACAAGCTGAACCAAAACAATTAAGACAACGACAGTTGCAATCATGACTTCAGGACGAAATCTCTGGTAGCCGTAACGTATCGCCAAATCGCCCAAACCTCCGCCGCCAATCGCGCCCGCCATCGCCGATTCTCCGACAAGCGCAATGATAACCGTCGTGAGCTGTGAAACAATACTCGGCATCGCCTCCGGCAACAAAACTTTCGTGACAATCTGCGCGGGAGTTGCGCCCATTGATTGAGCCGCCTCAACCAATCCCGCAGGAACTTCCTTTAGCGACGTTTCAACTTGCCGCCCGATAAAAGGAATTGACGCGATCACCAACGGGACAATCGCCGCCGTCGTGCCAATAGAACTTCCAACCAAAAATCTCGTCAACGGAATTATCGCCACCATTAAAATTACAAACGGAATTGAACGCACTGCGTTGACGATTGAGCCGATAATTTTATTGAGCGGCAAATTTTCTAAAATTTGTCCTTTGTCCGTCGTGTGCAGGAGTACGCCCAACGGTATCCCGACAATCGACGCCACCGCCATTGACAACGCAACCATGTAAACCGTTTCGCCCAACGCCTTAGTCAACAGCGGAATAATTTCTCCGAACATATCCGATAACCTCCACTCGAACTTCTTTGTTGCTCAAAAAATTTAACGCGCCTTGAATTGCACTTTCTCCGCCGCTCAAGCCAACTATGAAACGTCCAAAAGGCACGCCGTGAATTTCGTCCAAATTTCCGAAAAGCATGGTGCATTCCACGTCGGGAATTGAACGAATCATTTGAGCAAGTATCGGATCGTCCGCACGTTCGCCCAAAAAATTCAGACGCAACAACAGCAACGCGCCTTCCACTTTCTCGGAAGAAATTTCGTTGCCGCGAAACGCCGCCGGCAATTCGTTGGACAAAAGCACGCTGATAAATTCTCTTGTGATTCGGTGTTGCGGGTTTGTGAACACGTCAAGCACAGAACCTTTTTCCGCAATGACGCCGTCCGAAATTACGGCAACTTTGTCGCAAATTTCTTTGATAACTTGCATTTCGTGCGTGATGACAACGACAGTCAGCGCGAATTTTTTATTTATGTCCCTAATCAATGAGAGAATGGATTTTGTGGTTTGCGGGTCAAGTGCGGAAGTTGCCTCGTCGCAGAGCAAAATTTTTGGATCTGATGCCAACGCCCGCGCAATTCCGACGCGCTGTTTTTGTCCGCCGCTAAGCTGTGAAGGATATTGTTTTGCTTTGTCATGAAGTCCGACAAGTTCAAGCAACGGCTCAACTTTTTTTGCAATTTTATCTTTCGGCGTCCCCGTCAACGTCAAAGGGAAGGCAACGTTATCGTAAACCGTTTTCGTCGTCAGTAAGTTGAAGTGCTGAAAAATCATGCCGATATTTTTTCTTGCACCGCGCAGTTCGTCTTCGGAAAGTTTCATCATGTCTTGCCCGTCGACGATAACACTTCCTGCCGTCGGACGTTCAAGCATGTTTATGCAACGCACGAGGGTAGATTTTCCCGCGCCGCTAAGACCGATTATCCCGTAAATTTCTCCTTTGGCAATGTTGAGATTTATTCCGCGCAGTGCATGAACTTTTCCGGACGGCGCGTCGTAAATTTTTTCAACGTTTGAAATTTTAATCATAAGTTCTCCTTCAGTACCATCGATCTAACAAAAAAAGCCTGCCAAGTTCAACACCCGCAGGCTTTCTCTGTAGAATCGCCTAAAATTATTTTTAAGTCCGATTACTCAACCGAAGTGGTAATTTCTCCATTCTGCACGGTGAATTGAACCAGTTGTGAAAGTGCGCTGTCTTCGGTCGGTGAAACAAATTCAAAACAGTAGCCGAAAAGTCCGTCGCCCGTGTCTTCGTCTTCAAATTTCGGATTTGCGCTTGAGAGTGTAAACGTATCGACTTCAACGGGAATTAAATCGTCATTGTCACTGGAAATTAAATTGCCGTAGTGAATCGTCGTAATGACATCGCCCGCCTTGAGCTTGGTAAGTTCGCGGTCGCCCATGCCGTTATCGTTAATTCCCTTGCGCGCGCCGAGAATGTAGTATTTATTGTCCGCGTAATTGTAGGCAACTTGCAAATTGCATTCGACGCCGTTCAATTTAATCGGCACGTCGTACAAATTATATTCATCCGTCGACGCCGTCAATTCCATGTAAACGAAATGCCCGTCGAGAGCCGCCCACGTCGCTTGAAAATTGTCTTTGAAAATTCCTTTGTCCCAATCGGCGTCAACATTCGCGTCGCGTCCCAAGAAAACAATTATATCGTCCTCTGCGCTGATGTAAACCAGCTGGCAATAAACCGCCGACACGCTGTCCATTTGCTCTTGAGTGAGCGTCACGAAAGCATTTCCGTTGTCGTCAACATTAACGGGCAAATCTTCAAGTTGCGCAATGTTAAACATATCTTGTTTTTGCGCGGGCACTGCTTGAGAATAATCCTGCGCGGGAACTATTTCAGTCGACGGCTCAACAGGTTTATTCGCCGCAAGTTCAGCCTTCGCTTGATTAATTGCGCGTTCAAGCGATCCGTCCTCAACAATAGCCCTTGCCTCGTCGGGAAGTTCGCCGTACATCAAGTAGTAGTATAAAAGTTTTTGAGAAATGGGCGCGGAATCAACGTTGAGGTAACCTACCAGCGAAGATTCTTCGCCGTCGTAGGAATAAAATCCGGAAAGTCCGCTACCTTTTTCGCGATAATCGCCATGAACTTTGTAAACAACCGCTTCGTCAATGGCACTGATTAAATCGGGAGAACTTTTCGGCAGGAGTGATTTAGACTGCGCCGCCAAATCGCCCAAGTCAACCATGTTTGTGTAACCACTTTGGCGATTGTTGCCGCCGTAATTTTCAGCGCGTTTTGCACTGCGCCCGTAAACAGAGAAAAAGTTTTTGCCTTCCGCCCGCGCCTTGTTCAACGCCTCAATTCCGAAAGATTCATACGCCACAGTGAGGTAAGGTATTCTTGAAAGGTCAACGACTGAAAGCGTCGCCGTGTCGTCAGTGCTGTACTGTTGACAACCTTGCAAGTAGGAATCACAAATTTCTTTGCCGAGAGCCGCGCCGCCTATCGCAGGATTTTTCGCAAGCGCGCCAACCCAACCCGTGTAATTCCAACCGTTGCCGGGTTCGACTTCTTCGGAAGCAACCATGTACTTTGAAAAACCGTAGATTGAACTTGCAGTGTCGAAAGTCGCCATTAAGCACGCATCAAAGCCGATAATTTCAAACGGCGGCTGTTCGGGAGATTCGCCGTACACACCGGCAAACGCCTGCTGAATATCGTTTAAGCTCAACGAATTGCCCGTGCGTTCGTCGAAACAGACGCCGTGAACAGTGCCGCCGCCATGATCCCAGAATACAAAAACGCGGTGGTCTGCCTTGAAATTATTTTCGCCATAACGCAGAAAATCAACCAACGTGCTTTGTGAACCCATGTCCGCGTCCGGCAAAGTTTCAAGGATTTTTAAATCTTCATTGTCGTACAAAAAGCGCGTAACTTGTCCGTCGGGAACAACTTCATTTTGCCATTGAACAGTTCCGCCCGTTTGAATTAAAACTTTCACGTTTGGCGGCAATTTACTTTGTACCAGTTCGGCAAAATCCGCCGACGCCGAGCCGTAGTTAGATTCCAAATCCGTGCCGCAAAGATACCAATAGACCAGCCACGTGTCGTCTTTGCTGTACTCGTCGCCGAAAGAAACTTTTGATGTGCTTGAGCGCGTGGCGTTGGATACGGAACTGCTCTGCCCTTCGTCCGTGCAACCGCTTACGAACAAAAGCAACGTCAAAATACCCGCAAGCATTCCGAACCGCCTAAAACAATTCAGCATTTCGCTTCCCGTTACTGAGAACTTATAAAAAGTTATAAACCTTTATGTCCCATTCCTGCTTCAACGAATCCGCTTTTGCCTTCGCTACTCACGTTTGCTGTAACTCTCCACAGGCGTAAATTCCCCGCTAACGTACGGGTACATATT
>JAFSXD010000099.1 GCA_017444245.1 Selenomonadaceae bacterium | reverse complement strand
GTCTTGAATCGCATGAGTTTTACGCCCAAATTTTTCAGCGAATCGGCTAACTTCAATGCGGCGCGTTGTCCGTTTGGTCCGCCGTCAAGAATATTTTCGCCGACGATAATTCGCCCGCGCAGATAAGTTCCCGACGCCAAAATTACTGCGTCCGCAAAAAAAGTTTCGCCCGTCTCGCAAGTGACGCCGACAATTTTATTTTCTTCAACCAAAATATTTTCAATGAGCAACTGTTTTACGTCGAGATTTTCCGTATTTTCGCAAACATTTTTCATGGCGGCTTGATAAATTTTTTTGTCCGCCTGCGCGCGCAAAGCTTGAACTGCAAAACCCTTTCCGACGTTCAGCGTGCGAAATTGAATGCAAGTTTTGTCTGCGGCAATTCCCATTTGTCCGCCGAGCGCGTCGAGTTCACGAACCAAATGCCCTTTCGCGGGTCCGCCGATTGACGGATTGCATGGCATCATCGCCAAATTTTCAAGTGAAAGCGTCGTCAGCAAAGTTTTGCAACCAAGCCGCGCCGCCGCCAGTGCCGCTTCAATTCCCGCATGTCCCGCGCCAATCACAATTACTTCATATTTATCCGCTACAAACATTTATCAATCTCCTTTATTTTCGGCGTCGTCTTTATTTTCGTCCTTCGGATTGGCATTCAGCAACGGCAAGCCCAGTTGATCCAAAATGTCATTCGTTTCCATGACGGTTAAATTTTTTTCAATCGATCTGATTATAACCGAATCCCAAATGTCACGAACATACAAGACAGCAAATCCACCGTACCGCAACAAATAATTCGTCTCGTCCAAATTTAATTCCATTGCGCGGGCGATTGTCAAAAGTTTTTTTCGTGAAGGTTTCTTCAATCCGGAAAGTATATGATAAATATGTTTGTCGCCGTAATGAATTTTTTCGACGAGTTCACTTTTCGACAGTTGCTTTTCCGCCAAAAGTTTGTTCAAATATTGGTAAAGCGGTATTGTAAATTCATTTTTATTTTGCTGTTGAAAAGTTTCAATGCTTGGAGATATTTTTAATTCTTCAACAAGTTCGTCGGTGTCTTTTTCATGCAATTTATTCACCTCAACTTTTCTGTTATCATTATAGCACATTCTGATTTTAAAGGTGCGTTCAAAGATGAATCCTCTGCAATTTTTGTATGATACGGTTGACGTTCTCAAGGACGGTAAAGACGGAAAAATTTTTCTTGTCTACGACAAAATCGGCAAGCAATTTTACATAATGAAGGAACGCGATTTGAAGTCTGCCGAAATTTACAGTCGATTGAAGGAAATAAAATCGCCGTACATTCCGGAAATTTTTCACGCCGTAGAGTTTGACGGAAAATTTTTTATCGTTGAGGAATTTATTCAAGGAAGGACACTTCAGGAAATTTTGATTCACAACAACGGACTTGATGAAAAAAAATCCGCCGAAGTTTTGAAACAACTCTGCAATGCCTTGAAAATCCTTCACGCGAAAAAAATTATTCATCGTGACATTAAGCCTTCAAATGTCATGCTCACGAAAGACGGATTTATAAAATTGATTGACTTCGGCATTTCGAGAATCTCAAAAGAAAATCGCGCAACGGACACGGATTTTTTGGGAACGCGCGGATATGCGCCGCCTGAACAATACGGTTTCGGACAAACTGATGAGCGCAGTGATATTTATTCGCTGGGTGTCACGATGCAAAAAATTTTGGGCGAAGATTACGACGGCTACTTGAAAAAAATTTTGGCGAAGTGTACGGAGTTAAATCCCGCCAATCGCTACCAATCAGTTGAAGAAATTTTAGATGACATCCCTAAAAAATTTTTTCGCCACAAAATAAAAAAAGTCGCCGCAAAAATTTTTGTAACCTGCGCGATAATTTTTTCTGTTGTGACTGTCGGACAAAAATTGTTTGACTCTGAAAAAATTCCTTCGTCTGAAACAAAAACGGAATCAAGTACCGTTGAAGAAATCGAAACGCCAACCACGACCGCCGGCAAAAAGTACGAATCGGAAAAAGTTAATTGGGGCGAAATAAAAATTCCTGACGTCGAAGATTTTTCTCCCCCTGCACTGAATACGACGACTGAAAATTTTGAGCCGCCCTCCGCGAAAGAAATTAAAAATGTTTCAGACCCGCGCTTAAATCGAGTTTGCACATTGACTTTGAACGGCGAAATTTACAGCAACGGCATGATTGAAATTCCCGCAAACATTTGGCAGACGTGGCACAGTGACGGCGAAAATATTTACTTGCCGCAAAATTTTTCTGTCAGCTTGAACTTTGAAAATAAAAATATCGAGCCGATTAATTTATCCGTTTCGGCAAATTTGAACGGTCTGCAAAAAACTAAAAAAATTTTCCCCGCGATAACTCTTGCGACAGGACAGCAAAAAATTTTTGAAATTCCTATCGGCGGATTGCCTTGCGCTAACGGTAATTTTGAAGTTGAAATTTGGTTGCGCACAGATGATGAAAAACCTCTCTTCGGTTTTTGGAACGGAAAAATTTTTTCCAACAAAGCTGAAGTAGGAATTTACTTGCTGGACTATGCAAAATTGAAAAATCTTAAATGAAAAAATTTTGCCGTCGACGTTTTTTGTGCCTGATGAAAATTATTTTGTTGCGAAGAAAAAAATTGACATGACGAAAATTATTATGAGCGCGTAAGTTATGCGCTTTATTTTTTTTATCGGCATTGACTTGAAAATTTTTTGTAAATCTTGTACGCCGATGACGAGGAAAATTACAAAAATAATAACGCCGATTAAAACTTCCGGCGCAAATAAATTCTCCAACAAAATTTCTATCGCGTCAATGTCAAAATCTCTTTGGAACTTCGACAGGTAAAAAAATTCTGCGACAAATGTCACGGAAAAAAATCCTACTAGCAGTCGTTGCAAAAATTTTTTCAACTTCTTTTTTTTCGCAAGCCAAAAGTGAATTGCCAAAGTCATCACGAAAAGCACTGACGCCCAACACCAAAAAAATTTTATGTAGTGAAAAAATTTTTCTGCACTCGGCAAAAAATCTTCGTTGCCGACGAATGCTTGTAAAATTATCGGCAAGTTCAAAATTGCCAAAGTGAAAAAAAATGCGCCGTCTTGCTTGACGACTTTAAAAAGTTTTTCCATTTTACTTTCCTATGCAAAACTTAGAAAAAATTTCGTTGATGACATCTTCGGTGACGCTTTCGCCCGTAATTTCGCCGAAAAGTTCAAGCGCAAAACGTAAATCTATCGCCACAAAATCAATTCCGACGTTTGACTTTATCGTTTCACGTGCCGCCTCCAAATTTTTCACTGCGCGGCGCAAAATATCGGCTTCGCGTTCGTCACGAACAAAATCTGATTCGTAGTCAATCGCCCCAACTTTTTTTGAGATTGCGGCTAAAAGTTCGTCGATACCTTCGCCCGTCTTCGTGGAAATTTTTATGTAGCTTGTAGCTTGTAGCTTGTAGCTTGCAGGTGGTAAGTCGCATTTCGTCAGCAAAATTATCGACGATTCGGGCTTGAGCAATTTAAAAATTTCTTCGTCTTCGTCCGTCAAAGGTCTTGAGCCGTCGAAGAGTGCCAAAATTAATTCGGCATTTGCGGCAACTTCACGCGCGCGATCTATTCCGATTTTTTCCACAACGTCGCCGGAATTTCTGATTCCCGCCGTGTCGATAATCTTCAACGGCACGCCGCCGACGCTGATAAATTCTTCGATGCTGTCGCGGGTTGTGCCGGGAATTTCCGTAACGATTGCGCGTTCGCTGTCCGTCAAAAAATTCAGCAGGCTGGACTTGCCGACGTTTGGTTTGCCGATAATCGCCGTGCTCAAACCTTCACGAAGAATTTTTCCTTGACGCTGATTCGCCAAAAATTTTTTCAATTCGTCAATCTGCGCGGAAATTTTTTCGTCAATCTCATCCAAAATTACGTCGTCGATTTCGTCTTCGGGAAAATCAATCAGCGCGTCGATGTGTGCAAGTACGTTTAAAATTTTTGCGCGTATGTCACGAATTTTTTTTGAAGTCTTGCCGCTCAATCGATTTTGTGCAACGTTCAACGCGGCGGAAGTTTTCGCCTGAATCACGTCAAGGACGGCTTGAGCTTGCGAAAGATCTATCCTGCCGTTGAGAAAGGCGCGTTTGGTAAATTCTCCGCGTTCGGCGGGGCGTGCACCGGCAAGGAAAGTTAAATTTAAAATTTCGCGCAGAACTTCCGTCCCACCATGACATTGAATCTCCACGACGTTTTCTTTGGTGTAAGATTTTGGCGCGCGCATAACTAAAACAATTACTTCGTCGACAATTTCTTCGTCGAAATTTTTCACGTGTCCAAAAATAATTTTTCTGTCGTCAGCGTCGCAAAGTTTTTTATGATTCGCCGCCGAAAAAATTTTATCGGCAACTTCAATAGCCGTCGCGCCGCTTAACCGAACGATGCCTACGCCCGCAGTTCCGTTCGCCGTCGCGATTGCGCTAATCGTTTCGCCCTGTTCAAAATAATTTTTCAATTTACATTACCGCTTATCTGTAACTTGATTTTTTTTGTCAACTAATATATCATTACGCGAAAAATATTTCAAGATAAAGGAAGCTTTAGGATGAAAAGTTTTGATTACACGCCTCAACGCGTTTGCTCAAAAAAAATTAGTTTTGACATTGACGACGATAATAAGTTGCACAACGTGAAATTTGTCGGCGGCTGTCCCGGCAATTTGTTGGCAATCGGCAAACTCGTTGAAGGCAAAGACGCGAAAGAAATTTCGGAAATTCTCAAAGGCAATGACTGCGGCGGGCGCGGAACTTCCTGCGCGGATCAACTCGCCATTGCCGTCGAAGAGGCGTTGAAAAAATCCGCATAAACCTTCGCCAATTTGACAAGAAAAAAAATTTGTGTTAAAGTTCAAAACTGAAAGTGTGCTCGTAGTCAAGTGGATATGACGTTAGCCTCCGGAGCTGAAAGCGTGGGTTCGATTCCCGCCGAGCGCATTTTTTTTATTTGCGACGCTTGACTAAAAAACTCTTAACTCCCAGTGCCTAACTCTTTCAAAAAATTTTGACTGTTGACGATAAAGAAAGTACATGCTAAAATACTGCCATGTGCGACAGCTAAGTTTCTGAGCGGAGGGAGGGAAAAGAATCGTGGCTAACGAAGTCAAAGTCGGGAAAAACGAATCCATAGACAGTGCTCTCCGTCGCTTTAAGCGAACCTGTCAGAAGGCGGGGACTCTCGCCGAAGTCAGAAAACGTGAACATTACGAGAAACCAAGCGTCCGCCGTAAGAAAAAATCAGAGGCGGCTCGCAAGCGTAAGTTTCGTTGATTTTTTGCGCAAATCTTCTTAGTAATCATTTTGTACGCAAAGAATCCGAACGGAAAATTATTTCGGGTTGTCTCGTTTTCCTTTTGTCTATCGGAAAATCTGAACAGTGCCGCTGTCTTTTTTATTTGACGGCGGCATTTTTCAATGTTTAAATTACATCGGAAGCTAATGCGTCAATCAAAAATTCTCGATAAAAATTTTGTTTGGATAAAAACCAACGTAAGAAGGAAGGAGCACCGCATGACATATGCCTGAAAATCAATCCTCACCGGCGGCAAATCGCACGGGAGTAATTTCAATCATAAAAATTCTTCAGCATTTCGGCGTAAAAGATTTGGAAAAAATTTACAAAGAAAATCCCATGACCGACGAGCAAGCAAACTGGGAAAAGCTACAAAAAATTGCGAAGAAGTACAACGTAAAAAGCACAATGATTCGCCCGACCGTTGAAGAACTGCGCGAAATAACTTATCCTGCAGTCGCCAAAATGAACGACGGCGCGTATATCGCAATCGGCAGTGCAAACGATGAAGTTTTGCTCATAATAGATCCGCGTCAAAACAAACCAATCGCACTGCCCATAAAAGATTTTCTTGAAAGTTGGTCGAACGAACTTTTAATTTTTTCCGCCGCGTTCAGCTGGACTTACTTCAAGAAAAGATTTAACGTTGACTGGTTTTTAAAAGTTATCGCTCATTACAAAAAACCTTTGAGCGAAGTTTTGCTGGCGTCGCTGTTCTTGCAACTCATGGGAATTGCAATGCCGCTTATCACGCAGGTTATCATCGACAAAGTCATTGGCAACAGCGGTTATTCCACGCTGACGGTTATCGGCACGAGCATGGTTCTGTTCTTCTTCATGCAATCGCTGTTGAGTTTCGTGAAAACTTACGTGATGAATCACACGACGAACAAGTTGGACGCAATCTTGGGCACGAGGTTATTTCGACACCTGATCGCTCTTCCCCTGCCGTACTACGAAAGGCGGCGCGTCGGTGATACGTTGATGCGTGTCGGCGCGTTGGGACAAATCAGAGGATTTTTGACGGGCACAGGATTGATGACAGTCTTGGACGTATTTTTCTCCGTCGTCTTTATCGGATTCATGTTCTGGTACTCCGTTCCGCTGACATTAATTGCGTTGTCGATTGTGCCGTTGTACATTGTCCAAAACGTTTGGGCAGTGCCGATAATCAAACGTAAGATTGAAGCTGTCTGGCGTACCGGCGCGATGAACAACGCCTTCATGGTTGAATCAATCACGAACATGGAAACGATAAAGTCGTTGGCTGTCGAGCCGCAATTCGTTAACAAATGGGAAAATCTTTTGGCGCGCTACGTCCGCACGACTTTTGAAAACGTAAAATTTAATTTGGTCATTAACGCATTCAGCGGCGTGGTACAAGGTTTGCTTTCAATGGCTATCCTTTGGTACGGCGGTCATATGGTTATGGACGGCTACTTCACGCTTGGACAATTAATCGCGTTTCAAATGCTCTCCGGTCAAGCGACTGCGCCGATGACAAAACTTTTGACGATGTGGCCTCAAGTTCAGCAAGTCGGATTGGCACTTGAACGTATCGGAGATATTTTGAACACGCCAATGGAACCGATTGTTCATGAAATCGGCAAGCGCGGCGAACAGAGAATTAAAGGCGATATCGTTATTGACGACGTTTCTTTCCGTTATCGCGTGGACTTGCCGCTTGTATTGAAAAATATAAATTTGCACATTGCGCCGGGCGAAAAGTTGGGCATTGTTGGGCGTTCCGGTTCAGGTAAATCGACGCTGACAAATTTGGTACAAAATCTTTACATTCCGGAATCAGGCACAATTACCGTCGGCGGTATCAACACGAAGGAAGCAAATCTCGGTTGGTTGCGCGATCAAATCGGCGTTGTCATGCAGGAAAATTATTTGTTCAATTCCAGCGTGCGTGATAACATTGCCGTAAGTCGTCCGACAGCGACAATGGATGAAATTATCCGTGCGGCGCGTCTTGCCGGTGCTCATGATTTTATCCTTGAGCTTAAGGAAGGTTACGACACAAAAGTTGGCGAACGCGGCGATTCACTAAGCGGCGGTCAACGTCAACGTGTGGCTATTGCGCGCGCGCTTTTGGCTAATCCTCCAATTTTGATTTTCGACGAGGCAACCAGTGCACTTGACTACGAATCCGAAAGAATTATTTTCAATAACATGGAAGCTATCGGAGCCGGCAGAACGATGTTGATTATTGCACACAGACTTAGCGCGGTTCGCCGTTGCGACAAAATTATTGTCATTGACAAGGGCGAAATTGTCGAAAGCGGTTCACACGAACAGCTTATGGCACTTGGCGGGCTGTATCGCTACTTGCATGATCAGCAGGATTCTAGGGGGTAAGAGATCGCTAGATCACCAGATCGCCAGATCGCTAGTTTGTAGGGGAGAATATCATGCCAATAAATGACTACAAAGATTTTATCGTGTGGCAAAAAGCTATGGACTTAGTAGTAGAAGTCTACCGCCTAACAAAAACTTTGCCAAAATATGAAACTTACGGATTGTCTGACCAAATGAGAAGGGCGGCTGTTTCAATTCCTTCAAATATTGCTGAAGGTCAAGGGCGAAATTCTACGTCTGAATTTATTCGTTTCTTGAACATTGCTCGCGGCTCTCATTCCGAGCTGGATACACAATTACAAATCTGTGTTCGTCTTGGTTACGCCAATGAAACTAATATAGAAACTGCACTTAATTTGTCCAAAGAAATCGGAAAAATGCTGAGCTCTTTAATTAGAAAATTAAAAGCAACGGCGCAATGATAGCCCTGCTAGCTGTCTGGCGATCTATCTAACTGGCGATCTAAAAACGACTGAAAGGAGTTTTCCCAATGAAATTTTGGAATTGGCTGGTTCACGGTGAAGAACGTGAAAAAGAAACAGAATTTTTGCCGGCTATACTTGAAGTAACCGAAACGCCCCCTTCACCTACGGGGCGGCTAATAATGTGGACGGTTTTGGTTTTGTTGGTGGTAGGAATAGCATGGGCTTTTCTCGGCAAAATAAACGAAGTGGCTGTAGCACCCGGCAAAGTCATACCCTCCGGACAAGCAAAAACAGTTCAAGTTAAAAACAAAGGGATAATCAAAGAAATTCGCGTCATCGAAGGGCAGAAAGTTGAAGAAGGCGAAGTCCTTGTAGTCCTCGATCCAACTACAACTTCCGCAGATTACGACAGCTTGAAAAAACGCGCCGCTTATTACAAACTGGATATTCAACGCTTGACTGCCGAACTTAGCGGCACGCCGTTTATTCCGGAGGAAGACGAAGACTTAGAGTCTCACGATTTGGCGGCGGAAATGGCGTTGTACCAAAGCAGAGTTCGCGATTACCAAACGCAAGTTCAAAGTCGTCAAGACATCATTGAACAAAAACGCGCCAGACTTTTGGCAACTCAAGCCACCTACGAAAAATATCAGGAAGGTTTGAAAATCGCGCAGGAAAAAGAATCGCGCCTTAAAGCTCTGATTGAAGAAAGTGCAATTTCAGAGTTCCAACTCCTTGAACAACAAAATCAAACGATTGAATACGCGAAAAACGCGCAGGCTGAATTGGATTCAATCAACAGCATTCAAGCTGAAATTGCCGAAGCGGAACAAAATTTAGCCAACGTTCATGCGTCCTACCAAAAGGAAATTATGACGTCACTTGTCGAGGCGAAAAAAGAATATTACGCACTCGTTGAGTCAATCAAGAAGGCGGACGAAGATTCACGCATGGCTACGGTAGTTGCGCCCACTTCCGGACGTGTCTACAATCTTGCAGTTCATACAGTCGGCGGTATCGTCACGGATGCCCAGCCGCTCATGCAAATCGTTCCCGACGACGTTCAACTTGTCTTTGAAGTTTACGTGGAAAATAAAGATATAGGTTTCATAAAATTGGGCATGCCTGTTGAAGTTAAAGTCGATTCGTTTAACTTCCAAAAGTACGGTATGATTGAAGGAACGGTTACGGAAATTGGCGCGGATTCTTACAAAGAGCCAAGCGACGTGGAAACCTACAACAAATTTAAAGTAATTGTCACGTCAACCGGCAAAAACAGTATTGACGTTATGGGCGAAGACGTGCCGCTTTCCGCAGGTATGAGCGTGAGCGCGGAAATTAAAATTAAAGAAAAACGTATCGTCGACTTCTTCCTTGATCCGTTCCGCAAGTACACTTCCGAAGCTTTAAGGGAGCGTTGATTTATGGCCGAAGACAAAAATCAAAATAATAATCCAAACGAAAACGAAAAAGGAATCGTACCAAGCGCGGGCAATAAGCCGCAAAGTTCCAATCAGCAGAATCAACAAAGCGGCAAACAGGCACTTGCGAAAATCGAATTGGCGAAAGTTGCCGCCACTAAAGCGAACGCCAAAGATTTGAGCACGGACGTTCAATCAGAGGACGGCGGGCGCGTAAACGGAATTGATACGGGGCTTGCTTGTCTCATCGCCATTGCAAAGTACTACAACATCCCCGCCGATTATCGCCAGCTTGAACGCGCGTATGTTTTGCAAGAAGGCAGCGTCGACTTCACAACTTTGGTGCGTGCCGCGCATGAATTGAAGTTGAAGGCGCGAGCGTATCACGAATTGAAGGAATCGGATTTAGACAGATTAGTTTACCCGATATTGATTCAGTTGCGCTCCGGTCGAAAAGTTGTCATAACGACGATTCGCGACGGCGATATTTACATAATGGATCCCGTTTTTTCCCAGCAACCGGTTAAGGCGGACAGGTACAAACTTTTACTTGACTGGACGGGCGACGCAATTTTATTCACGCGCCGCTACGAATTGCCGAAGAAAGCGCAAAAATTTGGATTCAGGTGGTTTTTGCCTGTCGTCACGAAATACTTTCCCTTCCTGCGAAATGTTTTGTGGATGTCCCTTCTCCTGCAAATTTTGGGATTGGCGTCGCCGTTCTTCGTGCAAAATATCATTGATAAAGTTCTTGTTCACCGCGCGGCTGATGCGTTAGACGTTTTTGTTTTGGGCATGCTGACGTGTACGATTTTCACGACGTGGATTTCCGGTCTCCGTTCGTACTTGTTCACAAATATTTGCTCAAAAATGGACGTGGCTTTAAGTTCCCGTCTGTTCAAAAATATTACGGCGTTGCCGTTGAGTTATTTCCAAAAGTGGCAGGTCGGCGATATCGTTTCACGTCTCGGCGAATTGCAAACGTTGCGTTCATTCATGACGGGTTCAAGCTTGACAATTTTGTTGGACATGGTTTTTGCCGTCATTTACTTTGGCGTCATGTTTTTGTACAGCAGAGTTTTGAGCGTCGTCGTTCTCGTGATGATTCCTCTGTTCGTAATTTTGAATTTAGTTGTTGCGCCAATTTTTAAGCGACTGATTAACGAACAATTTTTAATCGGCAGTGAAAACCGTTCCTTCTTGATTGAAACGATAACGGGCATTCACACGGTTAAGGCGACGAGCGTTGAAAATAATTTCATTCGCCGCTACGAAGAGATGTTGGCGCGTCTTGTGAAAGCGGCACTTGCCGTCATCAATGTTGCCAACGTTGCAAATACGATTGGTACTTTCCTCTTCAGCATATTCAACTTGTCAATTCTCTGGATCGGTTCGTACTACGTCATGGAAGGAGAAATTTCCGTCGGCGAATTGATAGCGTTCCAAATGATCGCGGGACAATTAATCGCGCCTGTCATGCGTTTAATAAACCAGTGGCAGTACTTCCAACAAATTCGTGTTTCAATGGAACGACTCGGCGATATTATGAATGAAGAAACTGAACCTGCGTTTAATCCTTCACGCACGACGTTGCCTTCAATTCGCGGCGATATTTCCCTTGAGAAGTTGGCGTTCAGCTACACACCGGAAGGCGGCAAAGTTCTCGACAACATTAACATCAGAATACCTGCGGGAATGAAAGTTGGAATTGTCGGGCGTTCCGGTTCAGGCAAATCTACGTTGACGAAATTAATTCAGAGATTATTTTTGCCGGAGACGGGAAGAATTTTAATTGACGGCGTTGACATTGCGCAGGTTGAGCCGGCGTGGTTGCGTCGACAAATCGGCGTTGTGTTGCAGGACAGCAAACTTTTCAGCGGCACAGTCGAAGAAAATATCCGTATCGCCTGCCCAAATGCTTCACATGAAGATGTTGTGCGCGCGGCGAAATTGGCGGGGGCTGATGAATTTATCAGCAGTTTTCAAAACGGTTATGAAACTTTCGTCGGCGAACGCGGCAGTTTGTTGAGCGGCGGTCAGCGTCAACGTGTTGCGATTGCGCGTGCGCTTTTGACAGACCCGAGAATTTTGATTTTCGACGAGGCGACGAGTGCTCTTGACTACGAATCCGAAAATATTATTATGAATAACATTGAGCCGATTGCAAGGGGACGCACCATGTTGATGATTGCGCACAGACTTTCGACGGTTAGAAATTGTGACGCTATCGTTGTTATCGACAAGGGAAGAATCATTGAGGCGGGTTCGCATGATGATTTGATGAAACGCAACGGCGCATATTCAAGACTTTATCAAGCGCAGATGGTGTAGCCGATGAACGATGAAAAAATTTTAACGTGTGAAATTTGTCCGCACCATTGCCGCCTTGACGTTGGCGAAATTGGAAAATGCCGCGCGAGGTACAACAACGGCGAAAAAATTACTGCGCTGAATTATGGGCGGATAACTTCCATTGCGCTTGATCCGATTGAGAAAAAGCCATTGTACAGATTTTTTCCCGGCAGTGCAATTTTGTCCGTCGGCAGTTTTGGTTGCAACTTAAACTGTCCTTTTTGCCAGAATTACGAAATTTCTATGGCGGACGCAAATTTTCCGACGCGTAACTTGACGCCGGAAGAACTTGTAAGCATTGCAATGGAACTGCGCGGCAGAAAAAATATCGGCGTGGCGTTCACGTACAACGAACCTTTCATCAGTTACGAGTATGTTCGTGACACTTCCAATTTGTTGAAGGCAGTCGGTTTGAAATCCGTTTTGGTGACGAACGGAACAGTTGCCGGCGGCGCGTTGAAAAAAATTTTGCACTTGATTGACGCAATGAACATTGACTTGAAGGGATTCAGCCAAAAGATTTATAATGTTCTCGGCGGCGATTTTGAAACGGTCAAGCGGACGATTAAAACGGCGGCTGAAAGTTGCCACGTCGAAGTTACGACGCTGATTGTCCCGCGTATGAACGATTCAGAAGAAGAAATGGACGCGGAGGCAAGATGGCTTGCGTCAATCTCAAAAGATATTCCTTTGCACGTCAGCAGATTTTTTCCCCGCTACAAAGTGACGGATCGCCCGCCCACCGACGTTGGCGTTGTTTATCGTCTTGCTGAAGTTGCACGCCGCCATTTGAATTTTGTCTACACCGGCAACTGCTGAAGGGAGGTGATTAAGTTCAATGATTTGCATTTACAAAATTACCAACCTTGTCACGGACGATTTTTACATCAGGCAAACGATTGATTAACGGCAGGTCTAAAAAACTAGAGGACTTAATTTAAAATTTTTGAGGGAAATTTCTCAAAGCTCAATTAGAAGGAGGAGATTGAGATTAATATATTTTTCATTCATCCGAGCTATCCCGCGCAATTTTTACACCTTAGCCCTTACTTGGGTAGAAATCCGGAGAATACAGTAACATTTTTAACCAAAGAAAACAGCATTGGTACGACACTTCCGAACACACAAATTGCCCTTTACAAAAAGCCGACTGAAAAAGACGAAGAATTTTTTAAAACTTGCGGACCGTTGCGTCCCGGTGCAGAGGCAATGATCGAGGGGCAGGCGGTTTCCCGTGCGCTTGAGTGGCTCGCGAAAGAAAGAAAGCTTAAACCCGACGTTATCATTGCACACACGGGCTGGGGCTCAACGCTTTACTGCAAAGATGTTTTTCCCGATGTGCCGATTTTGGGTTACTTTGAATGGTACTACCGCGCAGAAGACAGCGACTGTTACTGGTGGCCCGATGAAGTTCCGCAAATGCCCAACAAAGTTTCCATTCGCACGAGAAATGCGCACCACCTTTTAAATCTTGAGGCGGTAACCGCGCCCGGCAGAGGACAAGGAATCGGTTTCACTCCGACAAAATGGCAGCATTCACAAATGCCGGAAGTTTACAAGCCGAAAGTTAAAATTATTCATGAAGGCATTGATACAAATTTCTGTTCGCCTGATCCGTCCGGCAAACGTCCCGGTCTCGTTCTTGACGACGTAAAATTAAATATCCCTGAAGGCACGGAAATTATAACTTACGTATCGCGCGGCTTTGAAATTTATCGCGGTTTCCCGTACTTCATGGACGCAATTCGTATTGTCCTCCAACATCGTCCGAATGCTCATGTTGTCATCGTCGGCAAGGACAGAATTTGTTACGGCGCACAACTTAAAGATACGACTTATCTCAAGGAAGAAGAGAAGAAGGGCGGCTACGACAAAGAGCGCGTTCATTTTGTCGGCTTGCGCAATCGCGGCGACTACCAAAAAATTCTGCGCGCTTCAAGCTGTCACGTGTACCTTACCCGCCCGTTCGTCTTGAGTTGGTCTTTCCTTGAGGCAATGAGTTTTGGTTGCCCTATCGTCGGTTCAAAAACTCCGCCCGTCGAAGAAGTCATGGAAGACGGCGTCAACGGTTCGCTGGCTGAATTTCGTTCGCCGTACCACATCGCAAGAAAAATTGAGGAGCATTTGGACGATCCTGAACGCGGCAGGTTGCTCGGTAAACGCGCGCGTGAAACTATCCTTGAACGCTTTGAACTTTACAAGTGCATGCGTGCGCAAGAAGATTTGATGTATAGTTTGGTTAGATAACGAAAAATTTTCCGCAAACTATAACGGAGGAAAAATTTATGACTTTTGAAAATATGATTCCTGCGCGGTCTAAAACCGTCCTTGAACTCACCGGCGGAAGTGCAGAAGTTCAGACCAGCAAGGAAAAATATCTTTTGGTTCAGCCGGATTGCGAATACACCGTTGCGAAAAATTTTGAAGGCATTGACGGAAAATTTGATACGATTTTGATTCAAAGTTCCGTTATCGGGAATTTGTTCAAAGATGAACTCGTTGACTTCATTAAATCCACTGCCGACAAACTCAATAAGCGCGGCACAGTAATTTTCCTGCTGGACAATATAGCTTTCGCCGATAACGTCATGGCAATTCTTCAATCGCAAGCACCGAAATTTAAAATCACTTTGTCGCGTGCGGAACTCTCCGAAGCAATAAAGGACGCCGGCTTTACGGAATATCGTTCACTCAATGCTGCGCGCAGAGCAAATTTCCCGTCAGAACTTAGAGAAGTTTCCGCTACCGACCCGCAAATTTTCTTGTACATTCTCGTGGCAACGCCTGAAGAAATGCCGCCGCAATACCTGATTCAATCAATCATCGGCGAAAAATTGGTTTGCGCACCCGTCCGCATTCACCGCCCAAATATGTTTTTGTGCAATGAACCAAATATTTTTACGACGTCATCTAATGCAGATCAACCCTACAGAATTTTTCCGAAGGAACAATACGAAAATCGAATCATGATTAATCAGCGCATGACTTTTCCCACGTTCACAAACGGCGTGCAGTTTTTTGAAAACATGAAAAGTCAGCACTATCTTTACCTTGAAGAGATTGACGACCATCCGACGCGTTGGGAAGAATCCTACAAGAAGACGGCTTACATAAATTTCATTGGCGTGCATGCAATTCAAACGTCGACGGATGAACTTGCAAATTACCTGCGTGAATTTAATCCGAACGTAAAAGTTTTTCTCAACCAACTGAATAGACTTTTGCCGCCGCGTGACTTCAACGAAGAATTTAAGCAGGAAGACAGACCCACGACAATTTTCTTTGGCGCGTTGAATCGCGATGAAGAGTTTGAAGAAATTCTGCCCGTACTGAATGAACTTGCTAAAAAGTATGGAAAGAAACTTGCCTTCAAAATTTTGGCGCGAAATAATTTATTTGAGTCTCTCGAAAGTGAAAACAAAACGCTTGTCGGTGACGTGAGATTTTACGACGGACAATTTGTTCCCTACGAAAGATACGAACAGACGCTTTACACTTCGGATATCGCGCTGTTGCCTTTGCACGACAATAAATTTAATCGCGCTAAATCCGATTTGAAATTCCTTGAGTGTGCCGCGTGTGGCACTGTGGCGTTGGCGTCGCCCGTTGTTTACGGCAGCGTCGTGCAGGACGGCGAAAACGGCATGATTTTCTACGACGTAAAGGAATTTGCGCAGAAGTTGGAATTTTTGATTGAGAATCCCGACAAACGTCGTGACATGGCAACGACGGCTTACGAGTACGTTAAACACAATCGTTTGATGAGCCAGCACTACGAAGAGCGGTTGGATTGGTACAAGGAACTTTTTGCGAAGTGGGACGAATTGACGGAGCAAGCTCAAGCGCGAATTGACAAGGAATCGCCGCGTTTCAAGGATGAAGTTCCCGTAGAAACTACGCAGAGAATTTATTCTCCTGCAGGAAATAATAACCAGCCTGCAGAAATAATCATACCGGTTTAAAATTAGATCGATGGATCGATAGTGATTAGATCGATGGCATAAAAAATTCTATCGATCCAACGATCTATCGATCTATCGATCCAGAAGAAAGGGTGTGACGCTAATGTTGGGGCTTCAATTTTTCTCGTTTTCGTTGATTTTCTATGTGTTGTTCATGAGCGCGGTTTTGGGAGTCTCCCTCGTCATCTACGTGAGCACGAAAACTCCGACGAAAAGTAAACAGGGAACGGACGATTTGATTTTAATCGAACGTCAAAAAAATGTTAGCGGCTACATCAGCACCGCCGACAAAAGGAAATTTTTGGGCGCAATCGGTACTTGCATGACAGACCTTCGCCCTGCGGGAACAGTCTTAGTTGAAGGTGAGCCGCTTGACGTTGTTACTGAAGGAAACTTTTTGAAACAGGGTTCAATCGTCAAAGTAATCAACGTCGACGGTTCGCGCGTCCTTGTTCGTCAGATTTAGATCGATAGTTATTAGATCGATAGATCGATAGTTATTAGATCGATGGCATGTAAAAATTCTATCGATCCATCGATCCATCGATCTAACGATCTAACAAAAGGAGGTTTTAGTATGGAAGATGCGTTAATCGGTTCATTCGCAATATTATTTTTCGCGGTAATTGCCCTGTCAGTGTTCTTGCACTTTGTGCCGATAGGGTTATGGATTTCGGCGTTGGCGGCAAATGTTCACGTTGGGATTTTCACGCTGATAGGGATGCGCATGCGCCGCGTGCCACCGGCAAAAATTGTTATGCCGCTGATTAAGGCGAACAAGGCGGGGCTTGACGTGAATGTAAATCAGCTTGAGGCTCACTATCTCGCAGGCGGCAACGTCGACAAAGTTGTTGACGCGTTGATTGCATCACAGCGTGCGCAAATTGTTCTGCCGTTTGAACGTTCGGCGGCTATTGACTTGGCGGGGCGTGACGTGCTTGAAGCGGTGCAAATGAGCGTCAACCCAAAAGTCATTGAAACGCCGGTTGTTTCGGCTGTTGCGAAAAATGGTATCGAACTCAAAATCAAAGCGCGTGTCACCGTCCGTGCAAACATTGATAGATTGGTCGGCGGCGCGGGCGAACCTACAATCATTGCGCGTGTCGGCGAAGGCATCGTCACCACGGTCGGCAGCTCCGAAAAACACACTGACGTTCTCGAAAGCCCCGACGATATTTCCAAAACTGTTCTCGGCAAAGGTCTCTACGCGGGCACGGCGTTTGAAATTCTCTCAATCGATATCGCTGACGTTGATGTCGGACGCAACATCGGCGCACAACTTCAAACTGACCAGGCAGAAGCCGACAAGCGAATCGCTCAAGCAAAAGCCGAGGAACGTCGCGCAATGGCTGTCGCTCAAGAACAAGAGATGAAAGCTTACACTCAGGAGATGGAAGCCAAAGTTGTCGAAGCTCAAGCAGAAGTTCCCCGCGCAATGGCAGAGGCATTCCGTGCCGGCAATTTGGGCGTCATGGATTATTACAACATGATGAATATCCAATCTGATACCGAAATGCGCAAGTCAGTCAGCGAGGCGGGCAAAGTTCGCAAAAATATTCCGGTGACCAAATAATTTTTTTTACGGAATTTCATGAGCCGTTGCGCTTGCGAAATTCCGTTTATTATTACAGTAGACTGAATATAAAGAGTCAAGCGAAATCTAAAAATGATTCACCGGTTCTTAGAAGATGAAAAATGATC
>JAFSXD010000098.1 GCA_017444245.1 Selenomonadaceae bacterium | reverse complement strand
AGAGGTCGCCGCCATCGTCTCGGTCTTCCTGTACGCGGACAAAACACCAAAAATAATGCTCGTACTCGCAAGGGTCCGAAAAAACTCGTCCAAGGCAAGAAGAAAGAATAGTTTATAAAACTGTTCAATGACAAAGGAGGCTTAAACAGGTGGCAACTAAAAGAACGGTTCGTTCTAAGAAAAAAGTTCGCAAAAATATTGAATCCGGCGTGGCGCACATCAGTTCCACGTTTAATAATACGATTGTCACGATAACGGACAAAGGCGGCAACGCACTTTCGTGGGCAAGCGCGGGCGGACTCGGTTTTCGCGGTTCGCGCAAAAGCACTCCGTTTGCGGCACAGCAGGCGGCGGAAGTTGCGGCAAAGGCGGCAATGGAACATGGTTTGAAACAAGTAGAAGTTTATGTCAAAGGACCGGGCGCAGGTCGTGAGGCGGCGATTCGTTCATTGCAGGCTACGGGTCTTGAAGTAAACATGATCAAGGACGTTACGCCAATTCCGCACAATGGCTGCCGTCCGCCCAAGCGTAGAAGAGTTTAATAGCCGGTAGCCGGTAGCCGGTAGAAAAAATTTACAACCTACAAGCTGCAAGCTTATCGACGAAGGGAGCGTAATTAATGGCAATCGATAGAGTACCTGATTTAAAGCGTTGCCGTGCGCTGGGAATTGAGCCGGCGTTGATTGGTCGTTCGCGCAAATCAACCCGCAAAGTTCGCGCAACAATGCGTAAAATCAGTGAGTACGCAATTCAGCTTAAAGAAAAGCAAAAAGCAAAATTTATTTATGGCGTTTTGGAACGTCAATTCCGCAATTACTATTACAAGGCAAAGAAAATGACGGGCGTCACCGGTGAAAATCTTTTGATACTTTTGGAACGCCGCCTTGACAATGTAGTTTTCCGTCTTGGTTTCTCAAATACGCGCCGTCAAGCTCGCCAGTTCGTCACGCACGGACACATCACAGTAAACGGCAAGCGCGTTGACATTCCCTCTGCACTGATTAAAGTGGGCGATGTCATTGAAGTTTGCGAAAAGAGCCAGAGCAAGGAAGTTTTCAAAATCCTCAAAGAGACCAACAACGCTTTGAGCGCACCGGCATGGCTCGAATCTAACCAAGCAAATCTCAAAGGTAGCGTCGTCAGATTTCCTACCCGTGATGAAATTGACGTACCGGTTAATGAGCAGTCCATAATCGAGTTGTATTCCAGATAAGCTGGTAGTTAGTAGCTGGTAGCTGGTAGCCGGTAGATGATAAAATTTTCTGCAAGCTACAAGCTACAACTTACAAGCTCGAAAGGAGCAATACTCTTGGACAATGAAAAATCTAAAATCGAACCGAAAATTGAATCAGTAGAAGTACGCGCAGATTATGGAAAGTTTACTTGTGAACCTTTGGAGCGCGGCTACGGGCACACGATCGGAAATGCTCTGCGCCGGATGCTTTTGGCGTCATTGGAAGGCGCGGCGGTGACTTCGATAAAAGTCGACGGAGTTCTGCACGAATTTTCAGCACTCAAAGGCGTTCGCGAAGACATCACAAATATTGTTTTGAACATCAAGCAACTTTGTTTGAAAGTTGTCGGCAACGGCTACACTTCGCCGGAAAATCCCGATGAAGAGTTTCATGTCATCAGAATCAATTCTGAAGTGACGCGCTCAAACAAAGTCAGCGAAAATGGCGAAATAGAAATTACCGGCGCGGACGTTATCTGCGGTGAAGACGTCGAAGTTGTCAACCCGGATTTGCACATAGCCACGTTGAACAAAGACGGCAACTTGGAAATAGAAATGCGCGTCGAAAAAAATTTTGGCTACGTTGAGGCGGAGAAAAATAAAAGACCGTCGGACGTTATCGGCACGATTCCGATCGATTCAATTTTTTCACCCGTTCTGCGCGTGAATTACGACGTGAAGGACACCCGTGTTGGAAACGAGATGGACTACGACAAATTGATTTTGGAAGTCTGGACGAACGGCACGATTAAACCTGATGAGGCGGTAGCGAAGGCGGCAGACATTCTCGTAAGCCGTTTGAGACTGTTTCAAGGGATGCGCGGTTTTGTTGATGAAGTTGTAGCCGCAGAAGACGAACCGCCGGCAGTGACTGTTGATCCTCAACCGCCGGCAAAAGAAGATGGCGCGAAAAAAGTTTTGGACATGACGATTGAGGATTTAGACCTTTCCGTCAGATCCTTCAACTGCTTGAAACGTGCGGGAATTGATTTCGTCGGCGACCTCGTCAACAAAACTGAAGAAGATATGATGCGCGTCCGCAATCTCGGCAGAAAATCTCTCGACGAAGTGAAGAAAAAGTTGGAAGATATTAATTTGTCACTGAAACCGAGCGTCCACACGAATAATGACATGGATATTTAAAACCTACAAGCTACAAGCTAAAAGCTAAAAGCTAACAAACAAAGGAGCATTCGATGAGTTACAGGAGACTCGGCAGGAACAGCGGCGCGCGTAAAGCGTTGTTTAAATCTCTTCTTGCCGCACTTTTCAAATATGAGCGAATCGAAACGACCGAAGCTAAGGCTAAGGAACTTCGCAAATTCGCAGAAAAGGTTGTCACGTTGGCAAAACGTGGAGACCTTAGCGCACGTCGTCAAGCAATTCAAATGGTGGATGACGTTGAAGTTGTTCATAAAGTTTTTGAGGAACTGCCGCAAAAATTCAGCGATCGTGAAGGCGGCTACACAAGAATTTTGAAACTTGGTCCTCGTCGCGGTGACGCCGCCCCAATGGTTTTGATTGAGCTCGTAGACTAATTTCAATCTCTGAACGTGTAGAGTATTTTTTAGAAAATTTTCACTTTCCTTGAAAAGTGGACAAGTCAAAACGTTTGTGCTATATTTCGCGTGGAGGCGGAAATTTTTGGAAAAAAGTTTAGCAGGAAAATCTGCGCTGGTAACCGGAGCGTCACGCGGAATAGGTCGCGCCATTGCCTTGAAACTGGCAAGTCTCGGGGCAAAAGTCGCGATAAATTTTGCAGGTAACCTTGCAAAGGCGCAGGAAGTCAAATCAGCCGTTGAAGAGATCGGCGGCGAAGCAATCTTAGTTCAAGGTAACGTTGCAGATTTTCAAACCGTTCAATCCATTGTGAACACGGTAATTGAAAAGTTTGGGACGATTGACATTCTGGTAAACAACGCCGGAATAACTCGTGACAATTTGCTGATAAAGATGAGCGAGTCGGACTTCGACGAAGTTATAGCGACGAACTTAAAGGGCGTCTTCAACTGCACGAAGGCTGTGGCACGGTTGATGATGAAACAGCGCGCCGGAAGGATAATAAATCTTTCTTCGGTGGTCGGACTTACCGGCAACATAAGCCAAGCAAATTACGCGGCGGCAAAGGCGGGAATTGTCGGTTTCACTAAATCGACAGCTAAAGAACTTGCCTCGCGAAATGTCACTGCAAACGCCGTTGCGCCGGGATTCATCAACACTGATATGACGAATGTGCTTTCGGACAAAATCAAAGAAGATTTGCTCAAGGGTATTCCTGCAGGGCGGATTGGTGAGGCTCAAGACGTTGCAAATCTCGTAGCTTTTCTGGCATCGGATCAAGCGGCTTACATTACGGGACAGATTATCGCGGTTGATGGCGGCATGGCTATGTAGGTTTTGATTTGTAAGTATAAAATCGCGGGCTCAAAGTTTTAGAGGAGGGTAACTTTAGTGTCGACTTTTGACCAAGTGAAAAAAATTGTTGTGGAACAGCTTGGAGTTGAGGCAGACGAAGTTCAAATGTCTTCAACTTTTGTAGACGATCTTGGTGCAGATTCTCTTGACATCGTTGAATTGATCATGGCTTTCGAGGAAGAGTTCAACATTGAAATTCCTGATGAGAAGGCTGAAAAAATCAAGACCGTTGAAGATGTCGTGAAATATATCGAAGAAGTTCAATAAGCTGCCTTGTAAATGGCGCGTAAAATTTTTGTAGCGAAATCCCGTGAAGTGAAAGTTTCTTCGCGGGATTTTTTAAAATTAGATCGCTAGGTTGATAGATCGCCAGATCGCCAGCAATCTAGTCTAAAAGAAAACCTAACAGCTACAAGCTACAAGCTACAAGCTAAAAAGGAGGTGTTGCCGATTGAAACTTCCGGAATTAAAAATTGGAACGAAGACGGCGAAAATACCGATAGTTCAAGGCGGAATGGCAATCCGTTTGTCGACGGCAAGATTGGCGGCGGCGGTTGCCAACGAGGGCGGCATAGGTCTGATAGCGGCATCAGGCATGACGCACCCCGAATTGCGATACGAAATAAAATTGGCGCGCTCTTTAACCGACGGCATAATTGGAATTAACATAATGGTTGCGGCGTCGGATTTTGCCGGAATAGTCAACACGGCGATTGACGCGGGAATTGATTTAATCGTAGCCGGTGCGGGATTTTCGCGGGATATTTTTGAATTGGGCAAGGCGTCGAAAACTCCCATTGTGCCGATTGTCTCATCAGTGCGGCTTGCAAAAATTTCCGAAAAACTTGGCGCGGCGGCTATCGTCGTTGAAGGCAAAGAGGCGGGCGGACATTTGGGAACGGATATTTCTGTTCGCGAATTAATTCCTCCGATACGTGCTGCCGTGAAAATTCCCGTAATTGCGGCGGGCGGTGTCCTAAGCGGAAAAGATATTATTGAGATGTTGAACATGGGCGCAAACGGCGTGCAAATGGGTTCGCGTTTTGCGGCAAGTGTTGAATCGAATGCCGCGCCGAGTTTGAAAGAGTATTATTTGAAGTCGCGCCCTGACGACGTGGTTGTAATTCAAAGTCCCGTTGGTTTGCCGGGTCGCGCAGTTCGTACGCCGTTTTCAAAGCGCGTTATGGAAGGAAACGTTCCGCCAAAAGTTTGTGATTCATGCTTGAAGGCATGCAAACATAATTTTTGCATTGTACGCGCGTTGACGAGGGCGCAGCAGGGCGATTTGGAAACGGGGCTGGTTTTCACGGGCGAATACATGCCGCGTATCAAAGAAATTTTGCCCGTCAAAGAAATTATTTCCACGCTCGTTGAAGAGGCGGAGGCAGTTTAGAGAGAAGCTTAAAGCTTGAAGCTTAAAGCTTAAAGCTTAAAGCTGACTAAGGAGGTTTTGTTTTGAGCAGAAGAGTAGTTGTCACGGGATTGGGCGCGATTACGCCTATCGGTATCGGCAAAGAAAATTTTCTCGCCGGACTGCGCGAAGGTCGCAACGGTATCGAAAGAATTGAATCGTTCGATCCCACAGATTACGGATCACAAATTGCCGGCGAAGTGAAAAATTTCAATCCCGATGAATTTATTGACAAAAAAGAATCCAAGCGCATGGACAGGTACGCACAATTCGCGGTGGCGGCGGCAAAACTTGCGTTGGAAGATGCCGGAATTGAACTTGAAAAAATTAATCGCGAACGTACAGGCGTTTATGTCGGCGCAGGTATCGGAGGCATGCAAACCCTTCACAACCAATATGAAAGACTTTTTTCAAAAGGTCCGTCGAAAATTAGCCCGTTTTTTATTCCGATGATGATTGCGAACATGGCAACAGGGCAAGTTGCTATCGCTTTGGGTGTTCATGGACCTGCGGAGTGCGTCGTTACTGCCTGCGCGACGGGAACAAATTGCATTGGCGATGCTTACCGCGTGATTCAAAACGGCGAAGCTGATATTATGTTCGCGGGCGGCGCAGAGGCAAGTATTTCACAAGCAAGCATTGCAGGGTTCTCGGCAATGAAAGCCCTGTGCACGGATCACAATGACGATCCTCATCACGCGTCAAGACCGTTTGACAAAAATCGTAGCGGTTTTGTCATGGGCGAAGGCGCGGGCGTGTTGGTTCTTGAAAGTCTCGACAGCGCACAAAAACGCGGCGCAAAAATTTACGCGGAAATTATCGGCTACGGACGAAACAACGACGCTTACCACATCACGACGCCCGCACCCGAAGGCGAATACCAAGCAAAATGTATTCAGCTGGCGATTGACGACGCAAAAATTTCTCCCGCCGAAGTCGATTACATCAACGCGCATGGAACGTCGACGCATTTCAATGACGAAGGCGAAACGAAGGCTATCAAAAAAGTTTTCGGCGAACACGCTTACAAAGTTGCCGTCTCCTCCACAAAATCAATGATGGGACACATGCTCGGTGCCGCCGGTGGTGCTGAAGCTATCGCAAGCGTTTTGGCTGTTTCAGAAAATTTCTTGCCGCCGACGATTAATTACGAAACGCCCGACGAAGGGCTTGACCTTGATTACGTGCCCAACACTGCGCGGGAAAAAATTGTCAACGTGGCAATTTCAAATTCATTCGGTTTCGGCGGACACAACGCTTGTCTTGTCTTCAAAAAATTTTCCGAGTAGGAGAGAAAAATTTTGTCCGACCAAACAATTACACTTGAGGAAGGTTTAATCAGTTCGCCGATTGACGCGCCGCGCCGCCGCAGTCTGATGACGTTTCAAAAAAAAATCGGCGTGACTTTCAACCGAATTGAAATTTTGAACGTTGCACTGACGCACAGTTCTTATTCGCGCTACTACGAAAGAATTTTTGATGACAATGAAAAGTTGGAGTACATGGGCGACGCCGTCTTGGAACTTGCCTCAAGCACGTACATTTTCAAAAAATTTCCTTCACTCTCCGAAGGCGAATTGACAAAACTTCGCGCAAGTGTCGTTTGTCAATCGACGCTGGCAAAAATCGCTAAACGTTTGAAATTGGGCGATTTGCTAATGTTCGATTACGGCGAAGAATCCACCGGCGGGCGTAACCGCGAATCGAATTTGGAGGACGCGTTTGAATCCGTCGTCGGCGCAATTTATCTAGATTTAGGTTGGGAAACTGCGCGGGATTTTGTTTTTCAGCAACTTGCGCCGGAATTTAAAGACCTCAACGACGAAAATATTGCGGACGAACTTCAAAAAATGGTGCGGAAAAAACTTTCGGACTACAAGTCAACTTTGCAGGAAGTTTTGATGAAAGACAATCCGAACATCAAAATTGAGTACGTCGAATTAAATTCAAGCGGTCCGCCACACATGCCGACGTTTGAATTTGCCGTGAAGATTGACGATAAAATTATGGGCAAAGGCACGGGCGGAAGTAAAAAAATTGCTGAACAGATAGCCGCGAAAAACGCGCTGAAAAAATTGGAACGACAGCAAAAAAAATCTGAAACCGAAATTTAATTTATACACGAGGCGGAATATCAGCCGCCTTTTTTTGTTGCGCGAAAGCTTGAAAAAATTTTTTGAAAATTGTAGAATGTACCAAAGACCCACTTGAAGGAGGGATTTTAATGGCAACTGCCCTTGAGACCGTCAAAAATTTTATGGACGCCTTGAAGAGTTACGCTCAAGATAATTCACAGGTTGGGCGCATTGCCCTCGATGACGCAACAAGAAAAGCTACGACGTATTCGGATTTTTCTGCTGCAGTCGAAGACCTCAAAGAGAAATTGAAGGACACGACAACTTACCCAGATACCGATACGCGCCTTAGGGAAGCGACGGGCATGGTTATCGGCGCGGAAAATGATTACGAAGTGGACACGGGCGCAATTTCCGGCTACAACGCGGGCGGATCTACCGTGAAAAATTCTCATGGCATTGTTCCCGAAAATGGCACGATGTCCGACGCAACATTGCCCGAGCCCGGCTCAACGACGCCCGTAACTTACACCGGCGATGACGGAAAATCTTTCACGTTCTACGTCAAATGGCCTGACAGTTTTTCTACCGTCGTGCAAGGTTCTGAAACCGGCGACGGTGAAGATCGTCTTGACGATTCGCGCTACCAACTTGATTTGAATACTTTGGACGAGAACGCGTATTACACTTTCGAGAGAGAAGATTCTGACGGTGAGACTGAAAAAATAGATTCGCCGACTTACGGGCAGATGAAAAATTCCATTCTAATTGCCTTGAAGGGGTTAAATACGTGGTGGTTGCGTGAAAGCGCAAAATTGAATTACGATTCTCTTGGGCTTGCGCTTGACGGGCAGACGATCGAAATTAAATTTGTCGCCGGCGGAAATTTGGACAACGCTTCAGCGATAACTTACGGGCGCAGAAAAGATTCCTTGCCGTCAGACTTCATCACGTTGGCAATTAACATTCAAAGCAACGGGCGTTTGGATTCAAACGATGCCGGCGGCTTGGGCGTCAATGAGAATGGTAAAACGCTCACTTACTTGGATCGCGTCGTAGCTCATGAAATGGTTCACGCCGTGATGTTTGCAACGGGGACGCTTAAAGAAAATATGCCGCAATTTTTCACTGAAGGCATTGCCGATTTAGTTCAAGGCGACGACGATCATAATTCCGGCATGCGCGAACATATGATAAAACTCGTGAACGATTCGGATACTTTGGCTCAAGCGTTGAACTACGAGCCCGGCACCGGCAGTACGTACGCTTACCCCGCCGGCGATATGTTTATGCGTTTCCTTGCCAAACAAAATTTGAATACGACGATGATTATCGCCGACCCGAATCAAGCGCAAACTTTTGATTACAACGGCAACAACGAAGTCATTTCTAATTTCACCGAAGCGGACAGAATTAATTACAACGCAAACTTTACCGGCGCGGGAGTTTCCGACACGCAAAATGATTTTGTTGCAAGTGCCCTTGACGGAAATGAATTAGTGATTCGCGACGCGCGCGGCAAGTTGGTAACGATGAACATTGCGGCGGGCAATGCTTACGCTTACATGGCGAATGAGTCGACGGAAGTTGACGGCAGAAATATTAACGGCGGCAATGGCTATGATATTTTCTTCGGCGCAAATTACGGCAATGACATTCTGCGCGCGGGCAATGCGGGTTCATATCTTTGGGGCGGCGAACGCGGCAACGATGAACTTTTCGGCGGCGCGGGGCAAGACACTTTCGTTTACGGAATGGACGGCGGCAAAGACACCGTTAATGACGCGGAAAGCCAAGACAAAATTTATTTCAAGGGCATGACGGCGGACGCAATTTCGGCGGCGCAGTTCACTGACAACGGAATTTATTTCGCCTTCACTGACGGCGGAAATTTGAACGTTAACGGAAAACCTTCAACCGTCACCCTTGAAGACAGCAACGGAACTATCACAACTTACCGCGCAGATTACGAAAATAAAAATTGGACTGCCGAGTAAATTTTTTTTGACAAAAGAGTTGATTAGTTGAATAACAAAGACACAACGACTTCAAGCGCGAAAGCTTTAACGCCGATGATGCAACAATACTACGCGGCGAAGGAGCAAAACAAGGACGCGCTTTTATTTTTTCGCTTGGGCGATTTTTACGAAATGTTTAACGACGACGCATTAACCGCGTCAAAAGAATTGGGCTTGACGATGACGCACCGCCAAACCGTTCCGATGTGCGGCGTTCCTGCCCATGCCGTTGAACCTTACCTGCAAAAATTAGTTAACAAAGGTTATCGCGTCGTCGTAGTGGATCAAGTCGGCGATCCGAAGGCTAAGGGATTGACTGAACGGCAAATCACGAAAATTGTCACGCCGGGCACAATTTTAACCGATGACGCGTTGACAGAAGTCAGCAACAATTACATCACGCTGATTTTTGAAGTCGACGAAGAAATTGCACTTAGCGGCGCGGACGTGTCGACGGGAGAAATTTTTTATTGCCTGTACGAAGGAAAAAACCGTGAACAAAATCTCTTCGACGAACTTTACCGCCTGTCGCCGCATGAAATTTTAATCGTCGACGAAATAACTTTTCTCGGCAAGCTGAAAAAATTTTCCGAATCGAAATTTGAAAACTGTACCTTCACTGAAGTTGTCGCGGAGACGGATTCAAATTTTCTCGCGAAACATTTTGACGAAAAAGATTTTCCCGTTTCCAACGTCGCAACGAAAGCAATAGAAATTTTGCTGAACTATTTGCACAAAACAATTCGCACGGACTTAAATCACATTTCAAAATTGACGCGGCTGGATTTGAGCACTCATCTAGTCCTTGACGCGTCGACGCTCCGAAATTTGGAAGTAGTGAAAAATCTGCGCGACGGTTCAAAGAAAAATACTTTGTATGACGTTCTGGACGCCTCTAAGACGCCATTAGGCGCACGTTTGATACGCCATTGGGTAGAAAGTCCACTCGTCGACTTGCCCGCCGTAAATCGACGCTTAGACGCCGTAGAAGAGCTTGTAAAAAAATTTTCCATGCGTCGTGAACTGCGCGAAATTTTCAAAGAAATTCATGATCTTGAACGGCTGATGACGAAAGTCGAAGTCGGATCAGCCAACGCGCATGATTTAACCGCATTGAAAATTTCTCTGCGTACCCTGCCGAAAATTTCCGCCGCCATGCAAAATATTTCTTCGGATATTTTATTGGCTTGCCGCGACGGGTTGGGCGATTACTCCGAAGAAATTGATTTGATTGACAGAGCCATTGAAGAGGAAGCCCCGCTGTCGATTCGTGACGGCGCAATTATTCGGCACGGCTACGACGAAACTTTGGACGAGTACAGAAAAATTTCTGCTGACAGCAAAGGTTTTCTGCAAGAATTTGAAGAGCGCGAACGAATCAGCACGGGCATTCGCACGCTGAAAGTCGGTTACAATCGCGTCTTCGGCTACTACATCGAAGTGCGACACAGTGGAGCGTCAAAAATTCCCGCGCATTACGTACGCAAGCAAACTTTAGCCAACGCCGAAAGGTACATCACGCAGGAACTTAGAGACTTTGAAACGAAAATTCTCGGCGCGCAAGAAAAAATTGTCACGATTGAATACAATCTCTTCTGCCAAATTCGCGACAAAATAAAAATTCGTCTGCCGCAAATTCAGGACACGGCAAAACGAATCGCGACGATTGACGCTGTTTCGAGTTTTGCGGAAATTGCGAACGTCAACAATTACGTGCGCCCAAATTTAAATTTTGAAGGAAAAATTCAAATTAAAGACGGGCGGCATCCGTTGGTTGAAAGAATTTTGACGAATGAACTTTTTGTTCCGAACGATACGAATTTAAATCCCGCGCAGTGTTCGCTGATGGTTATCACAGGTCCGAATATGGCGGGCAAGTCGACTTACATGCGGCAAGTCGCGCTGATAACTTTAATGGCGCAGGCAGGAAGTTTTGTACCGGCGGCGGCGGCTAACATTTCCCCCGTCGACAGAATTTTTACGAGAATCGGCGCGGGTGACGATATAGTTAGCGGGCAATCCACTTTCATGGTTGAGATGAATGAAGTTGCGCAAATTTTGAAATACGCGACGAATCGCAGCTTGATAATTTTGGACGAAGTCGGACGCGGCACGAGTACTTTTGACGGAATGAGCATTGCCCGCGCAGTTGTGGAGT
>JAFSXD010000097.1 GCA_017444245.1 Selenomonadaceae bacterium | reverse complement strand
TTCAACCGTTCTTGCCCGTTCACGACATGAAAAAGTTGAAGAAACGTCTTGCGGAGGACTTGGCGGCGGAAAATATTTCTGCGCGGGAAATTTCGGACGCCGTCGACAAGGCGCAAGTTGAACTTGAAAATTATCGTCGTGACGTTCGCGAATTTGGCGAAGCAGTTTTGGCGCGAATAAAACAAACCGGCGAACAGGCAATTTTACTTGTCGGCAGACCGTACCACGTCGACCCGGAAATTAATCACGGAATTTCCGAAATGATTCAGTCCTACAAGTTGCCGATAATTTCAGAGGACGCGATAGATCATTTGCCCGTTCAAGCGAAAGATATTTCCGTAGTCAATCAGTGGAGTTATCACGCGCGACTTTATCACGCGGCACATTTCGCGGCGGAAAATTCAAACGTGACTTTGATTCAGCTAAGTTCATTCGGTTGCGGGTTGGACGCATTGACGACGGATCAAGTCAAAGAAATTTTGGAACGTCACGGAAAAATTTACACGATGATTAAGTTGGACGAAGTTTCAAACTTGGGAGCGGCGCGGATTCGGTTACGTTCACTGCTTGCCGCGTTGAAGAAAAAAATTCCCGTGCCTTATACTCCGTTTGACGTGACGCCGCGTCCGCGATTTACCGCCGATTGCAAGGAGACGCACACGATTTTAGCTCCGCAAATGGCACCAATACATTTTGAATTGATTCAATCCGTTTTGCAAAAGTACGGCTACCAAATCGTAATTCCTGATTTGCCTGACAAGGCGGCGATTGATTTAGGTTTGCGCTACGTCAATAATGACATGTGTTATCCTGCTATCGTCGTGATTGGGCAACTGATATCTGCGTTGAAGTCGGGAAATTTTGACGTGAATCATGCGTCGATAATTTTATTTCAAACTTGCGGCGCGTGTCGTGCAACGAATTACATTTCTGTTTTGCGTCGTGCGTTGAAGTTCGCGGGATTTCCTCAAGTGCCGGTGTTCGCTTGCTACGGTTTGCCTGATGAAACTGATGATTTTGAACTTAGCCGCGATTGTTTAATGGACGCGATTAAAGCTTCGGTTTACGGCGATTTGCTGATGAATGTTTCGAACCGAATGCGCCCGTACGAAATTCGTCATGGCGAGACGGATAAACTTTTTGAAGAGTGCATGACGATTGCGAAAGCCGATTTAGTCAACGGAAATTATTTGACGTTCCGACGCAACGTGAAAAATTTTGTCGCGCAGTTTGATTCGATTGAAATTGACGAACATTTGGAGTTGCCGAAAGTTGGAATTGTCGGCGAAATTTTGGTTAAGTATCACCCCATTGCGAACAATCAGCTGGAAAAAATTTTGGCGGCGGAGGGCGCGGAAGTTGTCATGCCGGACTTTGTAGATTTCTTTTTGTACACGGCGTACGATGCGATAGCGCGACAAAAACTTTTGGGCGGCAGTCACAAGGATAAACTTTTCGCGGAAATTTTTATTCAGCTGATAGAATTTTTCCGTCGTCCGATGAAAAATGCGTTGAAGGATTCAAAACATTTTCGCGCTCCGTATTCGATTAAGGAGACGGCGAAGTTGGCAAGTCGCCACGTTAGCTTGGGAAATATGGCGGGCGAAGGTTGGTTTTTGACGGGTGAAATGGTCAAGCTGATTGAAGAGGGCGTAGAAAATATTGTTTGCCTTCAACCGTTCGGGTGTTTGCCGAATCACATAACGGGCAAGGGCGTAATGCACAATTTGCGTGAAAGTTATGAGCGGGCAAATATTGTTGCGATTGATTGTGACGCGGGCTCTTCGGAAGTTAATCAGCTGAACAGAATTAAGTTGATGCTTGCGGTTGCAAAAAAATATTTAGCTTGAGTCCTAAAAGCTAGAAGCTAAAAAGGAGATGGTAAGTTGAAAGCGTTGTGCATAATTCCCGCGCGGTATTCGTCAACTCGTCTGCCCGGCAAACCGCTGAAAGATATTTGCGGCAAACCGATGATTTGTCGCGTCTTTGAACGAGCAAGTTTAGCAAAATCCGTTGACGCCGTGATTGTTGCAACGGACGACGAAAGAATTGTTCAAGCCGTAGAAAAAAATTCCGGACGCGCTATGATGACCCGCGCAGATTGTAGGACGGGCACTGACAGACTTGCAGAAGTCGCGGAAAAATTTCCTGACGTCGACGTTATCGTAAATGTTCAAGGCGATGAACCGCTGATTGAATCAAACTTGATTGACGAACTCGTTGCGCAGTTCGCCGATGAAAATTTGCAAATGGCAACGGTTGCCGTCGAACTTCACGACGAAGAGGAAATGAAAAATCCCAACAACGTCAAGGTAGTTTTGGACAAAAAAAATAATGCGCTGTACTTTTCGCGGTCGCTGATACCTTATCCGAGAAATTTCGGCAAGGCGAAAGTTTACAAGCACATTGGAATTTATGCGTATCGACGAAAATTTTTGTTGGAGTACGCGAAAATGGATTCAACGCCGCTTGAGGAAAGTGAATCGTTGGAGCAACTGCGCGCGCTGGAGAACGGCTACAAAATCCGCGTGATAATCAGCGATTGCAAATTTATCGGCGTCGACACCGAAGAAGATTTGAAATTAGTCAATGAACTCTGGAAAAATTT
>JAFSXD010000096.1 GCA_017444245.1 Selenomonadaceae bacterium | reverse complement strand
CCGATATATTTTTCGACGTTGTACATTGGGATAATAATTGAAATCGCGGGAATAACTTTTTTCATGCTGTAACCTCCAAAATATTTTCCGCAAAGTCTACACCATTTTAAAAATTTCTGCAACAAAAAATCGACTGCCAAAGTTTTTTGACAGCCGACGCACGAAAATTATTCTAAACAGATTAAACTTTGACGAAGTTTGCTTTTGCGTCGCTGTAAACGTAACGCGAACCGTCTTTAAGCTGGAAGATAGGTTTATTTTCATCTTGCTGGACAAAAATTCCGCTGGTGTCATTGAATTTGACTTCGTAGTAGTCGAGATACGCGCCGGCATAAGAAACGTCTTCAACAGTCGCGTCTGGAATGGTGATGACGGTATTTTCAGCGTACGGGAAAATATAATCCATGCCTTCATGATTTTTGTAAATGATACTTGTATTATTGACGTGAACGAAAATCCAATCGTTGCCCATGCCGCCGTCAATCGTTGCGCCGTCGCTGTAATTGGTTATCGTGTCGTTGCCGCTGTCGCCGTTCAAGTAAACGTGGGATGCAAGACTGCTTGAAAAAATACTGTCCGCGTCGGAGTTCCCGTAAATCATTGAATAGCTACTGTCGTTCCGAATTGTGTCGTTGCCTCTGCCGCCATTAATTTGGATGTTCGTCAAATTCACCACAGAGTAAATTGAATCTCTACCCGCGCCGCCTTCAATGCTGACATTAGAGGCGTAATTTGAAATTGAATCGTTGCCTTCGCCGCCGCTGACCGTGCAAAGTTCTCCGTAGTTTGTTACAACGTCATTATCTTTTCCGCCGCCGACTATGACACCTTCGCCGTAATAATTTGTCACTGAATCCATTCCCGCGCCGCCGTCAATCGTTGCGTAGTCACTGTAGCTGTAAATGAAGTCCATGTCCGCGCCGCCGTCCAAGTTCACGAAAACAACGTAGTCGTCTGAATGAATCGTGTCACGACCTGCGCCGCCGAGAATCATGGAATTTGACGAATGATTTACAATTAAATCGTTGCCTTCGCTCGCGTCAATCGTGGAATATTCACCGTAACTGAAAATCGTATCATTGCCCGCGTTGCCCTGAATCAGCGCGTAAATCGTGTAGTAATTATCAATAATATCGTCGCCCTCAAGCGCGTAAATCGTTGAGAAATCTCCCGTATATTCGATGGTGTCGTTTTCACTTGTTCCGAAAACTTCAGTGAATGATTCTCCGTTGATAATGTGCATTGGACATTTTCCTTTCAAAAAAAATTTTCAAACTACGCCACGAAAAAATTTTCTACGCGAAAGATACAACATTTTTTTATTGCGTGCAACTGTATCACAAAAAATTTTCGCGCAGTTTCAACTACTCTACTAAAAAACTTTTATGACTTTTATGTTGACTGTACTTAATCTTTGCCGTATACTTTAAAAAACTCACATTAAATTTTTCGCAACGGTAAATTCCATTCGTCGGAAAATTAAAACGGAAGTAAACTTTTTCGCAACTTCAGACACTCAAAAAATTTTTCAACGTCGTAGTTCACAACGAGTTCAGGCGGAAAATTATTTTCCTTTAAAACTTCTTGCGAAAGTTTATGATTGCCGACATCCGCACAAATATGAGCGTCACTGCCCATGATGACTTCCGCGCCGTATTTTTTGCAAGCGGCAAGCATAACCTTAGCGCTGTCGCGTGAACCTTCGCGGTAGCCGCCGGATTGATAAGAGCTGTTGTTAATTTCAAGCAGGACATGATTTTCAGCCGCCACCCGTGCAATTTTTTCAAAGTCAACCGGATAATACGGATTGTCGGGGTGTCCGATAATCACGACGTGAGGATTTTTCATCGCGCCGATAACCGCCGCAGTGTTTTGCGCAACAGTTCCCGGCTCAAGGCAAACGTTATGCAAGCTTGCTATCGCGTAATCAATTCGACGCAAAAATTTTTCAGCCAAATCCGTACTCCCCGAGTAATCAATTATGTTGAGTTCCACTCCCATAACAACTTTGACGCCGTCAAGTTCACGGGGAATTACACGGAAATTTGCGAAATGAAAATCAGGCGCACTTCCCGGCATGCTTGGAGCGTGATCCGAAATGCCGACGAGTTCCAATCCTTTTTCTTTCGCGGCAGAAATATTTTCGCGCAATGTGCTGTAAGCATGACCGCTGGCGATTGTGTGCGTATGCAAATCCATTAAATCTTTCAAAGCTGATGCCTCCCTAAAATTATTTTTGGCACAACAATTTTACCACAAATTTTTTAGATTGTGACAAAAGGAAGTTACTATGCAAAACTTTAAACCGGAATTCTACGAGAAAATTTTAAGTTCACTTAGCACGAACGCGGTATTAATGCGCGTAAGTGCAGACGGAAAATATTTTCCTATTTGGTGTTCAAAAGAATTTACCGAGATGATGGAAGGCACTGCGGAAGAATTTATCGAGTTGGAACGCGATGGAAAAATGAAAAGTATTCATCCCGAAGATCGCGAAGAAGTTGCGTACCTGTTTCAGCACCACGTCACGAAATCCGGAACAAACAGTTTGAACGTACGCAAGCGCACATTGAAGGGGAATTGGCGTTGGGTCAGCGTCCATTATTCTTTCGTGGAAGAAAACGGAGTTCAGTACGCCTATTGCATGTACTTTGACATAACCACGATAAAAGAAAATGAAAATCAAGCCAGAGTTATGTACGAAAGCGTAAAGAACGAACTGGAAAATATTTCCGGCGAAAGTCTCGTTTCGTTGCGTCTCAACTTGACGAAGGGAATTGTTGAAGATTGTCGCGGGCATGGCTTGCATGAAGTCGACGTACGCGGCATGAGTATCGCTAAAAATTTTGAAAAACGTCTTGATATTTTCCCGCTTGAACGCGACAAAAGACGTTTCCAAAGAAATTTCAATACAAAAAAACTTTTAGCCGCCTACCAAAACGGAATTACGAATCTGTCAGATATTTTTTTCTGCCACTTAAACGACGGACAAAAATGTTTCGTCGAATACAGCATCACGTTAAGCAAAGACCCTTCGACCGGCGATGTAATTTGTTTCGTCAACGAGCGCGAATGCAATAAAGAAATGGTCAACAAAGCCATTCTGCACAAAGTTCTTGTCGAACAGTACGACATGATAACTTACATTGTCGACGGAAATTACGGAATTGTCATCGGCGAAACGAACAGAAATTTAAAAGGCAGTGTCATTCCGCGCGAAACCAACGGCAGTTACGTCCAATACATTGAAGAGCAAGTGAAACCGATTTTGGGCGGCTCTGAACGCGAACGCAAAAAATATTTGGAAATGCTGAATTTGAAACGCATTGAAAAAAGTTTGTCGCAACATGAACCCTACGAAGCAAATGTTATTTTAAATATCGACGGAGAAAATTTTTACAAGCGTTTCGTTTTCTACACAGTCAGCAAAGAGGCAAAATTTTATATCCTTCTGAAATCCGACACAACCAAACTTCAACGCGAACAAATTACGTTGAATGAGCAATTAAAAACTGCCCTTGACACAGCCAACCAAGCCAACGTTGCGAAGACGGCGTTTCTTTCCAGCATGAGCCACGAAATGCGTACGCCAATGAACGCGATAATTGGTCTTGGCAGCATTGCTTTGAAAGAACCGAACTTGCCGCCAAAAACTCGTGAGCAGTTGACGAAAATCGGCGACAGCGCACGTCACTTGCTTAGCTTGATTAACGATATTCTAGACATGAGCCGAATCGAAAGCGGGCGAATGGTGCTGAAGAACGAGGAATTTTCCTTCAGCAATTTGCTTGAGCAAATTAATACGATGTTCGGCGGACAATGCGCGATAAAAGGTTTAACGTACGACTGCCACGTTGTCGGCAACGTCGACGAATTTTATATTGGTGACGCGACAAAGTTAAAACAAGTTTTGATAAATATTTTGGGCAATGCCGTGAAGTTCACGCCTGCGCCGGGAAAAATAACTTTCACGATTGAAAACGCCGTTCATTACGAAAACAAAACGACGTTGAGATTTACGATTAAAGACACCGGCATTGGCATGGACGAAAACTATTTGCCGAAAATTTTTGACGTGTTTTCGCAGGAAGATTCGACTTCGCTCAATGCTTACGGCGGCACGGGGCTCGGCATGCCGATAACAAAAAATATCGTGGAGATGATGAACGGAAATATTTCCGTCAGATCAAAAAAGCATGTCGGTTCAGAATTTATCGTGAGCTTGACGCTGAAAAATTCTGATTCGCATCACGTGACAAAGGGAAATGCCATTGATACGCAGGGTTTGAGAGTTTTGGTTGTTGACGACGACTCCATTGCCTGCGAACATGCAAAATTAATCTTGGAAGATTTGGGAATTGCGGCTGATACCGTGTTAAACGGAATTGAAGCCCTTGAAATGGTAAAACTTCATCACGCGCGGCATGAACCGTACAACGCAATGCTGATTGATTGGCGAATGCCGGAGCTTGATGGAATTGAATTGACTCGCAGAGTTCGCGAAATTATCGGCAACGAATCTGCGATTATAATTTTGACTGCCTACAGTTGGGAGGAGGTGATGGACGAGGCGTTGGCGGCGGGTGTCGACAGTTTCATTGCCAAGCCGCTGTTTGCAGCGACGTTGCTTGAAGAATTTAACCGTGCGCTTGAGAACAAACAAATTTTGCTCGGCGAAGAAAAAGAATCGGTTGACTTGGACGGCAAACATATTTTAATTGCAGAGGATATGTTTGTAAACGCAGAAATAATCAAAGAAATTTTGAGTATGATGGGCATGGAAGTTGATCATGCCGAAAACGGAAAATTGGTTGTCGAGATGTTTGAGAAATCGCCGCCGAATTATTACGACGCAATTTTAATGGATATTCGCATGCCGGTTATGGACGGCTTGCAGGCGACGGAAAATATTCGTGCGCTGGCGCGGGAGGATTCAAAAACCATTCCGATAATTGCGCTGACTGCCAACGCTTTTGATGAAGACGTACAACGATCGTTGCAGGCTGGGATGAACGCGCATTTAACCAAGCCTGTTGAACCGGAGCATTTGTACGAAACTTTGAAGGAGTTCATAAGTGCTAGACCTAAAAGCTAAAAGCTAGAAGCTAACAGCTAACAAAGGAGGAATTTTAGTGGCAAAAAAAAGTGGCGAAAAATTAGAGGACATTAAGCTTAGGTTTAATAAGCAGGCAGTTGACGAAAATGTTCGTAAAGCCATGCCGTTTACCGACAAATGGCACAACAATTTTCACATCGACGCGCCGTTTTCCCTGATAAGCGATCCGAACGGGCTTTGCGTCTGCGACGGCGTATATCACCTTTTCTGTCAGTGGAATCCCGTACCGCAAAATAGAAATTGGCACAAAAATAAAAGTTGGATGCACATCACTACCCGCGACTTCATCAACTATTCCTATCCGGAACTTTCTTTGTGGCCCGGTGATGAATACGATAAAGACGGCTGTCATTCCGGTTGCGGTTTCGTCGAAGACGGCAAAGTTCGCGTGTTCTACACCGCCAACGCCCGCGACGAAAATTATATCCGTTCAGTCGTCCAACGTTACGGCACTTTGCAAGAAGACGGTAGCGTCACGAAGGAAGAAATTATCGTCAAAGGAAATCCTGAAGGTTACACGGCGCATTTCAGAGATCCCAACTTCTTCTATCGTCGTGGCAAGCGTTACTTTGCAATGGCGGCGCAACGCATGAGCGATTATCCCGCGAAAAGTTCACGCCCGACAAACGGCGCAACTTTGATCTATCGTGAAACGGACAAGAAAAACGAATTTGAACTTTTGGGCGAAGTCAAAACAGATTACTACGATTTTGGTTATATGTGGGAATGTCCGAACCTGTTGCGTTTCGATGACATGGACGTTTTGATTGTCTGTCCGCAGGGCGTTCCGCATCAAGAGTTTAAATATCAAAATCACTGCTTGGCGGGATATTTCGCGGGGCATTTTTCCGTTGACAGTCTCGAAATGTTGCCCAGCGTTTTCCAAGAACTGGACAGAGGTTTTGATTTCTATTCTCCGCAAGTTTTCCTTGACGGCGACAGAAAAATTTTAGTCGGCTGGATTGGCATGCCTGACCTTACGGACACGGTTGCTTCTGCCGAAAACGATTGGCTTTATTGCTTGACGATGCCGCGCGAATTGACTTTGAAACATGGGCATATTTATTCCGCGCCCGTCAAGGAATTGGAGGCACTGCGTCAAGATTGCCAAGAAGTCAATGCAAACGACGTGAAAGAATGTTCCGCGCAACTTCCTGACGGTTCAGAATCTGATTTGACAATTAAATTTGGCGACGCGCAAAAAGTTGAAATTGTTTTGAATTACGACGTTGAAAAACTTACAATCTCCTACGATCGCGCAACGCAACTGATGACTATCGACAGAAACGGCATGAATCTCGGCGGCAAAGGCATTCGCCCGTTCAATGACGGCAAAAATACTGACGTTGATATAGGTGTTCGCAAATTTAAACTTTACGCTGATGAAACGTTGCAAATTCGCATGTTCGTCGACCATTCCGCGCTTGAAATGTTCCTGCAGGGCGGCGAAGAGGCGGCAAGCATGTTGTTGTATCCCGAAAAGACAGTTCAGCCGAAGTTGGAAATTTCTGCAGACAAACCTATTGAAAATATTTCCGGAAAAATTTGGCAGCTCGGCAAATTCAATTACGCGTAAAATTTTTGCGGCTTAAACTTACAAAATATTAACCGTACCAAAAAAGCGGCGGGGAAATTTTTTCTCCGTCGTTTTTGTTTTCACGTGCAGAGTTCAGACAAACGGCGTGCAAAATTTTGTGGCGAAAAAATTTCTGCGGCGGCGTCCAAATTTTTTTCGTAAGTGGAAAAATTTTCGTCAAAGTTGTCAATGAAAAATTTCAACGCCGTATCCAATTCATCAAGGTTGCCGCCGGTGAACACTTCGCCCAATCGAAATTTTTTCAGCACTTCCGGATTGATGTCACTCGACGCAATGATTGGCTTGCGAAATCCAATCGCGTTGAAGAGCATGGCACTCCAATGGTATCGATAGCGCGGCGAAGAGTACGGCATTAACAGCGCGTCGACGTTTAGAATCGCGCGTTGCCAATCAGCCCCGATTAAGCCTTTGTGAATGAACGTCAAGCCGCCATGATTTTTGTACTGCGAAATAATTTTCTCAAAATCCTCCGCGTCCTCCTCGTGCATCGTCGACCCTTGCACGATCATGCGAACTTTTCGCGTGTAATTCGCGTTGACAAAAACGTTGAGCAAGTCACGCAATTTTTTTTCGCGCCTGTACTGCCCAAAAAAACCTACCAGCAATTCTTCAGCGACCGGACGACGAAAAAATTTCACGTCACGCGGCGTATACGTCGGCGGATAAATTTCATGGACGTTCGGCAGATTGAAAAAATTTTGCGAAAGGGTCAGCACGCACAATTTCACGTTTGGATAAGGCAAAAGTTTTTCCGCCGCGTTTAAAAAATTTTCGCGTTCGGAAGGATTTATTCCATGCAAAATAAAAATCAGCGGCACAGAAATTTTTTTCAGCGAACTATGACGAAGGGCGCGCAAATATCTGTACGTCGACGTGGGGACAATCAAGGCGTCAAAATTTTTCTGCGCGTCGAAAAGTTGGCTGTACCAGCGTTGACGATTTATTTCACGCTTGACGGAGGAAAAAATTTTTTTCAAGCCCCGTGACGTGCTGTAAAGTACGGCGTCGCCGAAAAGTTTTGTCACGGGCAATTTGTAATCGAATTGAAAAATAAAATTCTGCGGCACGTAAAAATTTATTTCGTGACCGAGTGCCTGCAACTCTTCAACCAAAATTCTGTCGAAGTCGACTTCGTGCCCGCCCTGCGTCATTATATTTTCAAAAATCGCAATTCTCATGAGAAATCAAAAATCCTTTGCAAAAAAAAACTTCCTTGCGGAAGTAACACGATGAATATTTCGGAACGTTTTCTAAATTACTTTTTCCTGTCCAATCTCAAGTTCCTAAGATTAAATACTACTCTTTAAGAAATTTTTCCGCGCCTTCGTTCATCTTGATGAAATTCATGCCGTTAAGCGCAGTTTCTTTCTTGATAGATTTTGCCGCCGCGTGTGACGCCTCAAGCTTGTCAACGTTGTCAAAAATCGCCTTCGTGACGTTGTAACCAACTTGTTCATCCATTCTGTCCGTCGTGACGAGAATTGCCATTACGCTGACGGTTGGAACTTCCGCGCTGAATCCTTGATAGGTGTTCGCGGGAATTGAAGTCCGCGTGTAGAACGGATATTCGGCGATGAGCGAATCAACTTTTTCTGAATCTAACGGGAGCAAACGAATTTGTTTTTTGGACGCGATATCTTGAACAGACGCCGTAGGATAACCTGCGACGACGCATGCCGCATCAACAGTGCCGTCTTTCAGAGCCGTTGCCGCTTCTGCGAAGGAAAGGAATTGTGCGTTAATATCCTTATAAGTCATGCCGTACGCCTTGAGAATTTGGCGCATATTTCCTTCGACGCCGCTACCTGCCGCACCGACTGCAACTCTTTTGCCGCGCAAATCTGCGATTGAATGAATGCCGGAACCGTCAAGCGTCACGATTTGGCAAGTTTCAGGATAGAGCGACGCAATACCGCGCAATCCGCTAACTTTCTTTTCAAACATCTCTGTGCCGTTTATCGCGTAATAAGCAATGTCATTTTGCACAATCGCCATGTCAACTTGCTTTTCGTTCAGCATGTTTATGTTGGCAACAGACGCCCCCGTACTTTGTGCGCTTGCTCCGATGTCTTTGACATTTTTCGTTATTACGTCAGCAATAGCACCGCCTATAGGATAATACGTACCCGCCGTGCCGCCGGTGGCAATATTGAGGAACGTTTCACCCGACGAATTTCCGCCGCAACCGGTCGCACCAACCGCTAGCACGACCGCCACGCAAGCTGTAGCAAACCGTTTCAAAAATTTCCCCCAAAACATCGAAACCCACTCCTTTGTTGGCACATAAAAACTCTTAAAAAAAAACAGCCTCATTGGCTGTAATTTTAAAAGATTTAACGCTGTATGTCAATCAAAGTTTGTTAAACCAATTTTTAAGTTCGTCCTGCGAAGTGGCGGAATTAAATCTTTTTCCACTCTTCCAATTTGCATTGGGACAAATTTTTTTCAAATGCGATTCGCTGTTTTCAATGCCGCTACCGCCCGAAGTGCAAATTGGAATTAACGTTTTGCCGCTGAAATTGTAGCTCTCAAGGAAAGTGTCGACGATTCGCGGTTCCAAATTCCACCAGATAGGATAGGCAATTATTATTGTGTCGTAGTTATCGAAGTTTGAAATTTTTCCGTCGATTTCCGGGCGGGAGTTTTCGTCCTTCATTTCAATACTTGAACGCGCATTTTCGTTGTGCCAATTCAAATCGGCGGAGGTGTACTCGGTTTTCGGTTTAATCTCGTAGATGTCCGCGCCGATTGCCTTTGAAAAAGTTTCTGCCAAGTGCGCCGTGTTGCCGCTTGCCGAAAAAAACGCCACCAAAATTTTACTTTGCCCGCTTGTCTGCGCGGCGTTGGTGTTACCGCAAGCAGTCATCAAAAAAATTGTGACGGCGGACATTAACGTTAAAAAAAATTTTTTCATACTTTCTACCTCAACTTAACATGAAATTTCTCAATCATTTTAACCGGTCTGTAAGATTCTTTTGCGCTACGGATTCCCGCAATTCCTAAATCTTCTTCGCGATTGATGAACGGTAAATCGCTCCAACTCTGCGCGGCAAATTTCTGATTGATGACGGCATACGCGCCCTTAACGTCGAAGTCCGCCTTCTCAATGTGAATAACCGCAGTGTCTTCGTTAATTTGCTCGCCAATCGCGAAGGCAACGACACGTTCGCCCAAGACAAGCGCGCCGCCTTTTATATCGAAGAAGTCGAAGTCGTCAAGCAATTCAAGAATCGCGCCACGTTCAAACGGCAACGCGGGATATTCGTTCAAATCGTGTTCGGTGTACCAAATATTCAAACACTCGACGCACATTTTTTTCACTTCGTCCGTAAAATCTTCTGTGTACTTTGCACTTGGATATAAACTTCTGAACGCGTTGACATGATTTTTTTTCTGATGATATTTTCTGCCGGGCAAAGTTATTAAATCTTTCGTCGAATAGACGTAATCAAATCTGTCACGTTGCGGCAAAAATTCAAAGTTTAAATCGGAAATTTTTTTCAGTTGCTCAATGAAATTTTTTTCCGCGTTAATGAAAAGAAATTCGGACGCAGAATTTTTTTTGTATTCGTCGACAATTTTTCTCACGGCGTCTTCAATTTTTTCATCCGCGCAGAAAGGCGGCAAAAATTTTTCGCTGTATTTCACGAATAAAACGTCGTCTTCAACCGCCCAAGTAGTTTGATAATATTTTCGCCACATGAAAAAATTTGTGAAATTAAAGCCGGAGTTATCGTGATACGTCAAGCGCAAATACTTATCGAAAATTTTTTTGTCGTCTTTCGTGAGTAATTTAAATTCTATTGCTAACACCTCATGAACTTTCTAATTTTTTTCTAACTTACAAATTATACAGAACATTTTTTTGGCGTGAACATAAAATCCCACAGGTAAAATTCTTCACCTCCTAAAAAAATTTTTTTAAGTGTCCTGTCAGCATACCACTCATTGTTTTGTTTTTGATACACTTATGAGTAATGAAAAGGTTAGGTGTAACGATTCACTAAAAAATTTTTTAGAGAGGAGGTGTTATCATGAAAAAAAGTTTTATTGCCTTCTGCGCAGTAATGGTTTTTGCGGTTGTGTCCTGCGTTGCCCTGCACTCTGAAGATACCGGCGCGACACACATTCACCGTCACGCTTATGCCGACGTGATTCAGTGGCAGTGTTGGGAGTGCGGCATGCGAGTTGTGTCTCCTTCCAGTCCCACTAACTTCGGTTGTGATGTAAGCCGGAGCGGACAACACATTTGGAAAAGGATATACGCCAGCAGCAGCCCGGTTAATTGGCAGTGCATCAAGTGCGGCGAGACTACTTGGACGGGGTCAGTGCCCAGCGAGTTCGGTTGCTCACGCAACAAAAGCAGAATGCACGTTTGGGAAAGACAGGATTAAACCATTACGCGTAGATAGTGGTACACCTGCTTGAAAAAATTTTAACTCTGATGAAAAAATTTCGTCGGAGATTTTTTTTACAAAAAAGACTTCGATTTTTATTCGAAGTCCCAATAAAGTGAAGCAGGTCTAAGAAAAATTTTTGCGTAAGATTTTACAAACTTTCTTTCAAAACTTTTACAACTTCGTCACGCGTCAAAACTTTGTAGCCGCCCTGCAAAATGAAAGTTGCGTCCGCAATTCCTTCAATCATTTCAGGCGTCGCGCCGAGTTCGCTAATCTTCATCGTCACGCCAATTTTGCGCATCCAATTTTCCAATGCCTTCAAGCCTTCGTTAGCAACTTCTTCATCGGATTTTCCTTCGGCGTTGACGTTCCAAACATTGACGGCGAAACGTTTAAATTTCTGAAGACCGTAAGGCATAATCATTTTGTAGTAGGGAAGTGAAACTGCGGCAAGCGTCATTCCGTGCGTTGCGTCCGTGTACGCGCCGACAGCCTGCCCGAGCATGTGAACCATCCAATCTTGAGTTTTGCCTCTGCCGATAAGCGTATTTAAAGCCCACGTCGCCGACCACATAATATTTGAGCGCGCCTCGTAATCTTCAGGATTTTCTACGGCAATCAATGAACTGTGAATTACCGAACGCATCAAACCTTCCGCGAGATAGTCGCTTGTATTGTCGTCGTTGCCGGAAAAATATTGTTCGCAGATGTGATTGAAAATATCGTAAATGCCGGCGATCATCTGACGTTTCGGAAGAGAGAACGTAAATTTCGGATTGAGGATAGAAAATTTTGGCATGACATTATCGCCGAAGACGTGACCGATTTTTTGTTTCGTCGCGTGGTTGGTGATAACCGATCCGCCGTTCATTTCCGAGCCCGTGCCCGCCATTGTCAACACGCAAGCAACGGGAACAATTTCGCAAGTCGGCTCTTCAAAGCGAATAAAATATTTTTCCCATGCGTCCTCGTCACAGTGAACGGAGACCGAAACTGCTTTAGCGTAATCACAGCAACTGCCGCCGCCTACAGCCAACAGCAAATCAACTTTGTTGTCGCGCGCAATTTTAATTCCTTCGCGCAGTTTGTCAACGGTGGGATTCGGCATAACGCCCGCGTCCTCGACAATATTTTTTCCGTTGGCTTTGAGAATTTCAACAATCGCGTCGTAAATGCCATTGCGTTTGATTGAGCCGCCGCCGTAAATCAGCTGAATATTTTTTCCGTACTTGGGCAACTCGTCATTCAAATATTTAAGCGAATCGTCACCGAAATAAAGTTTTGTTGCGTTGTGATAGCTAAAATTTCCCAGCATAAATTTTTACCTCCAAAAATTTTTAATCGTCATAGTGACCTTTGCAAGATTTAACTGTGTAATTTCCGGATTGCGCAATATAAATCAGCCGATTTTTATCGTCGATCCTACGCGAATAAGTGTCAACTACGTTTTTTAACTTCTCTGGTTGTCCTTCGCCTTTCATAGGTCCATCGCGTTCCACACTTTGAATAAGTCTGTTGATTCTCTTTAAAGTTTTTCTATCTTCCTCTTGCCAATTAACGTAATCATCCCAACCTTCGCCCGTGAATGTAAGCATTATTCCATTGCCTCCAACTCTTCAAGCGTTTTTACGATGACATGTCCTTTTCTGATTTGCTCATCTGCGCGGTCGAGTTTTGCAAGATAACGGGCGTTGTTGATGCACTTTTCAATTTCCTGCCCTTTGCGCATGCCGACTTCATCAATGAAATGTTTCCACTCTTGGCGCGTGAAAATGATTTTGTCTTCGTTTGGACTCATGCCGATAACTTCTTCCAACGTTATCACCTCCTAAAAATTTAATCGCCAATTACAAATTAGTTTTGAAGAAATTCTCAATCTTGTCAAAGGGAATGGCGTCCAAATTATCGTAAAGGTCAACGTGGTTTGCATTCGGAATGATAATCAATTCTTTATTGGGCGTCTCCAAAAATTGGAAAGTGTCTTCCGAAAAATATCTTGAGTGTGCTTTTTCTCCGTGAATCATCAGCACGGGCGTTTTAATTTCGTCGACGTAGCAGAGCAAGGGCATGTTCATGAAAGAAAGCGCACTCGTCACAGTCCAGCCGTCGTTGGAATTGGGCGAACGTTTATGATAGCCGCGCTCCGTTTTGTAATAATCATAATAATCTTTGACGAACTGCGGCGCATCGGCGGGAAGAGGATCAACCACGCCGCCGGCACGTTTATAAATGCCGCGTCGGTAATCTGTCGTTCTTTGCTTGTTCAGCGCAATACGATTTTGTTGGCGTTCGTCTTCAAGCGTCGCGGTGTCTTTGTCGTAATCAAAATATCCGTTGGCAATGACGCGGCTCATGTCGTACATCGTCGCCGTGACTGTAGCTTTAATTCGCGTGTCGATCGCCGCCGCATTCAACGCCATGCCGCCCCAGCCGCAAATTCCGATTATGCCGATTTTATTTGCATTGACGTTAGACAACGACGAAAGATAATCCACCGCCGCGCAGAAATCTTCCGTGTTGATGTCAGGCGACGCAACGAAACGAGGACTGCCGCCGCTTTCACCTGTGAACGAAGGATCAAACGCTATCGTCAAAAATCCGCGCTCCGCCATGATTTGCGCGTAAAGTCCCGACGATTGTTCCTTGACTGAGCCGAAAGGTCCGCAAACGGCAATGGCAGGAAGTTTGCCCGTGTAATTTTTCGGCTCGTACAAATCAGCGGCAAGCGTAATTCCGTAGCGATTGACGAACGTAACTTTGCGATGATTTACTTTGTCGCTCTTCGGAAAAACTTTGTCCCAAGAACTCGTGAGATTTAATTTTTCAACTTTGATGCTACTCGTCGCCGCCGAATCTGCGTTGCTTGCGGACGCCGTGTTAATCTGCGCGGCAAACGGCGTAATCAATCCCATGCAAAGTGCCGCCGCCAAAATTTTTTTTGCTAAGCTCATTTTCAATCCCCTTTCACACAAAAAAACTACAAGCTACCAGCTACAAGCTACCAGCTAAATTTCTCCTTCGTGGTTGGAAATTTCGTAAGTGTCCGCGTCGAACTCAACCTTCTTGATAAATTTCGCCGGAACGCCGCCGACAATCGTGTAAGGTTCAACATCTTTTGTGACGACTGCGCCCGCCGCAACAACTGCCCATTCGCCAATCGTCACGCCCTGCAGAATCGTCGCGTTGCTGCCAATCCAAACGTTGTCGCAAATTTTTATCGGCTTGTAACTCAACTTGCGATTGAGATTCGGCTCAAGTGCATGCGTCGCCGTCGCCAGCACGACGTTATGACCGATAAAAACTCTGTCGCCAATCGTAATGCCGCCTTGATCTTGAAAGTGGCAACTCGAATTTACGAAATCAAATTTGCCGAAGGAAATATTTTTTCCGAAGTCAGCATAAAACGGCGGGAACAATCTGAACGTCGGATCAACTTTCCTGCGCGTCAGCCGTGACATAATCTCTACAATTTCTTCCGGCGTGTGGTAACTCGTATTCAATTCCATTTCAATGCGGCGGGTTTCTTGGCACAAGTCCGCAAAAAATTTCGCGCGTTCGGGATTGTTAATCGCGGGATGATTTTCATCAGCGAAAGTTGCCAGAAGTTCTTCAAGCGTCATAGAGTAACCACCTTTAATTTTTATCAAACTTTACTGTAACGTTGCCGCCACCCAAAATTTTTTCAAGCTCCGCAGTGTTCAAAATTTTTCCCAGCCGCGTGTAGCTGTAACTCGTCGGAAAATCTTTGTAGAAAAGCACAATGTAACTTGAATCGTACAACATCAAATCGCCGGTTGAAATTTTTCCTACACGTTCATCATTCGACGGAAAATTTTCATTGAATCGGTAATATTTTTCGTTGCCGTTGAGTTCCGTCATCGTGAATTCAAGCGGCAATTTTTTTAACAGTGCCCGCGCAGATTCGTTGTCTTCAAGCGTCGCGTCAAAAGTTTTTCCGTTGACTGTAACTTTAATTTTCGTTGCAATCGCCTCCGTTTCCTGCGCTGAAATATTTTTTGCGGGAGTTCCTTCACTATTAGCACAGCCCGTGAAGAAAATCAAATTCAAAATCAAAATCGACAATAGAATTTTTTTCATGGCAAACCACCGCTAAAAATTTTCGTTGACGAAATCGCGAATCTCAACGAACGAATCAACGCTGTCTTGAAGTTGCGGTACAAGCAACGCAAAATCGTGTGACATGCCGGGATAAACCGTCAACGTAACTTTCACGTCGTCCGCCGCCGCCTTCTTCGCAAGCTCAATGCACTCGTCCAAAAATAATTCGTAGCCGCCGACTTGAATCAGCATTGGCGGTAAACCTTTCAAGTCCGCGTAAATTGGCGAAAGGCGCGGGTCGTCCAAACTCAAACCGTTTGCATAAGAACTTTTATCCAAGCGGGAGTAAAGCGGCGTGCTTTTCCCCAAAATTAAATCTTTGTCCTCGTTGTACTTTCGCGAAGGAAAATTATTTGTCATGGTTGCAGACGGCGAAATTAAAATTAAACATTTCGGTTGAGGAATATTTTTTTCCTTGAGATAAAGCGAAAGTTGCAACGCCAAATTTCCGCCGGCAGAATCTCCCGTGACGATAATATTTTTCGGGTCGACGCCGTCACTTAAAACTTTTTCGTAGACTTTAGCGGCGTCTTCAAGAGCGGCGGGGTAAAGATATTTCGGCGCGGTTCGATAGTCGACAAGATAAATCTGCGCGGCGTCGGCAAGCACTCCTTGAACCATTCCCAAATTTCTGTAGCCGTTATCAAGCGGCAAGACGTAACCGCCGCCGTGAAGTTGAATTACGACGCGATTGGTTTTAGCGGCAGGATTTTTGAGAAGTTCATACTTCGCGCCGTCAACTTGAAATTTTTCGTAAGTCCAACCGTCCGGTGTCTCAAAAAATGCAAACGGATGTTGTGAACCTTTCGCGCGTTTATAAATCACGTCCATTTTGGATTTAACATAATCTTGCTTGGCAGTGCCTTCGAGTTTTATTCCGTCGTTCGGAAGTGTCCACACCGGCATTGCGAAAGTCGGCGAAAAATTCATCAACGCCGCCGCAACGATTAATGCTTTGAAAAATTTTTTCATGGTAGTCACTTAAACTTTTGGCGCGTTTTGCATCCAAACCTGCGATTCTTTTTTTGAAGTCGGTTTATTCTGCGCCATGACGCCAACCAATTTATGCGGCGTGTAAAGTTCCTCAAGGTAATTTAAATCTTCGTCGGAAAGTTTCAAGTCGACTGATTTAACTGCGCCGTCGATGTGATGAAATTTTGTTGCGCCTGCGACTGGTGAAGTTACTTTCGTCAACAGCCACGCCAAAGAAATTTCCGTCATAGTCACGCCGTATTTTTCGGAGAGTTCAACGACGCGTTCAATAATTTTTGAATCGGCGTCCGCGCTTGCGTCGTACTTAAATTTTGCGTAAGCATCCGTTTCAAGACGCTTGGAAGTTTCGCCGGGCTTGCGTGAAAGTCTGCCGCTTGCCAGCGCGCTGTACGGCGTCATTGCGATGTTGTCTTCCGCGCAGAAGGGTTTCATTTCGCGTTCCTCTTCGCGGAAAATTAAATTGTAATGATTCTGCACGGAAACAAATTTTGCAAAATTATTTTTCTCTGCAAGAGCATTCGCCTTCGCCAACTGCCACGCGTAACAATTCGCAATGCCGATGTAACGAACTTTGCCCGCCTTAACCGCGTTGTTCAAGCCGTCAAGCACGTCATAAATCGGCGTTTGATAGTCCCACATATGATAAATATACAAGTCGACGTAATCAAGCCCAAGATTTTTTAAACTTTGATCCAGCGACGCAGAAATATGTTGTTGTCCGCTCACGCCGTTTGCAATTTCGGATTCGGAGCGCGGCAAAAATTTTGTAGCAATTACAACGTCATCACGTTTTGCAAAAT
>JAFSXD010000001.1 GCA_017444245.1 Selenomonadaceae bacterium | reverse complement strand
TTCAAAGAGTCGTTTAGATTCTACCGTTAGATTGAATTAAAGTCAACATAAAAATTTTTCAGTAACGGAATTCACCTCCTTACAAGTTTTTAAGGACTTTTAAATTTTTTGACAACTTCTCTTCAACAGTTGAAAGCCTCCAAAATTTTTGTCAATCATAACCTAAATACATCAAACGACTAAAATAATTTTCAACTCATTATATCAAACGAACTTGATTTTTCAAAGGGGGCATGCCCCAAAATGAACACACCCCCTTTTCTTCGGAAAACTATTTTTGATTTGAAAAATTTTTCGCGCAGATAATCTTACCATTAAACGAATCAGTCAACCGAATCAATTGTCACCATTGCCGCCGTCACTTCCGCTGTCCGAATCATTGTCTGAATCATTGTCCGAATCGTCGTCCGCGTCATCATCCGAATCGTCATTATTGTCATCTTCAATTTGTTTTTGGTCTTCGTCTTCGTCTTTGTCCTTCGGAATTACGGTGATGTTCGTGTAAAGGTAAGTGTCAATTTCCGTCGTTAAGTCTACGCTGTCCTTGTTCAAATATTCCTGCGCCTCTTGAGCGACTTTAACGTTGCTCATCGAATCAATCAAAGTGGCGCGAAAAAGATATCCGATAAATACTGCAAGTACAATCGATATTACCAGCAAATTAAAATCCTCCGCAAAAATTTACGCTCTGGGTTTTCCGCATTCCGCGCAGAATTTTCCTTTGTTGACTGCGCCGCATGAACAAGTCCATTCGTCTGAAGCAGGTTTCGGTTTGCCGCACTCTGAACAGAATCTTCCTGTATTGGTCGCGCCGCATTCGCATTTCCAACCGGCGACAGGTGCAGGTTTTTTTGCGCCGCAATTCATGCAGAAATTTCCTCGATTGCCTTCGTTGCCGCAAGACGGACATTTCCATGTGGGCGGTTGATTCTGTTGAGGTTGAGTTTGTTGTTGAGCCATAGCGAAAAGATTTGCGGGATTAGCACCGCCTGCGTTCTGCGCCATGCCCATGCCCATGAATCCTGTCATTGCGCCTGCCGTGTTGTTCGCCGCCGCTTGCATTGCGCTTGCTTGTGCGCCCGTCAAATGAGCCGCCGCCATTGCCGGATTTCTCAATGCGCCGTTACGTTGCATTTCCTTAATCATTGCGGCATCTTCTTCGCTTGCGCTGACGTTGGAGACGCCGAAAGATACGACTTGCAAGCCGCGCAGTTCGCCCCATTTCTTGCTTAAGACTTCGTTCAACGCGTCGGCAATTTCTTGAGTATGTCCCGGCAGTGCGCTGTAACGAATGCCCATTTCAGAAATTTTTGCGAAGGCAGGTTGCAACGCCGTCATCAATTCCGTTTTCAACTGCGCATCAATTTCCGAACGATTATAAGTTTCTGCCACGTTGCCGCAAACGTTTGTGTAAAACAAAATCGGATTGACGATCTTGTAGCTGTACGAACCAAAACATTTTATCGCAATGTCCACGTCCAAGCCGATATTGTAATCGACGACGCGGAAGGGAACGGGGCTCGGCGTACCGTACTTGTTGCCGACAATTTCTTTCGTGTTGAAATAGTAAATGCGCTGATCTTTTCCCGTGTCGCCGCCGAAAGTGAAACGTCTGCCAATTTCATGAAAAACTGCTTGAATGTTTGAAGCGAGACTGCCACCGGAGAAAAGCGAAGGCGCAGTTCCTTTGTCGTACGTGTATTCGCCGGGCTCCGCGCAGAAGTCTACAACTTTTCCTTGCTCAACGATCATCATGCATTGCCCGTTGTTCACGGAGATAAGCGACCCGTCCGTAATGATGTTATCGTCGCCGGCGTTGGAACTTCCTCTGCGCGTGCGACGATGTCCTTTTGCCGCCAAAATATCCGCGCCTAAACTGTCACAATAGAAAAGTTCCTTCCATTGATCTCCGAGCGTTCCGCCGACAGCACTAATCGCCGCTTGAATTAAACCCATAAAATTTTTCCCCCCAATGAAAAGTTTTTTGTTTAATTCTTTACGGCGGCTAAAATTTCCTGCCCACAAAGAAAGTTTAAAAAATCTTTGAACGCGGAAGTGACAATTACAAATTGAAATTGCGCTTGGTGTATCTTACACATGGATAAATTTTTTCAGTCACACAGAGAAGATGAAATTGAATCGGCGGGTCGGCAGATCGCGGAATATTTTGCACACGAAAGAGACCGGAATAAATTTCAAAAAAATTTTTCTGAACGCAGAATTTTGCACACTAAAGAGACTAGAATAAAACTTCCAAAAAAATTTTTCTGAACGCGGAAATGACAATTACAAAATAAAATCCCGAGTGTTTTATTATTACAGTAGGAGGTTTCAACAGCGGTCGGCGACAAATACTTCGACGCTCGACAACAGAAAAGTAAAAACTTTTTTGAAGGGTTCTTTGAAAACTGAATATTGCAAGCAACTTTAAATGAATTTTTTGGTGATTTACAGAGGAGGAAATTTTTTTATGGGTTACAGGAAAGACTACTTCGATTCGCACAAAACGCACGGCGGCTGGCACAAATGCCCCGAGTGCGGAAAGAATTTCAGAAAGTCCGAAATGGACGTGGATCACATTATCCCGCAAAAATACGGCGGACCGGACAGCGATTGGAACTTGCAGGCGATGTGCAAACACGACAACAGGTCGAAGGGCGCGGATTTGTCACACACGCCGCGTGATTTGGCAAGAAATATTTTCGACTTGCTCGTTGACAAATTTTCACAGTAAAAAATTTTGTCGGTAAAACTTTTCTGAATTACAGGAGGAATTTTTCATGAGAACGTTGATTACCAAAGCCGAACGTCAAAAATGTGAACAAATCATTCGCTATCACACAAAGCATTCCATCGGCGGATCGCTCAAAACAAAATTTGGTCCTACCGTTAATCTGGAAGAAATTACAAAGATGACGCGGACGTTGGCGAAAATGTTTAAGGTTTCAATGACTAAAACTCTTGCAACAATTACGGCGGTTAACATGCTGAAAGAAGTTGAACGCAGAATCAATGTTAGAGAGTACATAGAAAAATTTCCCAACAGGGGAGAGACTTTGCCGGTTTCGTTGACATGCACAACGGTTGAATTGGCGGGCTGGCAAATGGCAGAAGATTTTGCGCATCAAAGACGTCAATAATTGACGGAAGAAAAAAAACGCGTCCTCGTACAAAATGCGCGGGGCGCGTCGAAGATAACTTTTCACTTAATCGATTGGAGAAGTTTTTATGAAAATTACAAAGGCTGAAAAAAAATTGTGCAAGGACATCATTTGCAAGTGTGCCGCTGTGATTGGTTGCGCGCCTGTGAATTTGGCAGAACTCACAAAAATGACGCTGGCTCTTGCAAAAGTTTTCAACGTTTCGATGACGGAAGCTCTTGCTAACACTACGGCGGTTAACGCGCTGAAAAACGTCGAAGAAGAATTGGCTAAATTGCCCTTCGTTTCAGGGTTGATAACAGGGTTGATGAAGCCTCTGATGTTCCCATTTTGTTTTATCCCTATGGTGATTGACCCAACGGCTTATAAAAGGGTTGAAATGGCGGGTTGGCAAATCGCGGAGAATTTTGCAAATCAAAGGAGTTAACGACAGGACGGCAAAAGATACGCCGAAGTAGAAAGTACTACGAAGAAAAATTGAAACAAATGAAATAGTCTCCACTAAAATTTCTTCACGAAAACGGAGACTGTTCAACACTTGAACTTGAGTTGAGGGGGCGTACAAGGACGTGCGCTCCTTCACATTTATTAAACCGTGAAAAATTTTCTGAATAGGGAAATGACAATTACAAAATGAAATTGCGATTGTTGTATCTTATGTACAGGTAAATTATTTTTTCAGTCACAAAGAGGAGGAATGTTTCATGGCGATGACAAAAGCCGAAAAACATCAGTGCGAAGACATCATTCACGGTCACGCGTGGGCTGTCATTGGTGGTTCACTGATACCTGGAGTCGGCACGCCGATTAACGTGGCGGCACTTACGACGATGACGATGGCATTGGCAAACACTTTCAACGTTTCAATGTCAGAAACTCTTGCCGCAACTACGGCGGTTAACGCGTTGAAAGAATTGGCAGGCAAAATGGTTGTTTCAGAGTTCGTGAAAATTTTTCCCGGACTTGGAAACATTGCATCAGCAGCGTTGACTGTCACAATGATTGAATCGGCGGGTTGGCAAATCGCGGAAAATTTTGCGAATCAAAGGAGGTGAAAATATGACGGAAGAAAGAAAGCGTGAACTTGCGGAAAGTGCGCGGGATCGTGCTTTGAAAAATGCCAAACGCGAATGGGCGGCGGCTAAAAATGCGTCCAACGACGTTGAGGCAGGTCCACACTATGGCATTGCAAAAAGACATTACGCCAGAGTGAAATACTACGATGAAAAATTGAAACAAATGAAATAGTCTCCACTAAAATTTCTTCATGAAAACGGATACTGTTCAGCACTTGAACTTGGGTTGAGGGGGCGTACAAGGACGTGCGCTCCTTCACATTTATTAAACCGTGAAAAATTTTCTGAATGGGGAAATGACAATTACAAAATGAAATTGCGATTGTTGTATCTTATGCACAGGTAAATTATTTTTCAGTCACACAGAGGAGGAATGTTTCATGGCGATGACAAAAGCCGAAAAACATCAGTGCGAAGACGTCATTAAACACCATGCGCGTGACGTGTTGTCGGGGAAAAATCATATAATGATACCCTATGAGCTTGACGCGGTCGACGAAAAAGCACTTACGACAATGACGATGGCGTTGGTAAAAGTTTCCAATGTTACAATTTCAGAAACTCTTGCAACAAAGATTGCGCAGGAGAAACTTAACAAACAATTCCTGTCCAAGAGAATGTGGATTCCAATTTCATGTCCAATGATACATCCAAGCATCTTGACCGTTGCAATGGTTGAATCGGCGGGCTGGAAAATCGCGGAGTATTTTGCAAACTAAAGGAAGTAGAATGAATTCAAGACAAAAATTTTCTGAATCTATTCTTGACAAATCTTTGAGGGGGGGGGTAGAATAAAATGCAGGAATGTTGCGTAATTTCATAAGTTTTGGTTAATGTGAAGGAGGGATTTTATGTTTGAGCTTACAACTACTATCGAAAACAAAACCGGTATTCATGCGCGCCCCGCGTCGGTGTTCGTGCAGACTGCGTCCAAGTTCAAATCAAAAGTTTGGATTAAAGCGAAAGGCAAAAGAGTTGACGCGAAAAGTATTCTCATGATTATGAGCATGGGCTTGACTAAAGGCACGGAAATTACTATCGCGGCGGATGGACCTGACGAATACGAGGCAGTGAAAACTTTGAAGAGACTCGTAGATAGCAGGTTCGGCGAAGAAGGCTATTTTGTTGATCTTGAAGAGGAAGAAGAAAGTGCGGAAGGGTTTCATTTTTCAAATAATGAACCTTCACGCGGCGCAAAAAATACAGGACTTGCACAAGGTGCTTTTGTTGGTACAGAAAAGGTTTACTTTGAAGAAAAATTTCACGGTTCAAAGGGGCATGGTTTTGCCGCAGAACGCGCCAATGACTTGTACGACAGAATGACAGGCAAAGACGCACACATTGTCGGCGACGACAACGCTAAAAACGGTGCGGACAGACTCGTAAACGGCGCGAACATTCAAAGCAAGTACTGTGCCACCGGCTCAAAGTGTGTTCAAGAATGTTTCCACAACGGAGAATTTCGCTATTACAATCGTGACGGTTCGCCAATGCAAATTGAAGTTCCCGCCGATAAGTACGACGACGCGGTTAGAGCAATGCAAAGTCGAATTGATAGAGGACAAATTCGCGGCGTCAAAAAAGCTGAAGACATTATCCGCAAAGGCAATGTGACTTACGAGCAGGCAAAAAATATTGCGAAGGCGGGAACAATCGAATCATTGACTTATGACGCGATAGACGGAATAAAAATTGGCGCGTACAGTGGCGGAATTTCTGCGGCGATAAATTTTGCGGTTTGCATTTGGAACGGTGAATCTTTTGAAGTTGCTTTGGAAAATTCGGTTAAAGCGGGCTTGCAAGTCGGCGGCATGGCATGGGCAGGTTCGATTGTAGCGGGACAAATTACGAAGGCGGGCTTCAACACAATGCTTATTCCTGCGTCCGATGCACTCGTTAAAGCTATGGGTCCGAAGATGTCAGCACATTTGGTGAATGCTTTCAGAGAAGGCACGAGTATTTACGGGGCGGCGGCAATGAAAAGTGCGTCTAAGTTACTGCGCGGGAATGCTGTCACGGGAATTGCAACGGTTGCGATTATGTCAGCGGGCGACGTGATAAATATTCTTCGCGGCAGAATTTCGGCGTCTCAACTTTTCAAAAATGTTGTGAACTCTGGCGCAGGAGTCGCAGGCGGAATTGGCGGCGCGATGTTGGGTGCTCCCTTTGGACCAGTAGGAATGTTAATTGCTGCTTGGTTATCGAGCACTGCGGCAAGCAAAGTTTCAAAAGCTGTAACCGATGAAATTATCGAAGATGACAGCAAGAAAATGTGCAAGATTTTGGAAGATGAATTTCAGACAGTTTCAGTTGATTTTATTCTTAACAAAACGGAAGCTGACACGATAGCCGATAAACTTAGTAAGACGTTGGACGGCGATACCTTGAAGGACATGTACGCATCCAAAGATCGCCCGCAATTTGCATACAACCTTATTGCGGAAATTGCCGAACCTGTAGCTGAGAGCAGGCAACACATCTATTTGCCGTCGACGGAAGAATACATTGACGGCTTGAAAAAAGTTTTGGCATGATACAGAGAGATTTTTTCTGACGAAATTTTTTGACTAAACTTTTTCCAACTGATGACGGATTTAATTCGTTGTCAGTTTTTTTTATTTCGGCTAAACTTGACAATTAAATTGCCGCGTCGTATTCTCTTTTCAGATTGGAAGATGAAAGAAAGCTTTCAACAGTTGAAAAAAAGGTGTAAAAAATTCTAAAGGTCCTACAAAATTGGTAAGGAGGTAACGAAATAGACCGGGATTTACAAGCGGCGATAAATTTAAAACGATACGCGAGCTGATTGAAAAAATACCCGTACGTTAGCGGGGAATTGAAGCCTGTGGAGCGTTACACCAAACGTGAGTAGCTTCGGCAAAAGCGGACGCGATGAATCAGGAATGAAACATAAGAGTTTACAACTTTCTATAAGTTTTCAGTAACGGAGATGAGCATTTTGAAATTAACGGCGACCGAAAAAAATATTTTGGAGACAGTTTATGGGCGGCAACTTACCGGCTCTGTCGGCTACAATCCCAACCAAATTGAAAAAGTTGAGGAGTTGACGACGGACGAAAAAGTTTTCTTCGCGCAGAAACAATTTATATCGCCCTATTTTTCTGTGCAGACGCTTTACAAAGTTCAAGGCGACATCACGCCGATAAAATTTAATCGCGTTGTCCATGACATGGTTAAAAGTGACGACACCTTTCGTTCAAATTTTTGCGAACTCGAAAACCGAACCGTCAGAGTTATTTTCGTTGAGCGGCGCACTTTGCCAGATGTCGTTTATCGCGCGCTTTCGCAAGCAGACCCTGAAGAAATTGACGAAACTTTAACGAAAATCATGGAAGCCGACCGCCGCGTTAATTTCGACGTGAAGCGCGGTAATTTAATCCGATTCACAATCTTAAAGACGGAAGAAAATGAATTTGCTGTCCTCGTCACGATGTCGCGGTTAATTTCAAATGCCTTCGATCCAAAAAATTTTTTCCTTTCGGCATTGGGCATAGAAAAATTTAAGCGCGTCAAAAAAATTTCCGGCGGCACACAACAAAAAAATGTTGAAACGGCAATTCGCGATTACTGGTCAAAACTTTTGAAAGATTTACCGCAAATGCCGACGTTACCTTACGCGAAACATTCAAATGCGCCGTACAATCCGAAGGCGTTTCGTGAAAATATTCCCGCAGATATTTTGTCCGACCTGCGCGAAAAAGCAAAGTCAAGCCGCGTAATGTTGATGACGATTTTGCAAAGTGCATGGGGATTTTTCCTGCAGTCAACGCGCACGCTTGACGACGTGATTTTCTGTCAATTCAGTGCCGGTTCAAAGGGCAATGAGTCCGCGTTCAATGTCATTCCCGTGCGCCAAAAAAGTCCCGACGATATGACAATCGAACAAATCATAACGCAACAGTTTCGTCAACTCGTCGTGTCGCAACCCTACGGTTTTTCTGATTGGGACACGCTCCAAGAATTGACGAAGGGAAAAACTTTTGATCACTTCCTTAGTTTCCTCGACTTCAAGGGGACGAAGGAGGCAACTTATTCAGAGACGAAGGCAGAACCTTTTGGCGCAGTCGTCACGACAAATTCATGGGATCCGCAGGGCGTCAAGCTCGGAATTTATTTTCAGTACGCGGAAACAACTTTATCTTTAACTTTCCTCTACGACGCCAATAAATTTTTCCAAAACGCCGGTGAACGTTTCGCGCGAATTTACAATCTCGTCTTGCGTCAAATGCTCGTGCATTGGCATTCGCCGTTCAAAACTTTTATGGAAAAACTCATGCACCAAATGAAAATCGAAACTGAAGAAGGCGGGCAATTTCAATCTTCGGACGACAAAAAAACTATTTCAAACTTCATCGTACAGCATCCGATACTTCAAGGCAGCGGCGGCGGCACGTTGGCTTTCTTCGCGGACAGCACTCAACTTGTCACGAAATTTGAAGGCGACAGAATTTACGGGGATATTTTGAGGGAAAATTTGATTTTCGTCGTCGAAGGAAAGTTGGCGCGAAGTTTGGACAAGGGCGACGGTTGGTTCAAGGCGTTGGATATCATTTCTAAAGGCGGTTGGATTAACGAAAATGTTTTTATTCAAAATCCCCGCACAATTATTTCTGCCGAAGTTTTGACGGAGCAAGCAAAGCTTTTGATAGTTCCGCTTGAAAAAACTTATTCACTTTTCTTGGCGCACCCCGACACTTCAAAACCTTTCTTCGATCACGTTTTGAAACAAATGGAAAAATATCAACTCCTTTGGATTCAAAGTTAGATCGTTGGATCGATAGATCGATGGATCGATGGATAGTCGGGAAGCGAAAAATTTTTTGAGTAGCGATTACAAACCGAAAATTGGTCACATAAGTTAGATCGTTGGATCGATAGATCGATGGATCGATGGATAGTCGGGAAGTGAAAAATTTTTTGAGTAGCGATTACAAACCGAAAATTGGTCACATAAATTTTTTGAATGTACTGCCGCTGAATTATTTCTACACGACGGACGCCGCAAAAATTTTTTCGGTTGCAATGGGCGTTCCCGCTTTCGTCAACGCGCAGATGAAAAGCGGCTCTCTCGACGTTGCCTTAATGTCGTCGATTGAATACGCCCGCCAAAATGAAAATCTCTTGCTCGTTCCGAAAATTTGTATTCGCGCAGAAGGAAACGTCACCAGCATAATGTTGCTTTCGCGAAAACCGATTGAACGCTTGGACGGCGAAATTGTCGCGATAACGTCGAAGTCTGCAACGGCACATTGTCTTTTGAAAATAATTTTGGCGGAAAGTTACAATCTTAAACCGAATTACGTCGTAGAAAATTTAGACGTGAAAAATCCCGTGCCGCGTGACGCAACCGCCGCGTTGTTCATTGGTGACGAAGCACTTTACTTGCACTTGCACAGGCAGGAAAAAATTTTTTATTACGATTTGGGCAACGAATGGCATAAGTTGACGGGGCGGCAAATGGTTTATGCTGTTTGGGCGGCGCGAAAAAAATTTGCCCAAGATTTTCCTGAACTTCTTGAAAAAGTTTGCAAAAAAATCCATGAAGGTTTAAAATTCGGTCTGCAGAAAAAGGCGGCGGCGATAAATTCCGTTTTGGACGAAAAGCCGTTTACCTTTGACGAGTTGGATAAATATTTGGGCGGCGTCATCAAATGGGATTTGACGAACGAAGGCATTGACGCGCTGAAAATTTTTTATCGGCTTGCACAAAAAAATAATTTGCTGGAAAATTTTCCGCAAATTAATTTGGCAGGAGGAATTTAATTTGGACTTACAAAAAATTTTTTTCTCGCTTGAAGGAAGATTGAACCGTAAACCGTACATCATCGGCACTTTTTCACTCTCTTTAATTTCGACGATAATGGGATATCTTGCCGAACATTCATCAAGCACGTTAATCGCAATTTTTGGAATGGTCGTCGGCTTGGCAGTGATTGCGGGAAGTATTTCATTGCTTGTCAAAAGACTTCACGACTTGGACAAGAGCGGCTATTTCGGCTTTATCGCTTTGATTCCGGTTGTCGGCTTTCTCTTGGGGCTCTACCTCATGTTCGCGAAAGGAACTGACGGACCAAATCGTTTTGGCAAAGATCCGTTAGAAGGGGCGTATTGAAAATTTTTCTTGCCGTCAAAAGATTTTTGGTTTAGAATAGGAAAAAATTTTTCGGGAGGGTTTAGCGTGGGAACGTTTGAAAGATTTCAAGACGCGCTGAAAAACGGCACTGTCACCCCCGAAGGCGGCGAACCATTATCAGCGCAGTTGAAGTACGATTATTTAGCGGCAGTTCATTCAATGGAACAACTCATAAATCTTGAAAAAGAATTTAAAGCACGTAAGGAACGCCGCGAAAAACTTTTGGAAAAACTTTCGGCAAGTTGCAGGAAGTCTTTAAAAAATCTTGCTGAAACCGAAGGAGTTTTTACACTGAAACAACTCGACGCGGCGATTAGAGGATTGCAAGAATTTCGTAGTGAAATTTTGAGAATCGAACATTCAGAAAAAGTTGACGGCAAATTATCCAACATCATCAAAGACGGCGTTTCTGCCGGAAGATAATTTTTTTGCGAACGAAAAAATAAAACGCTATCAAAAATTTTTGGTAGCGTTTTTTGTTTACGACAAAGCTAACGACGAATTGAAATAGCGCGGGTCGTTTGAAACTTCCTCGCCCAACCAGTCAGGCAACTCTACGATTTCATTTTCTGCGGACAATTCCACTTCCGCTAAAATTAATCCGTCATGCCTGCCGGAAAAAACGTCGACTTCCCAAATTTTTCCCGCGTGCTCAACTTTGTAACGTACCTTTTGCAAAACGTTAGGACAAAGTTTTAAAATTTCTTCGGCGTCGTCAAGCGGGATTTCAAATTCAAATTCTTTTCGCACAATGCCGACGTTGGCACTTTTCACCGTCAAGAAACCGCGTTTGCCCTTCGTCCTCACGCGTACCGTTCGCGCAGGTTCGCTACACAAATATCCTTGAGAAATTTTTTCCCCGTCAACCAAAATCTGCGCGGGCAACTTCGACGCGTCAACTAAAAATTTTCGTTCAATCTCAAAAGCCATGTGAATCAACTCCGTACCATCGATCCATCGATCTATCGATCTATCGCTCCAACAAAAAAATCACTTTACAATGCGCGAAAAATTTTCTAAAATAGCGTAAAGAAAATGGTTAGGAATTGCGTCAATGGGCGTTTGATAGTTGGGAGGCAGAGTTTTATGATAACAGGAGCAATAGCTGTAATGACATCCGGCGGCGACAGTCCGGGCATGAACGCGGCGGCACGTGCTGTAGTCAGAACGGCACTCTACGAAGGCGTTAAAGTTTTCGGCATTTACAACGGCTACAAGGGCATGCTTGCCGACGAAATTGTTGAGCTCAATGCCCGCAGTGTCAGCGACTTGATTCAACGCGGCGGCACATTTTTGGGAACTGCACGCTGCAAAGAATTTAAAACCGAAGAAGGACGCCGTAAAGGTCTCAACAATTTGCAAAAACATGGCATAGAAGGTCTTGTCATCATCGGCGGTGACGGTTCATTAACCGGCGGCTCGTTGCTCTCGAAAATGGGCGGCATTCCCATCGTCGGACTTCCCGGCACAATCGACAATGACGTTTGGGGAACAGATTATACCATAGGTTGTGACACGGCGGCAAACACTGCAGTTGACGCGATTAACAAACTGCGCGATACTGCCTCCGCTCATCGTCGCATCATGATTGTTGAAGTCATGGGTCACACTTCCGGCTGGCTCGCAATGACGGCGGGTATTGCAGGTGGCGCGGAATATATCATCGTTCCCGAAGTCAAGTACGATTTGGACGAAATTTGTCGTGAAATTGTCGAATCTTACCAAAAAGGTCGTCGCTACAGCATTATCGTCGTCGCTGAAGGCGCATGCTCCGGCGTTGGCTTGAAAAATGTTGTGCAAGAAAAAACCGGCATTGATACGCGCGTTTCGATTCTTGGACACATTCAACGCGGCGGTTCCCCAACTATGGAAGATCGTATGAAAGCTTCAATGCTCGGCGAACGTGCGGCACTCGCATTAATTTCCGGCGTTTCTGATGTCGTGTTCGGTTTCGACGAAGGAAAAGTTGTCAGCATTAATCTCTTCGACTCCGTCAACAACAGAAAACCGCTTGACCCTGAACTTGTCCGCCTTGCCAGTGTCCTCGTGTAAAATTTTTTCATTGAAATCATGCTGTAATGAGTTGCCGAAAGTTGACGCTGAAAATTTTCGGCAACTTTTTTGTTTGAGGGAATCCATGCAAATTTTTAGAAACGATTGGGCAAATTTTTTGGACGCCGAACTTGAAAAACCGTACTACCAAAGGTTGCGGCAATTTTTAATTCATGAATACCGCACGCGAAAAATTTTCCCGGATATGTACGATATTTTCAACGCTTTGCACTTCACGAGTTACGCCGACACGAAAGTTGTCATTCTGGGACAAGACCCCTACCACGAAGAAGGACAAGCGCACGGGCTTAGCTTTTCCGTCAAAGAAGGAGTTCAACCGCCGCCGTCATTGCGAAATATTTTTAAGGAATTAAATTCTGATTTGGGTTGCGCCATTCCGGATAACGGCTACTTAAAATCTTGGGCGGATCAAGGCGTTTTACTTTTGAACGCGGTTTTAACTGTCCGCGCACATCAAGCGAACTCCCACAGCGGACAAGGCTGGGAAATTTTCACGGACAGAATTATTGAGCTACTCAACGAACGCGAACGCCCGATTGCATTTGTCCTTTGGGGCAGACCTGCGCGCGCAAAAAAAATTATGATTACCAACCCAAGACATTTTATCGTAGAATCTGCACACCCAAGCCCACTTTCTGCAAGCGGAGGATTTTTCGGCAGTAAACCTTTTTCACGCGTGAATAATTTTTTGTCGTCAATCGGCGAAACTCCAATCGATTGGCAGATAAAAAATTTAGAAAGTAAGGGGTAGGGAAGGTTTTTTAGGATAAAACCTCCGAACTACTATCAACTAACAACTATCGATCTGGCGATCTATCGATCTGTCGATCTATCGATCTAAACTCCTTTCATTCAAAAATCATTGAAAATTTTAAGTACAAACCTTTTAATCACGATAAAGTATTGACACGAAGGCAAGTTTGGTTATAAAATAGCCGCGATTGAGACAAGGAGGTCTCGGGCGACGTGTTGACCTGGCGGCGAATTGATCACTCGCCAAAAGCTTGGTCGCGGACTCATCCTCTTTCTTTGAGTTCCATTTCTAATCTACTGCCGACTTCGTGGTTTGCGGTGTCGGATGAAATATTTGGCGCAGTGCGTATCCGCAAGAAGGAGGGGTAAGAAATTTTTTGAATCGACGAGTTCAGCTTCCTTCGCGGAGAGCGCAAGCGTCGTTAATGAACGCTATCGGGCGGCGTCCCTAAGATTAGGAATGCGTATGTTCAACTTCTACGCATTGTCAAAAAGCCCGCACTCGCCTCAACGGCGAAAAGTTTTTTGTAAATGTTTTAAGGAGGTGGAGTGCGTCTTGTCCCTCTCATGTAACGAGGTCTTGACGCCATTCTTTATGACAACGAAAAATTGGGAGTTTGATTTGCAACTGTTTGCTTTGGACGCTAACCCAACCATCAGGGCATCCAGTGGCGCTATTTCGGTGAATGGTGGCGTCGACGATAGTGGTACACCTACGACCGTTACAGGCGATACAGTCGATGTTGACGGCGTTATTTATCGCACTGATACGGTAACTTCTTCCGCAACTGTCTACGCCTTCAGCAGTGGTGAGGCTAGTGTTCCGGCTAATGCCGCTGTAATCACTAAGGGAGAAAATAAATCTGTTACAGCCTACGGATACGCCAGCGTTGGCACAGCTGAGGAAGCTTCAATAGGATCAACTACTCCAGAATTGACGTTCGCCGAGAATGTCTCTGTTAGCAGTCCTCTCTGGTTGACCGGCGGCGGCGAAGCTGATACTTTCTTGGTCAGATATACCAACAATGACTCCTTGCTTGATACGGTGGCTGTTTCAAATGCCGCGTCTCTTGGCATGACGGCAAGCAACAATGCCGTAAATTATTCCAGCTTGCGCGGCGCAGTGCAGGCTACACTTGCCGCACCGGCACAGTTCCGTCAAACTCTTAACGGCGCGTCAATCAATGTCTCTTTGAGTAGTAATGCGGTTACGTTGACAGGTTCGACAGACTCAAACGACGCAGTAACGATTCAGGCGGCAGGCAATGCGGCGCTCTCTTCTGTTGACGCAAATCAAATTTGGAACGTATCTAACGGCAACAACGTAGTATTTGGTGCTTTGAGTGCCGCCGCAGTTGGCGAATCATTCACGGCTACTAAGGGCGCAGGCAATTATCTTGCGTTGAACGTAGAAAATGGCGCAGGCGTAGAATTCTCAAGTTCAGGTTCAAGCCCCAGAGATACAGTAGACGTAAACGGCGTAATTCTCAACGGTGTTGCTACGACGCAGGCGGAAGTTTACCCGGTAGACAGCACGTTGATGACGGCGCATGCGAACAATGCCGGCGTGTTCTCTGTTGGCGACGGTGCAAGCGGCGGCGCAGTTGCTCTTGCTAGCGGTTCAACCGCCTCTGTCGTAAGTCAATCTACTGACTCATCCGTAATCAAAGCGGTTGACGCTCTTGCGGCGAATGGACGTTGGACAGTTGCAAGCAGTGCAGGTGCTGTTCAACTCGGTAATGATACGGTTGCGTTTGACAGCGTGCAAGGCACTATCACAGCAGGTGCCACCGGTGCGCAGGCGGCTCTCTTCAATCCTGAAAGCGGCAACGTGACAATTAACGCGGTCGGCGATCACGATGCTTTGGGAATTATCAGCGGCTCTTCTTGGGATGTTGATCTTGAAGATGACAGTGCCGCGACGATTAATGCAGTACTCGACGCTTCGGGTAACATCACAGTCAATTCCGGTACGGGCGCAGGCACAATGTTGTTGTCCGGCGGTCAAGCAAGAACAGTTGTAGGCGCGGCGGGCGATACCCTTGCGGTGAGCAGCGGACAGAGTGTATCTCTCAACAGTTCAGCACTCGTAACTGCAGCGTCGGCACTCAACGAAGGTAGCAACTGGCTCGTAAAGGGCGGTAGCGGCGCACGTACAGTTAACGTTGGCGGAGTTACTGCAACATTTGCAAGAGCAACGGACAGCGTCTATGCGATACTCACGGCAAGCAGTGTAAACGGCGCGTCAGTCTCCGCAGTTTCCAGCTTGACGGGCAACATGACAATCAGCGCACCTTCCAGTGCAACACTTTCCGGCGTTGAAGTTATGGGCACAGCTTGGACGGTCTCGGGCGCATCAGTCGGCGCGGTAGTTATGGATTCAACCGGCGCAGGTGTATCACTCGGCGCAGGCGATTCCTTGAAAGTTATGGCGGCTGACGCTACAGTAACAGTTGCCGGCGAAGCTAATACAATTAGCGGTAGCTTTAACGGCGCAAGTGTCGTTGCTCACGACAGCAATAATGAAATCGTTGTACAACTCGATTCAGACGTTTCCGTTGCGGGTCTCGCAGGAATCACGAGTTTGAACTCCGGCGCAACGGTTTCAGGCGACAGCCACTTCACGATTAACGATAAATTTGACGTATCGAAACTTACGAATACAGTTAGCGCGGTTGACTTCACGCTTGGCGGCTCATCCTCAATCACGGTTAACGACGTTGTTGACGGCGATGCTTACAGCGTAACCGGCGGCACAGTTTACTACGATATTGATTCTACGGTTTCTTCCGGCGGTACGGCTAAAGTCACGGTTAACGCGGCAGAAGTCACATTGGGCGCATCTTCAAGCTCCAACCTTGACAGTGCCTACATCGTTTCCGGTGAAAATGATGCTATCGTAAGCGTCGGCGGCTTGAAGGTTGGCGACACAGTCAAGACTGCGAGCGACAGCGTCTTTGCGGCGGGCTTCACTTACGATTCAGCTATGGCGGCGTCCACAGATACGGTTGCTATGGCGATTAATGACGTTGGCGTAACCATGAACGGCGGTAGCGACGGCGTGTTGGATTCAACGGCATCCGCAATTCAGATGTACGTAAGCAAATCCGGCAGTGCAAAACCGAATGTCACAATTACCGGCGGCATTGCGAAGAACTCAACAATTACGGTTGGCGCGGGCGTTTACAGCGTCGGTTCAAGTGCAACGGTTGAAGTCAATGACAGTATCGGTTACTTGTATGTTGACAGCATCGGCAATGTCACTGCTGAAGACTCTGTTGTTGCTCAAATCCGTATCGACCGCGACAGCTTGGTTAATCAGTTGGCAAGCAGCTTGAACGGCGGCAACACGACGGTTGAGGCTTTCCACGACTTCTACAACATTTATAACGAAACCACGCAAGCTTTCGATGGGACATATGGAACAGTTGCCGGTTATGCAAGTGCAACGGTTGATTCTCCTGAAACTGTTGCTCAAGGAACGGGCGTCAACATTTACGGCGACGAACCGCTTGGTGCAGCTGACGGCACATTCCCGCGCAACATAACCTTGCAGTCCTACATCAGCAACCCGATTAACGTTGAATATCTTGAAGGTCTGCGCACGGGAGTTTCCACGATTCGCACTGCGGTTATCGACGCAACCGGTAGCCCGAACACCCTTATTGCTGTCGGTATGAATACTGATTCCGATATTGCCGCATTCGCAACCAACCACACGATTCTTGGCAGCACCAGCGCAAGAAATGTTTCAATCTTGATTGGACCTAAGGCGACAGGTAACAACTACGTCAAAGCTGGCGACAATGGCTCGTACATTTACAACAGAGGCGGCGCGGCAACCATTTTGGGCGGCTCGGGCTCTGATACGATCTACGGTTCCGGTTCAGATTACATCGAAGGCGGCGCAGGTATCGACTACTTCTATGACACGAACGCTTTTGAAATTGCGGACTACAGCTTTGATGACAGAGACGTTATCGTTGCGACGAAACTTTCAACCAGTGCAAGACTTACTCCGGATAACGTTCAGCTTGACGGCAACAAGATTGCGATAGCTAACGGCTCAACAATTACGGTTGGCGGTTCAGATTACGATCCGGCTACGGCAACGAAGGCGATTATTACAAATGCGAACGTCGGCGACAGAAAGAATCTTATCTGGGCGGGCAACTATGGCAGTCTGCTTGACGCCAGCGAAATTACAATCAACGGCGGCGCGCTCATGATTTCCAGCATCAACGGCGGCGCAGAAAATACAGTCGTCGGTTCTTCCTTGAACGACACGATTGTTGCAGGACCTAACGATACGATTAATCCGGGCGCAGGTACTGATACAGTTTCGCTTGCAAGTGCGGACAGCGGATCGGGACAACGCGGCGCAACGATTACCCTCACAAGCGGCAAGACTGATGTCTACGGTTGGAAGAGCGGCTTTGATGCGGACAGCGGCGCAAACGTCCTGCTCGCGGACAGCATTGACAGCCTTTCCTTCAAATTGAGAGATGCTGTTGTAGCCTCCAGCGGCAACGCTTCAATCAACTTTAACGGTTTGTCGACGGTTGACGGCGCGTACAGATTCTTGGTCAACGGAACGCCTGTATCCTTCATCGCTCCTGATGCAACGGCAACGGTTAGCACGAATGCTGATTTGAGTGCTTACTACAAAGGCGAAAAAGCCGGCGGCATTTACGTAACTGATTCCGTAACCACTGCGTTTGAAGTCACGCTCGGTTCTGCGAAACTTTCCAACATCACGAAACTCAACGTCGCAAGCGAAGCCAGAGCTACTGTTTGGGGTTCAAGTGCTAACGAAAGCATTACGGTTTCCGGCAGTGCAGACGCAGGTTCTCGCAAGTATGTTGCAGTCGGCGGCGGCAATGACGTGCTCGTTTCCGGTGGCAACGATACTACAAAATCCGGCAACAACTTCTACTTCGGCAGTTCTAACGGCGTAACCTACAGCAGCGGCAGAACTACGATTACCGGATTCAACTTCTACAAGGGTCAAGATCAAGACGTCAACGTTTCTTCGGCAGACTTGCTGTACTTGGGCGATCGTGACAATTACAAAGGCGTCAGCGCGACTTCAACCAGATTGGAAGTTTCCCTCTCGGGCGACGAAACTGTTGTTATCAGCGGCGACTTTACGACGAGCGATCACAAAGCTGTAAGAGCGCAATTTGCGAACGACAGCAAGATTTACAACATCAAGTTTGGTGTCAGCAACAGCGTCAACACCTTCACATATGACGGCGAAACCGACATTTACTATGGCGGCGTAAGCAACAGCCGTCCGCGCGACGTTCTGAATGTTTCCTCCGATACGTCCAACGTCAACATTTGGCTGAACGATTCACGCCTTGACAGTGTCTCCTACGGCGGCATCGGAATGGTCAACGCGTCTTCAGTCCAGAACGGCAATTTGACATTGGCGGGCGGCGCGTCCAACAATACGATCTTGTCCGGCGGTAGCAACACTTCCACGAGCCTGTGGGGCGGCGGCGGCGAAACCAATTCACTCGTTGGTAGCAACGGCGGCGAAGAGACCTTCTTCTTCTTCAAGTCCTACGGCTACACCACCAGTGAAGGCGTCTACCGTTCCAGCACGGATACGATTACCACTGTTGGCACTGAAGACCTCGTCTGGCTCTATGACGTAACTTTGGACGACATCGACAATGATAAGACGGCTATTTCCAGCGGCAGAATCGACGTTGTGCTTAAGGACGGCGGCGGAGTTGTCGTGACGGGTGTCGGCACAGAGACCAACTTCAGACTTTCAGACGGCAACGGCGGCTGGCAGAATATTAAATCCGTCAACACCGGCAATCGTCATTGGGAGTAATTGACGAATCCGATTAGACTTTTCGGCTAGATTTTTAAACGACTTCTAATCCGTAGCGGTTAGGGTAGCGAAGTTGCCGCCTTCGGGCGGTGCATAAAAAAAGAGAGTTCCTCAAATTCGGGGAACTCTTTTTTGATTAGTTAGCCAGATCGCTAGATCGCTAGTTAGTTAGTATTTTTCGCATCTGTTCCAAAATTTTTTCGTCGTCAAGCGGCGTCGGCGCAGGCGTATCTATTCTTTTGTCAAGGCGGCAAACTTCAGCGTACGCGCAATATTTACAGGCGGTAGTTGTCTTCGTCTTGAACGGTTCGGCGGCGATGTTTCCACCCAAAATTTTCCGCCCCGTTGCCTTTAAACTTTCTTCAACGTTTTTCATCAGCAGTGAAAAAATTTCTCGGCTCTTCAAAATTTTTTCCAACGATTTTTTTTCAAAATCTCCGTTGGCTTTAAACTTAATCGGCAAACTTTCAAGCGTTTCATCAATGCTCAACACAACATCTTTTTCGTCGAGAATGTAGCCGGACATTTTCAGCGTCTTGTTAATTTCGTTCGCCGCGTTTGAAACATTTTCGCCGCGTCCTACGGGGAATTTCAAAAAGTAATACAGCATGGCGGCGGGCATGCGATTTTCTATGACGGACATGTTATTTGTCACCATTAAGTACGTCAGCATTTGCAGATTGACGCCGCAATAAATTTCCCACAAATTCAAGTAAGCTTTGCCCGTTTTGTAGTCGATTATCAGAAAATATTTTCCGTCTTCGCTGAAATCAATCCGATCAATTTTGCCGACAAATTCCATTTCGACGCCGTTAATGTTGTAAACCAACGCCTGCTTGGACATTGAATCGAACGTCGCTTCAAAAATTTCCGGATGAAATTTGCTGTGCCTGTCCAATTCCGTGAGCCGTCGAAGTGACGCAATCGCAACATTTTTTATTCTGTCGCGCTGATGTTCAAGCGTTTTTGAACTCAACAAAATTTTGTTCAGCAGTTTTGGCGTGAGGTCGTCTAAAATTTTTGTGACACGCCGCGAAATTTCTTCCCTGCCCACGTCGCCCCAACGCAAATTTTCTGCCTGCAAATCTTCGCCGAATTGCCGCATTATGCTGTGCAAAATATTTCCAACGTCCGGCGGTTTCAATTTGTATTCGCGCCGCTCTTCCAGTTTCAAGCCGTAAGTTGCAAAATATTGGAACGGGCACTTGTTAAATTTTTCAAAGCGCGTGACAGAACCTCGCATTTTATTTTTCGCCGCGTAAAGTTGCAACGCAATGCCGTCGTCCAATTTTTTTTGCGGTTCGACGATTGAATAATTTCCCTGCGTGCCAAGATTTTCCAAAACGTCCAGCTGAACCAATTCGACGTTGACTTTCGGAAAAAGAAATTTCAATCTGTCCGCGAACTGCGACGGGTGCATTGCCTCACCTTCGGAATTTGCCAGAGGATATGAAACGTATAGATAATTTTTTGCGACAGTCAACCCGCGATAAATTAAAAATTTTTCCGCCAAAAGATTTTCGTTGCCGCCTTTGGAAATTTCCATGCCCGCGTCGTTTAAATGAAGTCTGTCCGCGTCCGAAAGCAAAAGTTTTTCGTGGGAAGTTCGCGGAAAATCTTCGTCACTGAATCCCAAAATGTAAATCGCTTTGGAATTTTGCAGAGAATTTTGGTCAAACTGCGCGACAGTCACGGCGTCAAGTCCCGGCGGTATCAGAGACATTTCCAGCGCGTCAAGCCCCTCGTTTACGATGTAATCGAACTCGTTCAGCGTGATTAAATCTTCGTCCGAAGAATCCGCAATTTGCTCAAGCAACGTTACAACGTCGTCCCAAATGCTCAAATGTTCCCGCGACAAATCCAAGTTGCCCAGATTTTCTTCAAGCTCTGACCAATCAACCAACTTGTCATGAATTTTCAGCCGCTCGATAAATTCAAATAAAATTTTCGCAAGTTCCCGCGTGTTGCCTTCGCTGAAATTTTCATCATCAGGTTTACGTTCAGATTTTTTTTTCACGGCATCAACGGCATTTGAAAAATTTATCAGCGGCAAGACTGCGCGTCGACGAATCTCGTCAATGGCAACGGGGCGCGCCTTCTCAATCTCCGTCGCGTCGTCGTCCAAACCGTGACGATACCAATGCCACGCCGCCGATTGAGTCCAAATTTTTTTCCCGCGCAATCCAAATTCCAAAACATAATTTTCAAGCAAATCAATTTCCTCTTGCGTCACGTCGAAAAATCCCGTGCGAAGACAACGGAAAATTGATTCGGTGCGCCACGTCCGCAAAACTTCCAGCGCAGAACGAATCAGTTCAGCAACGGGATGATGCGCCGCCGCCCGTTTCCTGTCAATGAAATGCGGAATTTGGTGAATTTCAAAAACCGGCTTGACTAAATTGTTATACGTTTCGTCACGAAAAATTATTCCGATGTCGCGAAAACGAATTTGCCTTTCACGCGTAAGCTTGAGAATGTCACGCGCAACGGCTTCAACTTCGACGCGCTTGTTGACAGCCTCAACGATTTTCAAATTGGTACATTCGCCGTCAAATTTTTTGCTGAAGTGACTAAAAAAATTTTGTTCAATGAATTTCAATTCGGCACTTTCAAACCTGCGCGGAGAATCAAAACGAGTTACGCTGAAATGAACTTTTGCAATCGTGGCAAGACGACGAATCATCTTGAAAGTTTCAAAGGAACGATTAAAAATTCCCACGCTCAAAACATTTTCGCGGCTGTTCAAGTTCACTTCCATTGGCAAGGCGACGTAAACATTTTTTGCGTACTGAAACATTTCCTGCAGAAGGTTTCTCTGTTGAGGGTCGAAGAAAATAAATCCGTCGACAAAAATTTCAGCGTCCTTGATTGACGGCGAATCCTTCAGCAACGCCGCCGCCTGTTCAAGTAAATCGCTTTCGTCGTTTTGACGTCCTGAAATTTCTGCGCGGAATTTTTCGTAAATCAAAGCCAAATCGTGAAGTTTATTTTTCAGCTCGTCATCAAAATTTTCTGCGTCGATTAAGTTACGAATTTTTTCAGCGTCGACGGAGTAGGTACGCAGTTCGCTCAATTCTTGAGACAAAATTTCCGTGAAGCCGCGCTGATCCGCCGCCTTGCGATAGTAGCGTAAATCTTTGGCGTTCTTCTTCAAAATTTTTCGCAGAATAATTCTCCTGCCGATTTCAGAAATGCGCGGGACGATTGAGCCGCCGACTTCGGAGAGAATTTGCCGTGCAAAGTGTTGAAAGTTGCACATCACGGCATTAAATGAGCCGCCGGTAATTTCTGCAAGTTCCAATTCTGCGCGGTAAGTTTGATAGGCGGGGAGCAACAAAAATATTTTTGTGCGAAGTGGCGCGACTTGCAAAATTTTTTTCACGCGGTCGAGGAGGGCAAAAGTTTTTCCTGCGCCTGCTCTGCCGATAATTATTTCAAATGCCATGTTTAACTCCTTGTTAGATCGATAGAATTTTAGAAAAAGTGTACCAACGATCCATCGCTCCATCGATCTAAACTCTCTTAAACATTTTCGCTAAATCTTTGGCGGAAAATTTTATAATCGTCGGGCGACCGTGCGGACAAGTATACGGATGAGGCGTTTGACTTAAATTTTTCAAAAGAATTTCCATTTCACTGATTGAAAGTTTTTGTCCCGCCTTAATCGCGCCACGACACGACGCAATAGCGATAAATTTTTTGCGAATATCGGCGGCAATTTCGGCGCGGCGTTCGTCGTCAACCTGCGCGGCGTTATCGATTGCGGGCAAGTCGGAAATAATTTCGCGTAACGTTTCGCTTGCGTCCATTTTGGCGGCATCGGCAGGTACGGAAGTCAAGCGGAATTGATTTTCTCCGCTAAGTTCCATTGAAAAACCTAACTTTGCAAAGAGTTCCAAATTATTTTCAATCGTCGCCGTTTCGCGCGAATCGAATTTCAAATTTTGATGAATCAACAAAATCTGCGCGGGAATTTCATCAGCGTAATTGCTCAATTTGTCGAACAAAATCCGTTCGTGCGCCGCGTGCTGGTCAATCAAAAATAAATCTTTGGCAGTCTGCGCAACAATGTAACACAAACTCACTTGTCCAATCGGCTGAAGAAGTTCAAGCGAATCAGAATTTTCCTGCGCGAACTCCTCAAATTCAGATTGAGTTGGCGTTTCATTTTCCGGCTGGTCAAAAAAATTTTCGTCGCTGAAAGTTTCGTTCGTGGTTTGATTCTCTTGCGTCGTTTGATTTTCCTGATTAGAGTTGCCGTCAAACTTTTCTAATTCCTCTTCAAAAAAATCTTTCGGCAAGTCGTCATTGCGCCCCAACTTTTCGCGCATTTCCCCGACAGTCAACGCGGGCTTGGCGGCATTCGGCACAATTATTTTTTCGTCGCGGACGTTTTGCCTGCCAAAAGTTTCATCGAGATTCATCGGCGTAAATTGAAATTTTTCCGGCATGGCGGCAACTTGGCGAAGGTCGCGATTATTTTTTTCCGTCGAAAAAGCTTGACGAATTGCATGGCGAACGTGGCTATAAATTTCGCCTTCGTCACGAAATTTTATTTGCAACTTTTGCGTCTGTACATTCACGTCTACAAAATCTTTTGGAGCGTCAATTCGCAAAACGACGTAAGGATAGCCTGCCTTTTTCGACACTTGAGTTTGAGACATGTAAGCATCATCAATCGCGCCGAAAATCGCTGAACATTCGGTAATAACCCGCCCGTTGACAATTACGAATTGACGGATTCGTCTGGCAGTTAATGAAGTTGGTTTGCTGACGTAGCCGGAAATTTTGAAATCTTTTGCGGTGACATCGAAGGGGAGCATGGATTTGGCAACGTCAACGCCGTAAAGTTCGGTTAAAGTGTCGAGAATTTTTCCATTTGCGGGCGTCGTGAACGAATTGCGGTTACTGCTGATTAGCTTGAAAGAAATATCCGGGCGGCTTATTGCAAGACGGGTAACCAAATCATGAATTTTAGTATTTTCAGTACTGCCGGACTTAATGAAAGCGGACCGCGAAGGAATGTTGAAAAATAAATTTTCGACGCGAATTGTCGTACCGACTTTGCAACCGACGCTTAGATTATCAACGAGTTTGCCGCCGTCAATTTTTATGAGCGTGCCGAGTTCGGAGGATTCTGTACGCGTTTGAAGGGAAAATTTAGAAATGCCCGCGATTATTGCCAGAGCTTCGCCGCGAAATCCGAGCGTGGAAATATTCATCAAGTCTTCGGCACTTACAATTTTGCTTGTAGAGTGTTTCTGCACGGCAAGCAGGGCGTCTTCGGCAGTCATGCCAACGCCGTTGTCCGTTACGCGAATCAAAGATTTTCCGCTGTCAATGGTTTCAATTTCAATTCGCGTTGCGCCGGCGTCGATAGAATTTTCAACGAGTTCTTTGACGCAGAACGACAGGCTGTTAAAATGTGCCCAAGCTTGAATCTTTGTCACGGTGTCGCCGTCAAGCACATTGATTTTGCTCAATAAAACCACCTTCACTAAAAAAATTTCTGCTCAAATTATAAATCACGCGCCGAGCAATGGCAAGAATTTGGATTAGCGAATCGTTGACAGTTTCGCGGCAAATTGTTATTATTATGTTCAGAAATTTTTGGCGAAAGGAAATTTTTATGGCGCACGAGTACTGCAAGATTGTGCCGAAAAGTAATTCAAGGGGGGAACGCAATTTTGGACGTAGCAATTATAATGGGCAGTGACAGCGACTGGTCGGTAGTGAAGAAAGCCTACGACATGTTGAATAAATTTAATGTTGACGTGGAAGTTACGGTTGCGTCGGCTCATCGGACGCCGTACAAAGTCCAAGAGTTCGTCAACAGCTGTGACGCGCAGGACGTGAAAGTTTTTATAGCGGCGGCGGGTTGTGCGGCACATTTGGCGGGCGTCGTTGCCTCGTACACCACAAGACCTGTTATCGGCGTTCCTATTGCCGCTGAACCGCTCAAGGGCTGGGATTCCCTCCTTAGCACAGTGCAAATGCCGTCGGGCGTTCCCGTCGCTACTATGGCGATTAACGGCGCGAAGAATGCCGCAATTTTTGCACTTGAGATTCTAGCTGTAAAAAATGAAAACTTGAAACTGAAACTCGACGATTACCGCGCGGGAATGGTTCAAGAAGTGGAGAAGAAAGCTAAAAAAATTGCTAATGAACTTCAATCAAAGTAGGGAGGTTTTTTTATGACGAAAGGTGAAATGCTCTTTGAAGGCAAGGCAAAAATTATGTACGCCACCGATGAGCCGGACAAATTTATTGTCTACTTCAAAGACGACGCAACGGCAGGCAACGGCGAAAAGCGCGGCACCATTCAAGACAAGGGCATTATCAACAACAAAATCAGCGCGTATTTTTTCAAACTCCTCAAGTCGCGCGGAATTGAAAGTCACTTTGTCGAAACGATTTCCGATCGTGAAATGGTCGTCAAGTCTCTGCGCATGATTACCCTTGAAGTTGTTGTCCGCAACGTCGCCGCAGGAAGTCTTGCAAAACGTCTTGGGCTTGAGGAAGGCACGCCGCTCAAAGTTCCCGTGCTGGAATATTTTTACAAAAATGACGAACTGGGCGATCCCATGCTTAATCGCTACCACATCATGGCGATTGACATTGCGCGCGTCAGCGAACTGGACGAAATTGAGCACATTGCCTTCTGCGTCAACACGATTTTGAAAGATACTCTGCGTTCAAAGAACATTGATTTGATTGACTTCAAGCTTGAGTTTGGACGCGACGAAAGAGACAAGATTATTTTGGCTGACGAAATTTCTCCCGATAATTGCCGTTTCTGGGATATGGCGACGCATGAAAAATTGGACAAGGATCGTTTCCGTCATGACATGGGCGGCGTCGAAGAAGCTTATAAAGAAATGTTGACACGTTTGACGATGTAATTTTTAGCAACTGTCGGCGGTTTGGAAAAATTTTCTTGACCGCCGATTTTTTTAAGTCTAAGGGGGCATGTTTCCATGTTGAAGAATTTTTTGTTGGTTTTAGTTGTTAGCGTCGTCGTAACCTGCGCGGGGATTACTAAGGCGGAGGCGGCAGAAGTTTACGTCGGAACGTCACCTTCTACTGGTTGGGAATGCTACGTGTTGACGAATACGATTGAGCGTTCAAACGACGGCGTGACCTACGTCACTTTGAAAATGTACACGGACAGAAGCATAAGGTATCTCGGCTACAGTTTTTGGTACGATTCGGGACGTGATGTCATGCGTTTCAGCAACGACGAAGGTTACAGCGGCATCGCCAATCGCTATGAAACGCCGATTGAATGGGAAATGGTTCAAGTCATCAGGAATTATTAAAAATTTCATCAGGCAGTATTCAGTAGGGAGTAGGGATTGGAAAAATTTTCTTCTTCCTATTCCCTAATTTTTTTAAGGAAGTAAGACTTTGGAAAGAATGACATACAAAGATTCGGGCGTTGACATTGACGCAGGAAACGAATCAGTTAGGCTTATAAAGGACGCGGTTAAATCTACCTATCGCGAAGAAGTTTTAGGCGATTTAGGCGGCTTTGGCGGGCTTTTCGCGCTGAAAAAATATGACGAGCCGATTTTAATTTCCGGCACTGACGGCGTGGGAACGAAATTAAAAATTGCTTTTCGTCTCAACAAGCACGACACGATCGGGCAAGACGCCGTTGCAATGTGCGTGAATGACATTTTGGTACAGGGCGCGGAGCCGCTATTTTTTTTGGATTACCTTGCAGTCGGCAAATTAAATCCCGCGCAGGTTGCGGAAATTGTCGGAGGAGTTGCGCGGGCTTGCAAGGCGTCGGGTTGCGCTTTAATCGGCGGAGAAACGGCAGAGATGAGCGGCTTTTATCAAGGCGGCGAATATGACATTGCCGGATTTGCCGTCGGCGTCGTGGAAAAAAAATCTCTGATAACTTCTGCGCGGGTAAAAGTTGGCGACGTTTTGCTTGGTTTGCCGTCAAGCGGACTTCATTCAAACGGATTTTCACTCGTGAGAAAAATTGTTTTTGAACGAAAAAATTTCAAAGGCGACGAATTTATTTCCGAACTGGGAAAAACGATCGGCGAAGAACTTTTGACGCCAACGCGCCTTTACCCGTCAACGTGTCTGCCGCTGATAAAAAACTTTGGTGAAAAAATTCATGGCATGGTTCACATCACGGGCGGCGGTGTTTATGACAACATCCCGCGTGCCTTGCCGGAAAATTTTGGCGCGGAAATTGACGCGGACGCTTGGGCAGTGCCGCAAATTTTCAGGCTGATTCAAAGTTGGGGAAATGTTGAGTGGCGCGAAATGTTCCGTACGTTTAACTGCGGCGTCGGCATGGTTTTAATCGTCGACAAAAATTTTGTTGATGAAATTGGTAAATATCTTGACGCGGCGGGCGAAAAATTTTACAGAATCGGACGCGTCGTCGAAGGTAGCGGCGTAAAAGTTTTTGGCGGGGTGTTCAATGACTAAGTTAGCAGTCTTATGTTCGGGGCGCGGCACGGACTTGCAATCGATAATTGACGCAATTCAACGCGGCGAACTCAATGCGGAAATTTCAATCGTACTCACTGACAAACCGAATGTCATGGCGTTGGAGCGGGCGGCGAAGGCGGGAATTAAAAATATTTGCGTCGACAGAAAAAAATTTACAAACCGCGCAGATTTTGAATCGGAACTTTTAAAAAATCTTGAAGGCGTCGACTTGGTAGTTTTGGCGGGATTCATGAGAATTTTAAGTCCGGAATTTGTGCGCCACTACGAAGGGCGGCTGATGAATATTCATCCGTCGTTGTTGCCTGCATTTCCGGGCGCGCATGCACACCGTGACGTTTTGAATTACGGCGTAAAAATTTCCGGTTGCACGGTTCATTTTGTAGACGAAGGCACGGATTCAGGACCGATAATTTTGCAAGCCGCCGTTGAAGTTCGCGACGACGACACCGAAGAAACTTTATCTGCGCGAATTTTAGAGCAAGAGCATATCATTTACCCGAAGGCGATAAAACTTTTTGTCGAAGGCAAATTGAAAATCGAAGGGCGTCACGTGAAAATTTTAAAATGTGGTGGCGACGCTTAAGGGGGAAATGATTTTGGAAAAAAATAAACGCCCCGATTGGGACGAATACTTTCTTAACATCGCGCAGGAAGTCGGCAAACGCTCAACGTGTCTTCGTCGTCGTTACGGCGCAATTATCGTGAAAGACAACATCATTATCAGCACAGGTTACAATGGTTCTCCACGCGGCGAGGCAAATTGCATTGAAACGGGACTTTGTGAACGTGAACGCCTGCATGTTCCGAAGGGTGAACGTTACGAACTTTGCGTTGCAGTTCACGGCGAACAAAACGCGATTATAAACGCCGACCCGTTGAAAATGCAGGGCGCGACTATTTACATTGTCGGCATAAATGTTGCGGACGGAAGTTTTGCCTCCGGTGCGCCGTGCCTTCTCTGCCGTCGCATGATTAAGAACGCGCAAATTTCTACAGTAATTTATCGCGAGACGAACGGCGAAATTGTTTCGCGTAATGTCAGCGAACTTTAAGAGTTAGTGTGTAGCAGTCGTTAATGTCGGCTCGTGCGTGATTATAGTTTTGCGCAAAATAAAACTTGACAATTTCGGCAAGTTGAACTGAAATTCAACTCTAAAGGAGAAGTTTTGGGAACAAGTGCCGAAGAGTTAATAATTTTGGCAAAAAAAGTCCCACAGAATTTTCAAGATATGGTCGTTCAAGATAAATTGGCTGTTGATTTTTTGCGGGTCGTACCAAAATTTAATGCTAAACAACGCAAGGCTGTGAAAGAAATTATTGATGAAGCGGAGGGAAAAAATAAGTTGTATCCTGTGCGCCCATTCGAAATTGAGAAAATAGCGAATAATATTCTTCAGAATGAGAATGTAACTGAACCGCCCGTTATGGCAACGCAAATAGCAGATTTGTCTTACGATTTGAGTTTCGGAATAGGTGATTTAGGTAATTATTCAAACTCGGGCGATGTCTTAGCTGCAATTAATGTTGCGGAGAAAGTAATTGTTCTAAATTCTTCAAAAGAGTATGAGCTTTGTCGCAATAAAGACAGAAAAAATTTCACCATAGCACATGAACTCGGTCACTATATTTTGCACAGGGATTTAAGGAAAACCGCACTACCTGCAACAAAAAAATTTTTTTGTCGTGCGGTTGGCAAATTTGCCGGGAATATAGAAAGACAGGCTGATTTGTTTGCGGTATATCTTCTGATGCCGGAAAAATTAGTACGGGAAGAATACAGCAAAATAGTTGAGCCGTTTACCGAGTATGACTTAGAATGCCTTGCAGAAAAATTTTGCGTGTCTAAGGAAGCAGTGAAAATTCGTCTTTCAAAAGAATTGAAATTAATTTACGTCGACAATCAAGGAAATTATTATCGTAGCGAAATAGAATTTCAGGAAAGCGTGGGACAGCAGCGATTGTTCTAATTTTTTTTGAAACATAATTGATTTGAAATTCAAATCTAAAAGAGATGAATCACAATGACCGATGTTTTTAAAGAGTGTCTCTACAAAAATCTGGAAAGCTCCGAAGAAATATTTGCCTATATTGAAAAAATTTTATGGAGTAATTTCACCGGATTTCAGCGTCCTGCGGAACATGCCTTTACACAAGCAAAAGGATGCAATTTTTAATGGGCGACTTTTAGCTCACTGGTGGCATATTGCTATCGGCTCGCTCGGTTGCTTAAAAAATTTGGAAGAACGTCAATTCTTTGTGCAGGGACTTGAAGAAGGAATAAAAGTTTTAACTCCAAAAAATTTGATAGTACACGGTGCTTTGCCGAAAAAATTTTTTGGTAAGTGTGAACACGTGACGAACATTTTGCATTTTCCGTGTTGAACGAGTTTATCGTGAAAAATCTTCTTCTGACGGTAGTCCATCGGTTGAAATTTTTCCGCTCAGCAAAAATTGCGTTATTCCAAGAAAAAAGTGCCATTAATCCTTACGAAGTTGGTATTCTTCCAATTCAGCCGGTCTACATTGATTTTGGCGACGCAAACTACGAGATTACAAGATAAGTTATCCAAAGGCTTTTATCTTCCGTTTTGACGACTGCAATTTTGTTGTTGAAAAAGTTTGGCTTATATCTTTAAACGATATGAACAAAATTATTTCCATCACTGAATGGTAAAATTTTTTTTTCGACGCTTAACTTGCAAGCAACTCATGAACTTTTTCCCAATCGGGTTTTTCGGCGGCAACTTTCAGCGCGGAAAATTTTTTCGCCTCGTCCGTCGGCAATTTATATTCCTCCAACGATTGAATCACAAACAACATTGAATCGTAGTCAAAAGTTTGCGCGACTTCCCGCAATGTTTCGTAAGCCTCCGCCAACGCGTCTTCGTCAATCGGCGGTTTGTCCGCGTCGTCTTCTTCAACCTTAATCAGCGGCGACAATTTATCCGCAAAACTTATGTACAGTTCCAAAAGTCCGTCAGTAAATTTTTTTATCTCGTCGACGTAGCCGGCATTGCCCGCCTCTTCAAGCCGCCGCGCCCTTTCGCTCAATTCCTTTGCACCGACAACCCGCGCAGAACTTTTCAACGCGTGGACTTTGACGGTGTAATTTTTTATGTCGTTGCGCCCGTAAAATTCCGCAATTTCTTTCGCGCCGGACATTATTGATTTGGCAAAGACCGTCAACGCGTCAAGGTACGACGAAATGCCGCCGCAATGCTTAATTCCCTCTTCAACGTCCAGACCGGAAATTTCGTTCAGCCACGCAGGAATTTTTTCTTCTTCGTCCGTCTCCGCGTCGCCCGCGCCCGCCCCATTGAAAATAACTTTTTCTTTCGGCAAGTACGCTATCATCATCTCTTCAAGTTTGGAACTGTCGATAGGTTTCGTCAAATAATCTTGAAAGCCCGCGTCCAAATAAATTTTTCTTGCGCCGCTAACCGCGTTTGCCGTGAGCGAAATTGTCGGCGTGTCGACGTTCAAATTTCCTTCAAGATTTTTCATGCGCTTGAGCGTTTCGATTCCGTCAATTCCCGGCATGCGATGATCCAAAAAAATTATATCGTACTTTGTTTGCGTCACCAGATTCAAACATTCAAAGCCGCTCTCCGCCGTGTCAATTCTAACTTTCGTCGTCTTCAGCAAACCTTTCACAACGGTTAAATTCATAACCGTATCGTCGACGACTAAAATTCTGGCATTCGGCGCGGTAAATTTTTCTTTGTACTTTTTGTGTTGGCTAAGCGAATGGCGGTAAGTTTCGGCGAAATTTCCAATCGGATGATCGTTGATAATTTTCTGCGCGATTTCAAAATAAAATTCCGAACCTTCGCCGTACACGCTGGCAACTTGCAGAGAAGTCCCCATCATTTCAAGAAGGCGTTGCGTTATATTCATGCCCAAGCCCGTGCCTTCGATTGTGCGGTTGCGTTTCTCCTCAATGCGTTCAAACGCGCTGAAAAGTTTTTTAATATCCTCCGGCTTAATTCCAATGCCCGTGTCTTTGACGCTGACGCAAAGTAAAATTTCTTCATCGGAATTTTTTTTGTAACCAACTTTGAGCGTGACGCCGCCTTTCTCCGTGTACTTGACGGCGTTCGTCAAAATATTTGTGATAACTTGTTTAATTCTGATTTCGTCGCCGAAAAGTTCGCTGGGCAAAGTTTCATCAACTTCAATGTGAAATTCCAAATTTTTATCTTCTGCGCGTTTCTGCACCATGTTAACCAAGTCATTCAGCAGGGAACTCAACGAATATTCGACGGGGATAATATCCATTTTGCCCGCTTCAATTTTGCTGAAGTCCAAAATGTCGTTGACAATTCCAAGCAAACTGTTTCCGGCACTGCGAATATTTTCAGCGTACTCCAAAATAGTTTTGTCGTTGGATTCGCGCAAAATCATTTCGTTCATTCCGAGTATGGCGTTAATCGGCGTCCTGATTTCGTGGCTCATGTTGGAGAGGAATTGCGATTTGGATTTATTCGCCGCCTCCGCCGCCTCCGCCGCGTCTTTCAAATTTTCGTTTGTCGCTTTAAGTTCGTCGGTCGTCGCTTCCAAAAATGCCGCAAGACGTTTTGCCAAAGGAATGATACCTGAAAATTTTTCAGCAACGATAGGCGCATCACACACCGAAGTTTCAAGCGCGGGACCTTCACGAAAGGCGGCTGAAATTATTGCCGAACCGAGCATGCCGCCCTTGCCTTGATATTTGTAAATTTCTCCGTTGCCGAAACAGTACACCGCGTTGGGATTGACTTTCCTAAAAATTCCTATTTCAACTTGCGAATCAGCTTTCAAGAAAATTGTTCGCGCCCCGCAAATGTAAAGCGTTATTGCCTGCGCGTCGAAATTTTTAAATGCGCGTCCGACGTTTTCAGATTCTCTCAACAAATCGGCGGGGTTGGCGTAACTTAAACGAACTTTTTCATCACATTTAACGTCTGTGTTAAAATAAAGTCTGCCGTACTCGTCGTACAAATTCGGTATGCGGGCAACGTCGACGCCGCCACGATCCACAAGAAGAGGAAATTCAAAGACGTTGAACATCAAATATTCATTGGGGACGATACTCAAATATTTTTTGTAAATGTCAATCGCGGGAACGCCGTCAACTTTCGCCAAGCAGGATTCGCCGAGTGTTTCAGTGACAGTCATTTCTTTGCCGATAGGTTTCCAGCCGAATCCGTAATTAACCATTACGTTTAAATCTTCGCCGCTGTACGCCGCCATAACCACGCCTTCAACGTGATAATCTTTGCCCATGACAAATTGCGTTCCCGTTTTGCCACGCATTTCGTTTATGATGCTGTGGTACTGGCAGGTAACTTTTTCCGTGTGAATCATTCCGGCAAGCGCGCCAAAAAAAGGTACGTCCGGAAAATCTTTTGACAGCAAATCCAACGCTTTAGTGATGAACGGTTGTTTGCTTGAGCAAATTATTTCGACGCCTTTTAAGTTCGGAACTTTTTTCAAACTCTCAACAAAATATTCTATGGTCTCACCAAAACTGTTAATTTCGTCGGCGTCAATTTCAAAAATTTCTACCGTCGAAGAATAGAAAAAAAATGTGCTGACCACGACGTTGTTGTTGTCCTCTCTGAACTTGGAGAACCAACCGCCCTTACCGTTCTTCGTGGAAAAACTTGTCATGGAAACGCCCATAATTCCCGCGTCGGGGAAATTTTTTTTAAGTTCGTAATGCATGGATCTTGCGTCTGTGTTGGTAAATTTTTCCGCCGCAGTCATGATTTTGAACAAAATTTTTTGTGCGTTTTTATAATCTTCGCTTGACTTTAGCTCATTAATCCAAACAAAAAATTCTTCGCGACTTCTCAAAGTTACAGTTTTCTGTTTCAATTTAACCGGTCCTTTCGGAAAAAATTTTTGCCGTTCCAAAACTGAAATTGTGTTTGTATTATTACACCATTTTTTCCTAAAAGCAAGTGGCGACACTGCGCGGCGACGGCTTGAGAATTTTTCGGTTTACAATTTTTTTTGACATGATAAAATAATCTCAACCTAAAACTAGAAGCTAAATGAAGGAGTTGTTCCGCTGTGGTTATTGCTAAAATTCCTCAGGTGTTTCCTGAATTTATCACGGACTGGGAAGGAGTTTTGAATTATTTTCGTAAAAATAGCTCGACAAAAGTTTTAGCTTTGAGCGAAGGCGATAAAGTCGAAATTAAATTCCGTGACTCCGGTTCGTTCTTATCGGTTATTTCCGGTATGGATCGAAAAAATAATTTCGGCGTTGTGCCCGCTGATGAAGTGCCGTCGAAAATTCGCAAGAAGTTGAAACGCGGACAAGAAGTCGACATAACCAATGACGTTAGAGCTGAACTTTGAATATCCAACCGGTGAAGGCGTCGTAAAAAATTTTCTTGCAATGGAGCGGTGGCGTTGGGAAAAAAATTTGACGAAGAAGAAGACAGAGTACGCGTCTCAAATTTGTATCACTACGAAGACGACGCGCGCCGTCAAGGATACAAACTCATTGCCGGCGTTGATGAAGTCGGGCGCGGTTCGCTGATTGGACCTGTATTAGTTTCCGCCGTGATACTTCCGCCGGATTTTTATTTTGCCAAGTTGAACGATTCAAAAAAAATTTCTGCGCACATTCGCGAAAAACTTTGCGAAGAAATAAAATCTGCGGCGATTGCCTATTCCTGCGTGGAAGTCAGCATAGATGAAATTGACACGCTGAACGTCTACCAAGCTACTCTTGTTGGAATGAAACGCGCAGTTGTCGCCTTGAATCCTCAACCGGATTTTGTTTTGACGGACGCAATGAAAGTTGAATTCGACGAAATTGACAGCCTTGCGATCGTGCGCGGCGATACTCTTTCCGCCTCAATAGCCGCCGCCTCGATTGTTGCGAAAGTTACGCGCGATAAACTTGCGGATGAGTGGAGTAAAATTTTTCCGAATTATGGTTTTGAAAAAAATCGCGGCTACGGTACGAAATTTCATCGCGACGCAATAAAAAATTTGGGAGCTACGGAAATTCATCGACACAGTTTTAATCCGGTGAAATCTATGTTGCAAAATAATTCTAATCGTTGACAAGGAAGTGAAATTACATGCCAATAAATACAGGCGCAATAGGAATTCGCCCGGTAACGACGGAACGACCTTTACGCGAACAAGAAGGCGTTCAGCGTCGAGACGAAGGTACAGTTGCCGGCTTTAGACCGCAGACCAACGTTGCCTTACGAACAGCCATAAGCGATTTGGCGGGAACTCTTGAGCGTATTGCAACCGCCGAAAAACTTGGTATGACAAAAATTCCCAACGAGATCGGACAGATCGTCAAAAATATTCTTGAGCAAGCTCTCTCGTTGCAGGAAACTTTAGGAAAAGGCGTCGGCAGTACCATTGAAAGCCAACGTTTTTCTATGGAACAACTTTCAACTTTCGGCAGAATGCTTTTTCAGCTCGGCTCTTTGGCGGACAGAGGATTTTCCATGAAAATTTCGCCGGAGATACAAACGCTTTTGTCGCAGTTCAAAAATTTTTTGGTTTCAGCGGAGGGCGGCAATGCACTTGAGCCCGTTCTCATGACAAAATCTTCATTTGAATTGCTTGATTCAAAAATCCCTGACCAACTTCCGCCGGCGTTGTACGAAATTTTGACGCAACTTTCACAGCCATTGTCGCAAGCCAATCAGCAACCGCAGGGCGAATCCGACGTGATGAACTTTTTAAACAAGCTCGTCAAATTTTTTATGCCGCGCCCCGCCGCCGACAATGCTCAACCTCAACAAAATTTCCAGCAACCAATGAATCAGCAACAACCTCAACAAAATTTCCAGCAACCAATGAATCAGCAACAACCTCAACAAAATTTTCAACAGCCAATGAATCAGCAACAACCTTTCCAACAAAATTTCCAGCAACCAATGAATCAACAACAACCTCAACAAAATTTCCAGCAGCCAATGAATCAGCAACAACCTTTCCAACAAAATTTTCAGCAACCAATGAATCAACAACAACCCTTCCAACAAAATTTCCAACAACCAATGAATCAGCAACAACCATTCCAACAAAATTTTCAACAACCCATGAATCAGCAACAACCTTTCCAACAAAATTTCCAACAACCCATGAATCAGCAACAACCTCAACAAAATTTCCAGCAACCAATGAATCAGCAACAACCTCAACAAAATTTCCAACAGCCAACGTCGACGGAAGAACTCATGGCACAACAACAAAGCGTCCGTCAACAAATGAAGGACGCCCACGCGCAAATTATGCGTCAGCCGCTTGAAAATTCCCCGCGCACTCTCGACACGATGAAAAGTCTTGCGCGATTCCTCCTCCAAAATACCGAAATGAATCCACAAGACGCGGCGACACTTCAAAATTTCGTGAACAATCCGCAGAAAACTTTTTCATTGCTCGAAAATCGTCACTTGCAAAATTTGTTGCGGCTGTGTCAACAAAATGTTCCGGCGACAGTTCGGCAAGCGGCAGTTCAACAAAATTTGCCGGACCTTCCGCGACTTTGGGCGTTCATGCAACTTTGCGACATGGCAAAACTTCCCATGAGTTACAAAGGTCGACAATTCAGAAGTGCCGGCAAAGATATTTGGGAATTTTCAAATTCTCTTCGCAAATCCATGAGCGGCGACAACTTCACCGCCCCCGTACAAAATCAACGCTCCTTCCAGATGATGGTGCCGATCTATTTAAACGTAAACGAAATGAGTTATCCGACTTACTTGAATGTTTACGATGAAAGCACGCGCGACAACGAGACAGGACAAGAGAAAAAAGAAACTTGGGTGCGCATTTGCGTTTTGACGGACAATATCGGCGCGGCTGAATTGACTTTCCGAATTTATGAAGGAAATCAACTTGACATGAGATTTTATTTTTCTCAAGGCGAAACCGCCGCAGAATTTTCAACTTACGTTGACGAGCTTAGAAATTCTCTTGACGATCTCAAGTTGCAGTTGGGCGAAATTCGTATCGGCAATATCGGTTCAACAATGGAACAATATTAATTAGTGGGGAGAAAATTTTATGGGAGTTAAAGCAGAAAAAGCCGTCGAATACATGCGCGGCAGTTACAGTTGTTCGCAATCAGTTATGTGCGCGTTTTGCGACGACGCGGGAATTACTCACGACGAAGCAAAAAAAATTGCCGCCCCATATTCAGGCGGACGAAAAATTAAATGCGGAGCAGTCTGCGCGGCGGAACTTGTGCTAACTGCAAAGTTCGGCGAAGAGAACGCCCAAAAACTTCATGCGGAGTTTGAAAAAAAATTCTTCGACAAAGTCGGCGCAATAAATTGCCGCGAAATAAGAAGTAAAAATTTGCGCCCGTGTATCGGCTGTGTCGAAGAATCGGCGACAATTCTTGAAAGTTTCATTTGATGTCACGGACGGTAAATTTTTTTGAAGTCAGTTAAATCGTCTTCATAACGATACATTTAAAAATTCTTCAACATGATCAATTACGAAGACAGATTGTTAAGTTCGCAGTAATGCTTGAGAAAGTTTTTTGCAACCTTTTCGTCATCAGTTCCGCGTTTAACTTCGACAGCCATTTTCAAAAATTTTATCGCGTCATCGTCGCTGAAATATCTGAAAAGCCCGCTGCTCCATTTAATCGAGCCGTCGGAATTGTGATAAACTTTCCAAAACTTCATTTTATGAACTTCATTCGGCATAAATTCTAAAGCGTAATCAAGATTTTCATACGAGCCAACAAAACCGCAATTCTCCCCGTCGCCTTCAGAAAATCTTCCGATAATAAACATTGCGACAATAAATCTGTCTTCTTCTTTCATATTAGGCGCTACCGTCGTAAGCAAACAAAGATGACCTGCCTTTGCGCCGCGAATTGTTCTGCCGCCGTTATAATCATCATAACCCGCCTCAAAGCACCAATCGCGAAGTGCGGCACTTTCATAACAAATATACGCACCGTTATTTTCTTCATCCCAATTTTTTTTAAGTTCATCACGGGAAATTTTTTTATCGTAATATTGCTTGCAAGCGCAATCTTCATTTGAACACCAAGCGCGATGATGTTTGATATTATATTCGATAATTTTATCGCTACAAATGCCGTAAAATCCTACATGTTCAGAATCTTTGCCGCCGTCGCAATAATTCATCTTAAACGCAATGCACGGGCAGTAAATTTTTTTTGAAGTCAATTAAATCATCTCCATAACGATCCGCTTAAAATCTTTGCCGCGCTCCTCGAAGTTGTCGTACATATCAAAACTTGCGCAAGCGGGACTAAGCAAAACAACTTGCGGCGGCGTGGAAATTTTTCTCGCAATATCAACGGCTTTTTCCATTGAGTAGCCGGCGTCAAAAATTTTTCCTGCGTCAAAGCCGTTTTTTATTGCGTCTTCTTTGAAACGTTTAGCCGCGTCGCCGACCAAAATTAAATTGTCCACGCGCTGATTGACCAACGTCAAAAATTCCGTCAAGTCGGTAAGTTTGTCGTCGCCGCCCGCAATTAAATTTATGTGTCCGTCGAAAGTTTCCAACGCTTTAATCGCGGAATCCGTGTTCGTCGCCTTTGAATCGTTGTAAAATTTCACGCCGTCAATTTCGCGGACAAATTCAATTCGATGTTCGACGCCTTGAAAACTTTTCAGCACACCGCAAATATTTTCCGCCGTCACGCCCGCCAAGAACGCAATCATTGACGCCGCCAACGCATTTTCAACATTGTGCCCGCCTTTAATTCCAAGTTCGTCAACCGTGCAGAGTTCAAAAATTTTTCCGCCAAATTTTATGACTAACTTCCCGCCGTCGATAAACGCGCCTTCGTCCAAAATTTTTTTGCGGCTGAAGTAAAAAACTTTGCAACCTGCGCGGGATTTAATTTCCCTAACTTTTTCGTCATCGTAGTTCAAAACTAAAAAGTCGTCCGCCGTCTCCTGCGCGAAAATTTTTTCTTTCATCGCCTGATAAATTTCCATTGTGCCATGACGTTTCAAATGATCCGGCGTGACGTTCAAAATCGCCGAGATGTGCGGCTTGAAATTATTTGTCGCCTCCATTTGGTAACTGGAAATTTCCGCCGCGATGTACCCGCCCGCGCCAACTTCTAACGCAACTTCACTCAACGCAACGCCGATATTTCCGCCGACGCCAACTTTTTCAAATTGACTTTCAAGCAACAATCCCAACAGCGTAACCGTCGTGGTTTTTCCGTTCGTGCCGGTCACCGCGCAAATCGGAGACTTCGCAAGATTGTACGCCAACTCAACTTCGCTGATGACGGAAATTTTTTTATTCAACGCGGCTTGCAAAATCGGTATGCGCAACGGCACGGCGGGCGACACAATCACCAAGTCCACGCCGTCCAAAAGTTTTTCTTCCTGCTTGCCGAAAATTAAATTGATTCCACATTCGCGCAGTTCTTCAAAATTAAATTTCAAATCCGATTCGTCTTTGGCGTCGCTCAAAACAACGTGCGCGCCAAATTTTTTTGCAATTTTCGCGGCGGCAAATCCGCTTATCCCCGCGCCGATTACCAAAACATTTTTTTCCTTGAGTTCCATAAAAATTTCCCCAATCGTTGACCAAATTATTTGTGCGGTGTAAGATTTTAGCAGTCTCAAAAATTTTTGTAAAGGACGGACGAATTATCATGATTTTCGACAGTCACACGCACACAAAATTTTCTGCGGATTCAAAAATGAAAGCGGTTGACGCCATTGCCCGCGCTGAAAGTTTGAACTTCGGCTTGGTCTTCACGGAACATTTTGATTACGACATGGAAGGATTTAATTTCGTAGCTGCTGAATACATGGACGAATACAAAAAATTTCGCGGTGAAAAATTACGTTTAGGCGTTGAAGTCGGTATGACGAAAACTGCGCGGGAGGCAAGCAAAAATTTTGTTTTGTCGGCAGATTTCGATCAAGTCATCGGCTCAATTCATACGATTGACGGCGAAGATATTTACATCAAAGAATTTTTTGAAGGCAAAGAAAAATTTTCCGTCTACACGAATTATTTTCAAGTAATGGCGCAGGAAGCGGCGGTTAATGACTTCGACGTTTTGGGGCACATCGATTACATTTGCCGCGCCGCCACGTATGACGACACGTCGATTGATTACGACACTTTCAAGGCGGAGATTGATAACGTCTTGAAAATAATCGTTGAGCGCGAAAAAGTTTTGGAACTGAACACGCGCCGACTTCGCCATAAAAAAGTTTTCGACGAGCTGAAACCGGTCTACACGAGCTACAAAAATTTTGGCGGCAAGTATGTGACAATCGGTTCTGATGCCCACCGCGCGGAAGTCATCGGAGATCATTTTCAAGCGGCGTTAGATTTTGTTCAAGAAATTGGATTGACACCCGTAACTTTTTGTCAACGTAAGATTGAAAAATTTTAGTTGAGGAGTGCGCGCAATTTTTCGCAAGATTCTTTGTTCAATGCGTAATATTCTGCGCGGGACATTTTGTCACTCAAAAAATTTTCGTAGTATTCGTCGACGCGGCAAAATATCGGACGCTCATAATAAATCGTGCACAAATTTTTTTCATGGTCAAGGAATTTGCATGAGCCGTCGGGAAGAGCCATTGACTTGCCAAGAGAAGTTTTTCCCACTTGTCGACAGCAACAACCGCACATTTCGCATGGAAATTTATTTTCATCAGCCAAAAAAATCACAACCTTTCATCACAGCTTACAAAAAAAATTTCTCCTTGACAATATCTTCAAGCAAAAATTTTGTGTGGCAAAAAATCTTTTTGACAGATATAATGTACAAAACTTTTCGGCTACGAAGGGCGGAATTTGAATTGATTGAAGTAGTTGACAATCCGATAATCGCGCACAAACTTGCACAGTTGAGGGACAAACGAACGCCGTCAAAAATTTTTCGTGAACTCGTTGAAGAAATTGCAATGCTCATGACGTACGAAGTTGGGCGCGAATTTGAGAGCGACGAAACGGAAATTGAAACGCCGTTGGCAACATGCCGCGTGAAAATTTTGCACGAAGAAAATTTTGTGATTGTGCCGATACTCCGCGCAGGTTTGGGCATGGCAAGCGGCGTACTGAAAATTTTTCCAAACGCATCAGTCGGACCTATCGGACTTTATCGCGACGAAAAAACTTTTCAGCCGGTCGAATACTACAGCAAAATGCCGCCGAATCTTGACGAAAAAATTTTACTCGTGACAGATCCAATGTTGGCGACGGGTGGCAGTGCTTCAGCCGCATTGAAAATGTTGAAGGACAAAGGCGCACGAAAAATTTTGTTCCTTTGCATAGTTGCCGCACCGCAAGGCGTTGAAAAAATTTCTTCCGAACATCCTGACGTACCGATTTACACCGCCACACTCGACGAAGGCTTAAACGAAAATTGTTACATACTTCCGGGCTTGGGCGACGCGGGCGACAGAATTTTTGGATTTTAACCATCGATCCATCGATCTATCGATCCATCGATCTAATAGGGAGGTTTGACTTTGCCGAAGAAAAAAAATCTTAGGAAAGTATTAGTAATAGGTTCAGGACCAATCATAATTGGGCAAGCGGCGGAGTTTGACTACGCGGGGTCTCAAGCTTGCCGCGCGTTGAAAGAGGAAGGGCTTGAAGTCGTCCTCGTCAATTCCAATCCGGCAACGATTATGACGGACACGAACATTGCTGACAGAGTTTACATCGAGCCGTTGACTTTGGAATTTTTGACGGCGATAATCGAAAAGGAACGCCCCGACGGTTTGCTTGCGACGCTCGGCGGACAGGCAGGTTTAAATCTTGCAGTCAAACTTTCCGAAAAAGGCGTGCTGGAAAAAAATCACGTTGAACTTTTGGGAACTTCCTTAACCGCAATAAAAAAAGCGGAAGACCGCGAATTTTTCAAGGAAACCATGACTGAAATCGGTGAGCCCATTCCCGAATCCACAATCGTTGAAGATATTCACAGTGCCGTTGATTTTGCAAAACAAATCGGTTATCCGCTGATTGTTCGTCCCGCGTACACACTCGGCGGAACAGGCGGCGGCATCGCGGAAAACGAAGAAGAATTAATTGAAATTGTCATTCGCGGCTTGAAATATTCCATGATTGGGCAAGTTTTGATTGAACGCAGCGTCGCCGGCTGGAAAGAAATTGAATACGAAGTCATGCGCGATTCCAACGACAACTGCATAACCGTTTGCAACATGGAAAATTTTGATCCCGTCGGCGTCCACACGGGCGATTCAATCGTTGTTGCGCCAAGTCAAACGTTGACGGATTTGGAATATCAACTTTTGCGTTCAGCCAGTTTGAAAATTATTCGCGCACTGAAAATTGAAGGCGGTTGCAACGTTCAATTCGCGCTTGATCCGAACAGTCAAAATTATTACGTCATTGAAGTTAATCCGCGCGTGAGTCGTTCTTCCGCGTTGGCGTCGAAGGCGACGGGCTATCCCATTGCGAAAGTCAGTTCAAAAATTGCGATTGGTTACACGCTGGACGAAATTACGAACGCCGTCACGCACAAAACGAAAGCATGTTTTGAGCCCGCGCTGGATTATTGCGTTGTGAAAATTCCGCGTTTCCCGTTCGACAAATTTGTTTACGCGGACAAAACTTTAAGCACGCAGATGAAAGCGACGGGCGAAGTCATGAGCATCGACCGCACTTTTGAAGGCGCACTCTTGAAAGCAATCCGCAGTTTGGAAATCGGCGTACATCGTTTGCACTTTGAACAGCTTGACGAGTGGAGCGACGAAAAAATTAAACAGCGTCTTGCCAGAATCAATGACGAAAGAATTTTTGTAATTGCCGAAGCTCTCCGCCGTAACATTGCAACAGTCGACGAAATTCATGACATAACGAAAGTAGATCGCTGGTTCATTCAAAAGATAAAAAATATTGCGGACTTTGAAGTTAAGTTGTCTCGTGACGATTTAAATTTGCGCAACGTCCGCAACGCAAAAATTTTGGGACTCTGCGATAAATCAATCGCCGAATTGACGGGCAAGACCGAAAAGGAAGTTCGGCAACTGCGCATTGAAAATAAAATTTATCCCTTCTACAAAATGGTTGACACCTGCGCGGCGGAGTTCGAGGCAGTCACGCCTTACTACTACTCAACCTATCACGCTGAAGAAGATGAAGTCGAAGTCACAATCAACAAAAAAGTTATCGTGCTCGGCTCCGGTCCAATTCGCATTGGTCAAGGCGTGGAGTTCGACTACTGCTCCGTTCATTCCGTTTGGGCACTGCGCGAAATGGGAATTGAAGCTATCATCATCAACAACAATCCAGAAACTGTTTCAACGGACTTTGACATTTCAGACAGACTTTATTTCGAGCCGTTGACTACCGAAGACGTTTTGAATATTATCGACAAAGAAAAACCTGAAGGAGTCATCGTTCAATTTGGCGGACAGACGGCGATAAATCTTGCGGCAAGTCTTCAAGAAGCCGGCGTGAAAGTTTTCGGCACTTCCGTTGACGACATCGACCGCGCAGAAGATCGCGAACGTTTCGACGAAGTTTTAACGGAAGTGGGAATACCGCGTCCAAAAGGAATTAGCGTCACTAATCTTGACGAGGCAATTAAAGGCGCGGAGGAAATAGGTTATCCCGTCATGGTTCGTCCCAGTTACGTTTTAGGCGGGCGGGCAATGGAAATTGTCTACAACGAAAACGAATTGCGCGATTACATGAGCCGCGCGGTTAAAGTGACGCCGGATCATCCCGTACTTGTTGACCGCTATGTTCAAGGTACGGAAGTTGAAGTCGACGCAATATCGGACGGCGTTGATGTCGTGATACCGGGAATTATGGAACACGTCGAACGGGCGGGCGTTCACAGCGGCGACAGCATTGCAGTTTATCCGCCGCAAACTTTGACTTCAAAAATTACTTACATCATCACGGATTACACGAAACGATTGGCACTTGCTCTTCAAGTGAAAGGTCTGCTGAACATTCAATACGTCGTGGCGGACGGAATTGTTTACGTCATTGAAGTTAATCCGCGTTCCAGCCGTACCGTTCCTTTCCTTAGCAAAGTTACCAACATAAAAATGGTAAACGTTGCAACTCAAGTGGCGTTGGGAAAAACTCTCAAGCAACAGGGATTTTACTCCGGACTTATCGAACCGAAAGCCTACGTCGCGGTTAAAGCACCCGTATTTTCTTTTGCGAAAATGCAAGACGTTGACATTTCTCTTGGACCGGAAATGAAATCGACGGGCGAAGTCATGGGAATTGACTACCATTACGCGCGGGCGTTGTACAAGGCGATAACCGGCGCGGGCATGAACATTCCCGTTGAAGGTTGCATACTTTTCACCGTTGCTGACAAAGACAAGGAAGAGGTCAAACAGTTGGCGCGGGCGTTTTACGATTTGGGATTCAAAATCGCGGCGACGCAGGGAACTGCCAATGCGTTGCAGAAAATTGGAATTGACGCAGAAGTTGTCGGCAAAGTTCATCAGCGCAGCGTGGATATAATTCAGCGAATCAAAAATGGAAAAATTCATCTTGTCGTAAACACTCAAGCACCGGGACAACATGTCATGCGTGACGGTTTCAGAATCAGACGCGCGACCGTTGAACATGGCATTCCCTGCCTTACGAGTTTGGACACGGCTTGGGAAGTTTTACGCATGCTGACTTTCATGCGTGACAGGCGGCTTGTTTATTCGCTGGCGATTCAAGATTATGTTGGCGGCGGCGATGCGTTGAGTTAAGTCGCTAGAAGCTTTAAGCTTCAAGCTTCAAGCTTTAAGCTAATCACTAACAAACGGAGGTTTTATTTCATGTCAAACACTGTTGATTTTATTCGTAGTCTCGATTTGCAAATTAGCGACGTTATGGGCTTGCCGTTCTCTTATCGCGGCGGCACGACTGACGAAACCGTTGGACAAGAAATTTTTGATTACGGCAAGTACAAATTGGAATTGGAAAATTTTCAGCCGAAATTGATTGTCGATTGCGGCGCGAATATCGGCTACAGCACAATCTTTTTTGCAAACGAATATCCCGACGCGCAGATTTTCGCCATTGAGCCTGACAAAACCAATTTCAAATTTTTGCAATACAACACGATTTTCTACGACAACATCAAACTTGCAAATTCGGCAGTTTGGAGTTGGGAAACTTCTCTGCGCGTGGAAGAAAACGAAAACGGCGAAAGTGGTTACACGGTAGTTGAAACCGGCGCAGATGATTCAAACGCAATTAAATCCACGACGCTTTCAAAAATTTTGGCGGAGTCCGGCGCGGAAAAAATTGACTTGCTTAAAATTGACATCAACGGCGCAGAAAAAGAAGTCTTCAGCGCGAACAATGTTGACGAGTGGCTTTCCAGAGTGAAAGTCTTGGCTGTCGTACTTCACGACGATTTGAAAGAGGATTGCTCCTTCGCGTTCTTCAAGGCAATTTCAAATTACAAATGGAAATTCTCAACGCAGGGCAACGTTTTAATTTTCGTTCGCGCAGAATAATTTTTCAACGACTGGCACAGGAAGAAGGGGGCGAAATTAAATGAGTAAACTTTTTGAGAGCGAAATAAAATCCAATGTAGAAGTTGCGCCGAGTGTTTTCAAATTGGAAGTGGACGCGCCGGAAATTGCGGCGACAGCGAAGGCGGGGCAGTTTGTACAAATAAAGTTGCCCTCTTCGGAATTTACACTGCGTCGACCGTTTGGAATTGCGTCAACCATTAACGGCGTGAAAATTTTTTATCGCGTGGTTGGACGCGGCACAGAATTTTTGTCGACGTTGAAGGCGGGCAGTTCGTTGAATCTTTTGGCACCGCTGGGCAACGGGTTCAGCATGAACGCAAGCAGTAAAGTTTTGTTGGTCGGCGGGGGCATGGGGCTTGCTCCGCTTTTGAGCGTGGCTGAAAAATTGCGCGAAGTTGAAATTTTAATTGGCGGGCGCAATCGTGACGAAGTTACGTTTTGGATAAAAGAATTTAGTCACTTGCCCTCGATTGACATTATTTTTGTGACGACGGACGACGGTAGCTATCGTTACGGGCGAAAAGGTTTTGCGACGGATTATTTGCCGGAAATTTTGTCCGCCGATAAATATTCAGCCGTCTACACCTGCGGACCGGATATCATGATGTACGGCACGGCACTTGAGGCAATCGCAAACGGTTTGCACTGTGAAATTTGTTTTGAACGTCGTATGGCGTGCGGGCTCGGGGCTTGCTTGAGTTGTTCGATTGACACGATAAACGGACGGAAAAAAGTTTGCAAGGACGGTCCGGTATTCGACGCAAGGGAATTTATTTTCAACACGTAAAATTTTTTTGGAGAGCTTAGAATTAGAATGAAAAAAATTATTTTGGTTAACGGCAGTCCGCGCAAAAACGGAAACACCGCGCAACTTTTGAAGAGTGCGGCGATCGGTGCGCAGGACGCGGGCGCGGAAGTCACGACGATTAATCTTTACGCGCTGAATTTTAAAGGTTGCACGAGTTGTTTTTATTGCAAGCTGAAAAGTAAAGAGCACGGCACTTGCGCGATGAAAGATGATTTGTCGCCGATTTTGGAAGAAATTAAACTTGCCGACGCGATAATTTTCGGCTCGCCAATTTATTTTATGAATTTATCTTCGGGAATGATTGCGTTCATTGAGCGGCTGATTTTCTCCAACTACATTTACAGCACGGAAATTCCAACGGTCTTTCCTAAAAAACTTCCAAGCGCATTTTTTTACACGATGAACATGACGAAAGATCATTGGGAACAATTCAACATGGAACATTTGGCGGGAATGTACGAAAGATTTTCTGAAAATGTTTTGGGAGTTAAACCAAAAAGACTTTTGGCTTTCGATACACTTCAATTTAAAGATTATTCAAAGTACGAGTCTTCGATTTTCGACGAACAGCATAAAATTGAGTACAGAAAAAAATTTTGGCAGACGCAACTTGATGACGCTTACAAAATCGGGCGTGAACTCGTAATTAGTTAGTTAGATCGCCAGATCGCTAGTTAGTCAGTAAAAAAAGTTCGTAACATTCGCGTCACGCTCATGCGTTGGGTAATAGTGACAAAAATAATTGCTTAAGGGAAATTTTGATGAGTGAACTTTTAAAAACAGAAATTTGCGGCATAAAAATGCAAACGCCGATACTTTCCGCGTCGGGGACGTTTGGATTTGGTGAAGAGTTTGCAAATTTTGTAGACCTTGCACAAATGGGCGGCGTCGTTACAAAATGCTTGACGCTGAAGCCGCGCAACGGAAATAAGGGCGTGCGCATTGCCGAGACGCCGTCGGGAATGTTAAATTCAATCGGGCTGGAAAATCCCGGCGTGGAAAAATTTTTATCGGAAATTCTCCCGCGCATAAAAAATTTTGGCATGAACGTCATCGTAAATATCAGCGGCTCAAGCGTCGAAGATTACGGCGAGCTTGCAAAACTTTTGGACGTTGACGGGGTGGCGGCGATTGAATTAAATATTTCATGTCCGAACGTGAAAGACGGCGGAATTATTTTTGGGACGAATCCGAACGCGGCGGCATCAGTGACGGCGTCGGCGAAAAAAAATACAGACAAGCCCGTTATCGTGAAACTAAGCCCAAATGTCACGGACGTTGCGGAAATTGCTTTGGCTGTGGAAGGCGCGGGGGCGGATTGCGTTTCGCTGATAAACACGCTGATTGGCATGGAAATTAATATTGAGACGTGGAAACCGACGCTTGGAAATATTACGGGCGGATTGTCCGGCGGCTCGGTGAAACCTGTGGCGGTTCGCATGGTTTATCAAGTTGCTCAAGCAGTAAAAATTCCCGTGATTGGCATGGGTGGCATTCGCAGTTGCGCGGACGCTGTGGAATTTTTTTTGGCGGGGGCATCTGCTGTCGCAATCGGTACGGCAAATTTCGCCGACCCAAACGTAATTATGAAAATAATCGCCGACTTGGAAAAATATTTGCAACGTCGCCGGCTGAAAAATATTTCTGAACTCGTCGGCAAAATCATAACTCAATAAGGTGGAAAAATTTTTATGGTAAACTACGACGGTTTGTATAACAGAGAATTTTTTGGCGACAAGCTAAACGAAACTCATTTCTCCGATAAAAAATTGCATTTCCGAATTATCGAGAATGGAACAATTTTGCCACACTTAGATTTAGATGGTCGTCTTGGATTAAATGGTTTCGGTGGCATCATTGACGGCAAAGGAAATTTCGTAGAAGGAACTTCAGTCCATGAAGGCATTGGCGACGTTTACACTCCAAATGAAGATTTACGAATTAGTCCAGAAACTGTGATTTTTCTTGGAACTTTTAATTCTGTTTGGGGGCATTGTCTGACAGATCACATAAAAAGATTGTGGTTTTTGACTAGCGATCCTTACAAAAGATACTTTTCAACTTGTAAGCTGGCAGTAAATTTAATGGGACAGAACATAATTCCCAATTTTGTAAAACTTCTTCAAGTTTTGGAAGTAGACCTTTCGAGATTAAACATAATTACACACGCAACCAAATTTCAAAACGTGATTCTACCTGACCCGTCGCTTTTCTACGCGGGGGGGGGGGGCAGAAACTGCTTTACACCACCGAATATGCTGAAACTATTGACAGAGTACGAAACTTTATGCAGAAAAATTTTTCGACACTGCCGGAAAAAAAGTTCTACTTTTTTCACGGTTTTGGTAAACAAATAGGAGAAGAACGACTGGCAAATTATTTTCAGTCTAAGGGCTATTCCATAATACAGCCTGAAAGGGTTCCTCTTGAGGCACAGCTCAATATTTTGGCAAATTCTGAAATTTTTGCTTCAACAGTCGGATCGGTTTCGCACAATACAATATTTCTTAAAGATGAAACGGAGAGTATTTTAATTCCGCGATTTTGTGATTTGAATGTAGTGCAACTGTGCTTAAACCAGTTCAACAAATTAAATGCAATCTACATTGACTCGCAAATTTCTATGTTTTTTAAAAGTCAGCATGGAGGACCTTTCTGCTACATTATCAGCGAAAATCTTCGAAAATATTTTGGCGACGACGTAGCAGAAAAATATACTCAAGAAGATTTTGAAACGTTCCTTGCGTATGTCCGCTACGCAAAAAGTATTGAACTTACCGAAAATCCGCAGGAGCTTGCATACTTGAAAAATATTTTGCCCGAGTTCATGGAGCAACTCAAAAATCACAAAGACTTGATTCAAAAATTTGGTATAACGCTTAATTAATCCGCGCAGGAGGTTTGAAAAAATTTGTCATTTACCGAAGAAATAGCTAAGCGGCGGACGTTCGCGATAATCTCACACCCCGACGCAGGCAAAACCACGCTGACCGAAAAACTTTTGCTGTACGGCGGCGCAATACACCTTGCGGGGTCAATAAAATCACGCAAGGCGCAACGTCACGCCGTTTCTGATTGGATGGAAATTGAAAAGCAACGCGGAATTTCCGTAACGAGTTCAGTTTTGCAATTCGATTACGCGGGTTGCCGAATAAATATTTTGGACACGCCGGGACATCAGGATTTTTCCGAAGACACTTACCGCACGCTTATGGCTGTCGACAGCGCGGTTATGGTTTTGGACGCTGCTAAGGGCGTCGAGGCGCAGACAAAAAAACTTTTTAAGGTTTGTCGTGAACGGCGCATTCCAATTTTCACTTTCATAAACAAATTGGATCGCTACGGAAAAGTTCCGCTTGATTTGCTTGACGAAGTTGAAAAAGTTTTGGGGATTCGCGCTTATCCGATGAATTTTCCAATCGGCACGGACGGAAAATATCTCGGCGTTTACGACCGCGAAAAAAATTTGGTTGAACTTTTTGCCGAAGACACTTCGCATGGACAGACCGAACGCATTTCAGAAATTTTTTCGCCGAACGACGCGGAAGTTATTAAACGTATCGGGCAAAATAATTTTGACGCCTTGCAAGATGATTTGATGTTGCTGGACGAGGCGGGAGAAAAATTCGATTTGGACAAAATCAACGCGGGGGATTTGACGCCAACTTTTTTTGGCTCGGCAATGACAAATTTCGGCGTGAAAAATTTTTTGGAAGAGTACTTGAGACTTGCGCCGCCGCCTGCACCAAGACTTTCGGACGACGGAATTATTGAGCCCACCGACGAAAAATTTTCTGCCTTCGTTTTCAAAATCCAAGCTAATATGAATCCTGCGCACCGCGACAGATTAGCTTTCATACGAATTTGTTCAGGGAAATTTGAACGAAACATGAACGTTTGGCATGCGCCGTCGAATAAACTCGTTAAACTTTCGCAACCTCAACAATTTCTTGCGCAGGAGCGTCAAATTATCGAAGAAGCTTTTCCCGGCGACATTGTAGGACTTTTCGACACGGGAATTTTCGGAATCGGCGACACTTTGACGGACGCCACGCATAAGTTTAAGTTTGAAGACTTTCCGATTTTCCCGCCGGAAAAATTTGCGCGCGTTCAAGCAAAGGACACGATGAAACGCAAGCAGTTTGCAAAGGGTATCGAACAGTTGACGCAGGAGGGCGCGATTCAACTTTTTTATCCCGTCGGTGCGGGAACGGATTCGTACATTGTCGGCACGGTTGGGACTTTGCAATTTGAAGTTTTGCAGTACCGTTTGAAATCCGAATACAACGTTGATATTTTGCTGACGATGTTGCCGTTTGAAGTTGCGCGTTGGCTGAAATACGAAGACGACAGCAAAGTTACGCCTGCAACTCTGCGCGGCGCGGATCGCGGAATGTTTGTCTTGGACAGAAAAGAAAATCCTGTGCTGATTGTCGAAAATGAGTGGTCGCTCGGCTGGATTGGTGACAATAATCCAAAACTTTTGATGAACGCAACGCCGTTTGACAATGCGTAATGTGTAATTTGTAACGCGCAATGCGTAATGAAAAATTTTTTAAGGAGAAATTAACGTGGAAAAAACTTTGGTATTGATAAAGCCGGACGCATTTGGCGCGGGTCATTGCGGCGATATTTTGAAAATGTACGAGGCGGAAGGTTTTAAAATCTGCGCGGCAAAAATTTTGAAAATGGATGAAAAAATTGCCGCAAGTCATTACGTCGAACACATCGGGCGGGCGTATTACGACGATCTTGTAAAGTTCATGACAAGTGCGCCGATTATGGCGTTGGTTTTGGCTGGGGAAAATGTCATCAAACGAGTTCGCGAAATTCACGGTGCAACGAATCCAGACAACGCCGCAGAAGGAACGGTACGCAAACTTTACGCGGAGAGCAGCACCAGAAACGCCGTTCACGCTTCGGACAGCCCCGAAAATGCCGCGCGTGAAATTAAAATTTATTTCAGCGAACTAGAAATTTTTGAGGACTGAAAATGTTTGACATCACAAAAGTTAAGCTCGTAATTTGGGATTTGGACGAAACATTTTGGGCGGGGACGATAACTTCAGAAATTCCCGTTACACCGATTGAAAAAAATTTTTCAACACTACGAAAATTAACGGACGCAGGCATTATCAATTCAATTTGTTCAAAAAATGATTTTCAGCCCGTCAAAGAAAAATTAATCGCGTGGGACATTTGGGATTTATTCGTTTTTCCGTCAATAGATTGGACGCCTAAGGGCGAACGTATAAAGTCCATGCTTGACGATATGGGACTTCGCGCAGAAAATGTTTTGTTCGTCGACGACAACTCAAGCAATTTGGGCGAGGCGAAATTTTATTTGCCGGAGATTATGACGCTTGACGCAAAAAATCTTGACGAACTTTATAGCGCGGCCGATTCGCTGAAAATTTCTGACGCCAAACACGAACGATTGAACCGGTACAAAATTTTGGAGAAAAAGCAATCGGAAAAAAAATCCGCCGCGTCTAACGAAGAATTTTTACAGAGTGCCAACATTCAGCTTGCAATTTCCCATGACTGCAGAAAAAATCTTGAGCGCATTGCGGAGTTGGTTGCGCGAACGAATCAGCTGAACTTCACGAAACGCCGCGATTCAAAATCTGATTTGGAAAAATTGGTTGAAGACGATCGCTATAATTGCGCATTGATTTTTGTGCGTGACAAATTCGGTGATTATGGTGCAGTCGGTTTTTATTGCCTTGACACGGTGGAAAATCGTCTGCAACATTTTTTATTTTCGTGCCGCGTGCTCGGCATGGGCGTCGAACAATTCATTTACGCAAAATTAAATTTTCCACAAATTACAACTGTAGGAGAAGTCGCATCACAACTAAATTCCTACCCCCCCCCATTTGGGTTGAGGAGATTTCTCTTAAAAAATATTTTTCGCAAGCAAGTGACGCCGAAAAAATTACTGTGCAAAATGCACCGCGAATTTTGATGAAAGGTCCGTGCGATCTTCTGCAAATACTTCAAATTCTCCAATCCTTAGGCAAAGTTGATTTAGAAACAAATTTTGTAAACGAACATGGAGTTTTAATTTCCGCCCAAAGTCACAGCGTGCACATAATCGAATCAACTTACCTGCCCGCCGAAGAAATAAACGACATGGCGAAAAATTTTCCTTTCATTGACGCAAGAAGTTTTGAAACAGAAATTTTTTCCGGAAATTACGACGTGATTTTCTTGAGCACGTTGGTTGACACTTACGCGAATGTTTATCGGAATAAAAAAACCGGAGCTCGTATAGTTTTCAAAGCTTGGGACGATTTGACTGATTCAGAAAAGTGGGCTGACTACGTTTCAGGAAAAGATGCGTGGTATTGCGACGCGAAATATACTTACGAAATGCTACGGCGTTTCCGTGAAAACTTTGAATACGAAGGACCTCTTGAGCCGGAAGAAATTGTAGAGAATTACAAAAAAATCCGTTCGTTGATTCCCGAAAAAGTTTTGCTGGTTATCATGCTTGGTATCGAAACGGCTTATGACGAAACTAAAGCCTCGATAATCAAGGCGACCAGACGAAAAAAAATAAATCCTCTGTTGGAAAAAGAATTTGCTGATTGCGATAATGTTAAGTTAATCAATTACAGCGAGTACGTAAATTCCAGAGATGATTACTTGGAAATTGTAGATCATCTTCAACGAAGAGTGCAATTTCAAGTTGCCGACGACATGGTAAAAATTGCCAATGAATTTTTGAAAAAACGCGGCTTGAGTGAAACGCTTTCCATTAAATCGAAATTTGGAAAGAGGACGTTGCTTTGGAGTACGAATCCGTTCAACTATGAACTTTACAATTACATCAAGCCGTTTGAGGAAAAAGATTTTATAAACATCGTCGGCTACGCGATTGTTGAGGGAAGAGAAATTATTTTCTACGAAAAGCTTGGCGGAAAAATTATAGACCCGCCCTCCTTTGAAATAGCTGTCGTTATGGCGGGAAATAATTTTCATGAGCATCGGAAAATACTTGAGTCATTTCAAATTCCTCAAGATGCAATTTTGGACGGAAGAGTTTTTCAAATTCCAAATTTAAATTTCCCAAAATTTTTTGCTGAAGGCATGGCTTACGGCGAAATTGCAGGGAATGAATTTAGCGACGAAAGTCGAACAGTTCATCAAAGAATTTTTTTAGTCGGCGGGAATGTTGCAATTTCTCTTGGCAAAGAAAGTTACGCGAAAAAAATTTTGTTCAGTTGCAAAAATGTTTTGGGGGAAATGCACGTCGGCAATTACACTTCAATTTTGGACAACGTGAAAGTAAAATTTTTCCGCAAGCCCGAAAAAAATTTTGTCAGCGTCTATGATTTTGAAGGCACTCAAATTCAAAACGGAGTGCACAAAATTTTAATCGGCTCGGATGTGAAAATAAATTCAGATGCAACTTTAATTGCAAGTGACGCCGATAATCCGCTTGTGATTGGCGACGGCGCGATAATTGAGGACAACGCGGTAGTCACAAAAGATGTTCCGCCCTACGCGATAGTTGCCGGCAATCCCGCGCAGATTATTGATTATCGCTTTTCGCAGGAAATTATTGACGCGTTGCAGAAAGTTAAGTGGTGGGATTGGGACTTCGATAAGATTAAAAAAAATTTTCCCAACTTCAAGGACGCAGAAAAATTTATCGCGGCGAATGAAAATTTTGTGCTTGAATAAATTTTTGGCGTCAACGTGACAATCCTCAACGAAGGAGATCAACAATGAAAATTTACACGAAGACCGGCGACGACGGCAAGACCGGTTTGTTTACGGGGGAAAGAGTTGACAAGGACGATCCGCGCGTGCAAACTTACGGGACGGTTGACGAACTTAATTCTGTGCTGGGAATGGCGCGGGCGTTTTCGGACGTTGCGGAAGTGCGCGAAAAAATTTTTCAGTTGCAAAAAATTTTGCCACGTCTCATGGCGGACCTTGCAAGCATGAATAAACCTGCGCTCATCACCGAAGACGACGTTAAAACTTTGGAAAGAGAAATGGACGAAATGGATAAACTTTTGCCGCCGCTGAAATCTTTCCTCACGCCGGGCAATACAAAATCAGGCGCGATTATCGACTTTGCCCGTACAACTGCGCGCCGCGCCGAAAGAATTTTTTGCAAGCTTGCACGTTTTGAAGCAGTTCACGAAGTCGACGGAATTTTTTTGAACCGTCTGTCCGACTACTGTTTCATGTTAATGCGCGTCGAAGAATTTGTAATTGCCAAACGCGCCGCAGTTCTCGTTTGAAATCTTACCGCGATGAAAAAATTTAAATTCCAACTTGAAACACTCCTCAACGTCACGCAAAGAAAAAAAGATGAGGCAGAACTTCAATTTGCCGAAGTTTCGCGCCGCCTTGAGGAGCACAGAGCGCATTTGCAAACTTTGTTGCAAGAATTGCAGGCGGGACAAGCCGAATACGCCGCCCGAACTTCCGAAGGCAAAACAATTACCGTTGATGTCATCATGATTTACACGAACTTCGTCAACTGGAAACGCGAACAAATCGAACAGCAACAACAATTAATTTTGCGGACAATGCAGGAGCGTCAACAAAAATTGAAAGTGCTGACGGATTTAATGACGTACGTGAAAAGTATCGAGCAACTCAAAGAAAAACGTTTGCGCGAATACAACGAGGCATTGCTTGCGGAGGAACAAAAATTTTTAGACGAAATCGGTTTGCAACTTAGCATGCGCCATTAAAATTTTTTGAGCCGTTAAATTTTTGAAAGGATGATTATGTTTTGGAAATAAACCCCATTGAACGAATCGGAGTTCCCGCAAGAATTGCGCAGATTCAAAATCGGATAGCGTCAATTCAAAATCAATTTGTCGAGACGGAAAAGAATTTGAGCGCGGACAAAATCAGTGCGGACTTTCAAACGAAATTGGACGCCGAAATTTCTCGTCAAGAAAAAATTCATGAGAACAAAGACGCCGCCGCTTCGGAAAAAAATTCTTCCGATTTGTCCGCAAATAAAAAAGACGCCGTCAACGTCACAGATTTTGTCGCCGCATTGACTTCCGGTAACGTCGCAACGCCAAATATTTTGTCGACTTCGTCAATCGAAAAAATTTTTGAGGAGTTAAAAGCCCCAAGCCCCAACGACGCGCCGGACAAGGATTCAAACTTTGAACAATCGCGCGATTCTTCCACAGAAGATTTGATAAATCTTTCTGCACGTCGCAACGGAGTTTCTCCCTCACTCGTCAGAGCAGTTGCAATCGCCGAATCAGACATGAATCAAAATGAAATTTCTCCCGTCGGCGCAATCGGCGTAATGCAACTGATGCCGGAGACTGCCGCCGCGCTTGGAGTAAATCCCTATGACAAAGCGCAAAACATTGAAGGCGGGACAATTTATTTGCGGCAAATGCTTGACAAATTCAACGGCAACGTTCAACATGCTCTTGCCGCGTACAACGCAGGGCCGGGCGCAGTTCAAAAATATGGCGGCGTCCCTCCGTACAGTGAAACTCAAAATTATGTTGGGCGCATAATGGATATTATCAGCGGCTAACGATTTGAAAGGTGTGGCGAAATGGCGAAAAAAAAAGGTGGCATCTTAAAAAAAATTTTGATTGGACTTTTCGTTATAGTTTTCTTGGCGTTGGTCGGTATCAGTGCGTTTGCCGCGTGCATTTACTACGAAGTCATCGAAAAAGAAAAAGTTGATTGGGTAAATGAAACGGTCGGCTTGTACAGGTTGCCGCTGGTTGGCACGGGTCAGCAGTTTGAATATTTTGCTGTGCCTGAAGGCGTGGTGTGGCCTCCGCCGCCTGAACCCGAGCCACAGCCCGAAGAGGAAAGTAAACCCGCCGAAACTGCGCCCGTTGTCGCGCAAAATAACAAACCGCCTGAACCTAAACCCGAAGAGAAAAAGGATGAGCGTAAGTCCAAAGACGTGAAAGTTTCGCAAAAACAAATTGAAGAGCAAGCGAAGGCACGCGAGGCGGCAGAGAAAAAACGTATCTCTAAGTTGGCGCGAATTTACGACAACATGAAACCGGAAGAAGCAGCGAAGGCTTTAAACGACGTAAGCTTGGACACAGTCGTTTTGATTCTCCAAAAAATGAACGAAGCCAACGCAGGACAAGTTATCGCGAAAATGGAATCGTCGAAGGCGGCGCGAATCACTCAAATGCATTTCGACGGACAACAACGAAGATTAACTTTGCCGTCAGATTATCAGTAAAATTTTTTTACACTCGCCGAAAAATTTTCTTCGGCGATTTTTTTTTCAACTAACTATCGATCCATCGATCCATCGATCTATCGATCTAATCACTCTTCGCTTGCAAGACTTTGAAATTTCATGCAGGCTTTGTCAAAACGCAACTTGATTGACGACGTCGGACCATTACGATTTTTCGCAATGATAATTTCCGCAATGTTCGCGTTGTCCGTTTCCTGATTGTAATACTCTTCGCGGTAAATGAACATGACAATATCGGCGTCTTGCTCCAGCGAACCGGATTCGCGCAAATCGCTAAGCAACGGACGTTTATCCGCGCGAAGTTCCACGCCGCGTGAAAGTTGGCTCAACGCAATTATCGGCACTTGCAATTCACGAGCCAACGCCTTGAGACTGCGCGATATTTCCGAAATTTCCTGTTGTCTGTTGCCTTCAGAATTTCGCGTCGCCCTGCCCTGCATCAGCTGAAGATAATCAATTATGATTAAATCCAAACCGTACTCATTCATTAATCGCCGCGCCTTCGATCTCAATTCCAAAACAGAAATTGCCGGAGTGTCATCAATGAAAAGTTTCCAATCCGCCATTCGGTCAATGGTCTGCCCAATTTCCATAATTTCATTTGGCTCAAGATTTCCTGTACTCAACTTCATTGAATTAATTCCGCTCTGCGAACTCAACAGACGCTGTCCAAGTTGTTCCTTGCTCATCTCCAGAGAAAACACAGCGACGGTTTTTTTCCCCAATTCCAAATCCGCCGCGTTCATTGCAATGTTCAGCGCAAAAGCAGTTTTGCCCATTGACGGACGCGCCGCAATCAAAATTAAATCGGACTTTTGAAAACCACTCGTCGATTGATCAAAATCTACGTAGCCGCTGCTGACGCCCGTCGGTTTTCCTTTGTTGTCAACGGCAAGCTGAATTTTTTCAAATGCGCGTTGCAAAATCGGCTGAATGGATTCAATTTCCGCGCCGCTACTCTTTGCAGTCACGCGAAAAATTTTTCTTTCGGCGTCGTCCAAAATTTCTTCGACAGGTTTTTCATCGGCGTAAGAATCGGTTACAATTTCTTCGCCCGCTTGAATCAGCTGACGCAACAAAGATTTTTCTTTAATCTTGTTCGCGTAAGATTCGGCAAAAGCCGTCGTGTAGGCAACTTCGCCCAAAGAAAGCACGAGCGTTTCACCGACTTTGTCCAAATCATTTTTTCTGCGCAATTCTTCGTACAGCGAAAGAATATTCGGCGTAATTTTCCTGATGTACAAATTCATTATCGTACCGAAAATAATTTTGTGCTCTTCAAGGAAAAAATCCTCCGCGCGAATTATCGCCGCTATTGTCGGAATTGCTTCGCCGTTTTTCAAAAGCATCATGCCTAAAAGTTCCAGCTCCATGTCTGCAACTTGCGGCAAATTTTTTGTCGCCATAAATTCACCTCTTTAAGGAACGGGAAAAATTTTTACGCGTCAAAGAAGACTGCAATTATAGACGAAAAAAAAAGTTCGTGATATAATTTTCTGAAAAAGCTACGGAAATTTTTCAATGCGGGGTAATTTATATGATGATGAGAGTGCCAAACAAAATTGTACGTTACACAATGGCTAGCGGCGAACCTGTGAAAATCGGAGTTCCCGTTAAAGATGAGAAGGAAGAAAAGCCTGCCGAAGATAGCGAAAAAGTCGAAGAAGAAAACAACGCCGACGAAGACCGAATCAACGAAGAAACTTTGAAACAAATGCTTGACGATATCGATCAGCGTGAAAAAAATCTTGCCGAAAGATTTATCGCGTTGCAAAAAGACGAGAAGAAAATTAAAGAACTCAAGCAACGTACTCAAGCCGAATGCGACGGCATGCTGAACGACGCAAAACAAGACGCCGAACAACTTCGTCAAAGGGCACGCGAGGCAGGTCACAATGAAGGTTTCGAGGCGGGACATCACGAGGGATTCGAGAAGGGCGACAAGGACGCTCACGACGAGCTGAAAGAAATTATTGACGCCGCCAACAAAAAAGCGCAGAAAACCATTCAAGATGCCAAAGAAGCCACCGCAGAATATTTCATTCGCGCAGAAGACGACATCGCAAAAATTTTGATGATGGCGATTGAAAAAATTTTGCCCCAACATTTTATTGACGTGCCAAAAGAAATTTTACCCGTAGTTCGCGAATCAATCAAGTACGTTCGTGACCAAAAAGAAATTAAAGTTCACGTTGAGCCGAACAGTTACGATTTGGTTTTGACGGCGCGCGGCGAATTGCAATCTTTGTTGACGGACGGCACGGCGATTTTGGAAATAATTTCTGATGACGCGCTGAAACCAGGAGATTGTGTCATTGAAACTCCAAACGGCGGAGTGGATGCGCGGCTGTCTTCGCAAATGGACGCTCTCACCAACGCGGTTAAATCAATGATGAATAAGTAAGTAATACACTGCTCACTAAATTTGGAAAGGATGAAATTTTATGAATACCAGAACGCATGAAATTATCAGAGAGTACATCGACATTTTGGTTTATCAGGCAATTAACCGACAGCTTACGTGGGAAACTTCTGCGGGCGATTTGGATATCCGCTATTCAATTAAAAATCCCGAAGGAAAAGAACTTCTCGGCGCGTCGTTCAGCGTGCTGTCCACCAGTGGCAAAGTCGAACTCACAATCAATAACGAAAAATTCAAGACCGCCAACAAGCCAATCATTGAGCGCGTCAGCATGCTGTTTCGTATCATCAACTACGAAAAGAAAGAAAATATTATTTCCGACGAAACGATTAAGTTCATGCGCAAGTACATTGCCGAACATCGCTAAATTACTTTCACAAAATTTGCGTCGCCGAGTGTTCGTCCGCCAACCGCTTGAAGTTCACGAATTTTTTCAACGACTTCAGCCGTGATTCTTTCGCCGAGATTTAAAATCGGTATGCCTGGCGGATAAAACGTCACTTCTTCCGCGCAGATTCTTCCGACGGATTTTTCTAACGCTACCGTTTCGCTTGGAGAAAAAAATATTTCACGCGGCGAAAGTTCAGCGGGTTGGAGATTTGAGCTTGTAGGTTGTAGGTTGTAGCTTGTAGGTTGTAGGTTGTAGGTTGTAGCTTGTAGCTTTGAAAGTTGAGTTATTAATTTTTCGACCGTCGCCGAATCGTCCGCGTAAGAAATGATGAAAAGCAAATTCGACGCATCAGAAAGTTCACACTGAATTTTAAATTCATGGCGCAAAATTTTTTCGGCGTCGATGCCCGTCAATCCCAAGCCTTCAACGTTGACAGTGACTTTGGTTAAATCCAACGAAAAATTTTTCACGGCGTCGAAAGTTGCCAACCCAAAAATTTTTTTAATTTCTGCGCGGAGAACTCGCGATAATTCAACAGCCGCAGAAATTTTTTTTTGCCCGCATTCAAACATTTGCAGCCGCGCAATATCCAACGACGCCAAAAGTAAATAGTTCGGACTGGTCGTCTGAAGTAAACTTGCCGCGCGTCGTACTCGTTCGCCGTCAGAAAAATTTTTCCCCACAAGCAACATTGAAGTTTGCGTGAGCGATCCCAAAAGTTTGTGCGTGGACTGAGCCGCCAAATCCGCGCCCGCGTCCATTGCCGAAATCGGAAGTTCCGCGCAAAATTTCAAGTGTGCACCGTGCGCCTCGTCAACCAACAGCAACATTCCCGCCGCGTGTAAAATTTTTCCAATCTCCTCAACGTCCGCCGCAACGCCGTAATAATTTGGCGAAGTCAAAATTAATCCTCGTGCTTGCGGAAATTTTTTTACCGCTTGCCGAACTGTTTCAACCGTCACGTTCAACGGAATTTTTAATTCAGAGGAAAAATCTACCGGCAAAAAAATTGGAATTGCCCCCGATAAAATCAATCCCGCCGTAACTGCGCGGTGTGAATTTCGCGGCACAAAAACAAAATCATTCGGCTTGAGCGTCGCCAAAATCATGGCTTGAATTGCGCCCGTCGTCCCGTTGACAATGAAAAGCGCGTCGTCTGCGTGCCAAAGTTCCGCCGCAAATTTTTCCGCCGCCTTTATGCAACCGTGAGGGCTGTGCAAATCGTCCAACTCCTCCATCAGCGAAACTTCCCGCCGCAATCCTTCCGCCGTAATCAATTCGCGCAAAAGTTCATGTGCCCCGCGTCCCTGCTTGTGTCCCGGCGTGTGAAATGCAAGCGCACCGTCCGCCGAATAATCTTTCATTGCGTCTACAATCGTTTTCAAATTTTCCCTACTTCCCATTCACTAAGGAGATTTTTCATGATAATTGCCGAAGTCTGCGCGAATGTTCAAACCAAATCAATATCGCAAACGTTCACGTACATTGTCCCCGACAAATTAAATTTTTTAACTGCGGGCTGGCGCGTCGTCGTTCCTTTCGGAAACAGAAAAAAAATTGACGGATTCGTTATGAGCGTGCGAAAAATTCCCGACGATACAAAATTTCCTTTCGCGTTAAAAGAAATTGCCGACGCCTTCGACGAAGAGGCATGGTTCAGCGCGGCAATGCTAAGGGCGGCTCAATGGCTGGCAGATTTTTATTTGTGCCCGCTTGCTCAATCAATGTCGCTTTTCATGCCGACAAAACATGTACGGAAAATTAAATTGAAGTTAGAAAAAGTTTTCAAGTTGGTTGGAACTTTCGACGAAGAAAATTTCACGCGTAAAGTTGCGCAGTTGAAAGCTTTAAAAATTCTGCAGGAAAAAAATTTCATGACTGCCGCGCAATTTCACGAAGAAAAAATTTCCGATGCCGTAATCAAAAAACTTTTGGACACAAATTTAATTGAAGTCGAAATGCGCCGCGTTCTTCGTGACAGCTACGCACAAATCAAGCCCGTACAAAAAAATTTTGAGTTGACTGCTGAACAAATTGCCGCTGTTGACGCGCTGAAAAAATCCATTGACGCGAAAAAATTTTCAGGATTTTTATTGCACGGCGTGACGGGTTCGGGAAAAACTCAAGTTTATGTTGAGGCGGCAAAAATCGCGCGGCAACTCGGGCGCAAAGTCGTTGTA